>JAIDSM010000138.1 GCA_029061225.1 Muribaculaceae bacterium
CGGCAATCGTTTGGATTTCGTTTCCGATGCAAAATTAGTATGGTTTATTTGAGGATGAGCCTTATCTTGATAAAAAAAGATGGCCTTTTATATTAATTGCCATCGATACTTTGGATCAACTATCCATAAAACAGTTTTGCCATAGACTAAAAGAATGTGCATTTGACGCGCATCAGCTATTGCACATATCAGGGATTTTATCTAATTTTGCAATAGCGGAGCGAAAATAGACTTATGCCGATTCTCCTCCCACACCTGAAATAAGAAACCAACATCAAATACCATGCTTATAAACCTTTCCAATCATCCCTATTCGTTATGGGGCGACCGGCAGAAGAAAGCCGCAGCCGCATACGGTGTGACAGTCGATCTGCCATTTCCGTCCGTGGCACCTGATGCAGACGAAGAGGAAATTGGAGACCTGGCTGACCTTTATCTGGAAAGAGTACTCGGCATGGGAGCGGCCGAATCCTTCACGGTACATATAATGGGAGAGCAAACTCTCTGCTTCGCCCTTATCAGCCGTCTCCACCGCCTCGGTATCCAGTGCATAGCCTCATGCGCTGCCCGAGACGTCACTATGCAACCTGACGGGCATAAGCTGGTCAATTTCAACTTCATCCGTTTTCGTAAATATACATTATAACCATATAAAAATTTATGGCAAGAAAAGTACTCATATCATTTCTCGGCACAAATCAATACGTGCCTGTCTATTATTCACGGGAAGGAAAGAAAGTGACCGACCATCCTACAAAGTATATCCAGGAAGCACTTGCCTACAAGCTATGCAAAGGATGGAACGACAAGGACTGCATCATGGTCTTCCGCACAAAGGAATCAAACGAAAAAAATTGGATTGACTCCAATAGTGGACCCGGACTTGCATCCACCCTCAACAAGATGGCGGAGTTGAAGTGCCGTATCAATCCAGAAAAAGAGAAGGGTAAAGACACTTATATTATTCCAGCAGGCTTCAGCGATAAGGAAACTGAGGAAATGTTCAAGTGCGTGTTTGACAAACTTGATAAAGGAGACGAAGTCTATTTCGATATGACCCACGCGTTCCGATCAATACCTATCTTTGCAAGCACACTCTTCAATTATGCAAGGTTTCTGAAGGATATAAAGGTGAAAGGCGTATATTACGGCGCGTTCGAGGCGCTCGGGTACGCAGCTTTAGTTAGGGAATGGCCTAAGGAGAAAATTGAAGCCAACCCAGCACCTATTGTGGATATGACCAATATGGTGCTTCTTCAGGATCTCACAACAGCAGCCGCAAGTTTCCGCAACTCAGGCAATCTTAGGTCATTCTCCGAGTTGCTCGAGGACAGGGTAGACGAAGGTCTCGACGAAGCGGTAGACGATATCATCTTCGCACTCGGCGACCTTGACCTATATATTCAGACCTCATGTATTGATGACCTTAAATCCGGTAAATACATGAAGACCATCAACACTCGGATCAATGACTTCTGTGAAAGCAGCTTTACGACTGATCCGCAGAAGGAACTAATACGCGAAATACAGTCAGAACTGAACAGATACGGCTTCATGCCTAAAGATGATTATGCAAATGTTGAGGGTGCAATTAAGTGGGCTATCAACCATAACATGATTCAGCAGGCGTATACCATGGCCAAGGAATATATTATCTCAAGAGTCTACGATCTTATCAAGGAAGAAGGTCTTGCAGAGTCCCTTCTTGCGGAAGTCAAAAAAAACAATCCCAAACTCCTACCTAAAAATCAAACCTTCGAGATCAGACGGGCTGTCGGAGACATCATCAAAAGCATATATAAGACGACCAGTGACTATTATGTAATGAATTATCACAGTAAATGGAATAACTCTCCGACTGCAAAAAAACTGATCAGAAAGCATCAAGCTATTGGGGAACTCGTACAGCCATATCTTGAGATCTCAGAAAGCCGAAACCTTCTCAGCCATGGAGGTACAACGTCGGACGACGTTAAGGGTTTCGAGACATATAAGGAAGAGTTCAACGAATGCTGGGACCGTTGCCTTAAAGCACTGAGAGTTCTTGAGTAAACTTAATTTTTGTCAAACATGACAGATTCCCTTAATAGTCCAATCTACCGCCGTATCCACCTCTCCATGGTAGTGTTCGAGAATCTCCTCCCTCCGGAAGACCTACCGAGATTCAGAGGTGCGGTAATCGCCATGACGGGAGGAGACCGGTTGTTTCACAACCACGTGGACGCCGGTTACTCCTATCGCTATCCGCGAATCCAGTATAAGCAGTTTGACGGCCATCCCGCCATCCTTGGAATAGAGGAAGGTGCAGACATACTCAGGAAAAACTTCACATCGGGGCAAGGCATACGCTGCCGAATCGGCAATCGAGAAGAGCTCCTGAAAGTATCATCCGTAGGAGACTGGCACGAAGGAATCGGCATATCAAATGAAATCCATTCCTATGCCATCGAAAACTGGCTGCCGCTCAACGAAAGGAATTTTCGTGAATATCAAGGAGCTGACGGAATCATCGAGCGTCTATCGATACTACAACGAGTGCTTGTGGGCAACATATTGTCATTTGCCAAGGGAATGGATATATATTTCTCTCAGGAAGTGAAATGCACCATTCAGCAAATATCCGCTGATGGCCCTCTGACATATAAAGGAATCGACCTTTTAAGATTCTCCGCCTCCTTCTGCTCCAATGTAAAACTTCCACAATGGATCGGATTGGGGAAGTCAGCAAGCCAGAACCACGGAATAATCATTCACTTATAAACCCTAACACCCCATCATATGCCTAAATATCTATATGGAGCCGCCGTTCAGGGCATTCAGGACTTCATCTTTCAGACCAACAAGCTGAAGGAGATAATGGGCGCGAGCGAACTTGTAGAGAAAATCTGCACAGACTGCTTCGCCGATGTCCTCTATGGCGTGCCAGACGCCGAAAGGCTAAAAAATGATCCCAACGCCATCCTGAATGCAGCGGGCAACATCAAATATATATTCGACAGCGTGGATGAATGCAGCCGAGTGGTCCGTATCTTCCCAAAGGAGATAATGGAGTTCGCCCCCGGGATCACCATCAGCCAGAGCGTAGTGAAGATCGAGACAGACGAAGACTTCGGTGAAGCCGTACAGAAACTTGAGAAAAACCTTCGAGCGCAACGCAACCGTCAGGTACGCGACTTAAATCTCGGACTGATGGGAATACTTCGCAGCCGACAGACCGGACTTCCGGTATCCCACATAAGGGAAAGGGATGGCAAAACCGAATATATGGATTCCGCTACCTTCCATAAGCTTTTCGAAAAGAAAGGGAAACTTTTCGAAGAGAAATGGAAACGAAAGGAGACCTTCGAGCTTCTATGTGAGAAAGCTTTCGGTCGGGATATTCCGATTGACAAGAGCCGGCTTCCCTATAACATCGAAGAAATGACCGGAAGCAATGACTGGATAGCCATAATCCATGCTGACGGCAATGGACTCGGACAGATAGTAAAAGAAATCGGATCTGATAAGGATACCTTTCGCGAATTTTCAAGAAAACTTGACCATGCCACTACAATAGCTGCCCAAAGAGCGTTTAATGACACCGTTTACAAAGACCTTCAAGGACACGACTTCATACCGGTGCGTCCGATCGTACTCAGCGGCGACGACCATACTGTGATCTGCCGTGCGGATCTCGCAATACCCTATACGGAAGCATTCCTTAAATATTTCGAAGAAGAGACCGAAAAGGAACTTGGAGGCATCCTAAGCGGAGTGAAAGCCGACGGGAAACGAGAGAAGAGCGTCTTTGCAGACGGATCATTGAAACTTACAGCCTGCGCAGGGATTGCCTTTGTCAAGTCATCATTTCCCTTCCATTTCGGCTACAGACTTGCAGAATCACTCTGCGACCGCGCAAAAAAAGACACCAAGACACTTTACAAAGCAACCGAGGGAAATCTTCCGGCTTCATGCCTGATGTTTCATAAGGTACAGGACAGTTTTGTAGCAGATTTCGGCGATATTGCAAAACGCGAACTGATGCCTCAGACGGATATCTCCTTTGAATTTGGACCCTACTACCTTAAAGACACCAAGCAGGGAAGATGGACAGTAACTGAATTGCGTGAGCAAAGCAAAAGATTAAGGGATAAGGAAGGGAACGCAGTCAAGTCGCATCTGCGCAACTGGCTCACGCTCCTGCATGAAAATCCCGCAGAAGCCGACCAAAAACTCGACAGACTGATTGAGATAACAAATCTCAATAGTTTTGTCAAGGCCATTGCCAGAAAAGACGGTCATAAGGTTAGGACGAGAGAAGACGGCGTGACTGTATATCCGGTCTACGACCTTCTTGCGGTAAATACCATAGACACCCAAAAGACAAGATAACTTAAGAATATAAAGACATGGACATTACATATAAAGTGGAATTCTTCACCGACTGGCACTGCGGATCCGGGCTTTCAGCGGGAGCATACGTTGACGCATTGGTAGTCAAGGACAGTGATGGACTCCCATACCTTCCCGGCAAGACAGTAAAAGGACTTCTACGAGAAGCAGCGGAAGACATAGCGGCACTCCGTTCGGGAGACGACGATGAACTCCGAGAATCAAGGATGGCAGAGATCAGGAAAGGATTCGGTCATTTCGACGGGAACGATGATTCCGGACACGGAGCTTTGAGAGGCACCGCCCACTTCACCAATGCCGTGATACCATCTACGGAACGCCAGGCCATCACAGCAGGAGCACTTCAGCCATATATATACCGCACAATCTCATCCACCGCCATCGGGGATGACGGCACAGCCGTAGACAAGAGCCTGCGCCGTATGGAAGTCACAGCCCCATGCGCACTCGAAGGGAAGATACTCAATCTCCCCGACGGGGAGGACTTCCGAGAGATAATCACCGACGCCATGCGCTATATAAAGAGACTTGGCCAAAACCGTAACCGAGGATTGGGGCGCTGCTCTTTCTCTCCAATACAAACAGAACAATGAAGGAACTGAAATTCAAATGCACGTTGCTATCCGACGTGATACTCAACAGGAAGTCCGCAACCACAGGACCCAACGAGACCCTCGACTTCATTCCCGGCAGTAATTTCCTCGGCATCGTAGCCTCGAAGCTCTACCCGTCCTTATCACCAGCGGAATCCTCAATAATGTTTCACAGCGGGAAAGTCAGGTATGGAGACGCGCATCCGTCGCTAAACGGATTTCGAGCACTACGAGTGCCCGCATCCATGTATTATCCGAAACTCAGCGGTCCGGATGGCGAGCTCTTCATCCATCATCTAATTCCGGAAGATAGGGATATGTCTGACCGCCAGCTGAAACAATGCCGCCGTGGATTTTACGACTTTTCCGGAGCCGGACAGCAGCCAACAGCCTTTCAGGTCAAGACAGAGACAGCATTTGCAGTGAAATCAGCCTACGACCGCAAGGAGCGCCGGTCAAAAGACGAGCAACTATTCGGCTATCAATCCCTCCGCAAAGGATTGACCATGTATTTCTCCGTAGAGATCGATGATGATGCGATTGACTCTATAGATAATCCGGAGAAAAAGATAGAACAAGCAATCGTAGGAGAAAGACAGATCGGACGCTCACGAAGCGCTCAATATGGACTTGTCCGCATAGAAGCCGTAGATTATGACGAGATAAGCAGTGGAGCGCATGATCCTAAGAACGGCAAGCACCAGGTAGCAGTATATGCAGATTCACGTCTGATATTCCTTGACGAGTATGGACTTCCTACGTTCCAACCCACAGCTGATATGCTCGGGCTGAAAGGAGAAATCGACTGGGAGAAATCACAAATCCGAACCTTTAGGTATGCACCGTGGAACTTCAAGCGTCAGAGCTTTGACACAGACCGCTGCGGAATTGAAAAAGGAAGTGTCTTTGTAGTGAATCTTCCGGAAGGCTTCGAACCCCAACTCTACTCCCACTATATAGGCGCATATGTCAACGAAGGCTTCGGACGCGTAGTCTATAATCCTTCATTCCTTGAAGGGGACATAAATGGCAACGCCATCTTCCGGCTTAATTCTGACTCCAAGGAAGATAACCGAGCCACCAACGACAGCAACGTGGCATCCGACACAGCAGCATCACCTTTACTACGCTATCTGAAAGACATGAAGAAGCGTGACAGAGAAACCATTAAAGCGACCGACATGGTCAATGGATGGACTCTTAGAAACGCCCGCAAGTTCACCAAAGGTGATTTCTCATCTCAATGGGGCAATATAAGGAATCTCGCAATCTCCGCCTCCGACATTTCCGAAATCAAGAAAGAACTCTTTGCTGCAGAACCGGAACCGACCGGCTATCTCGTGCACGGCATCGCAAAGGAGAAATGGGCAGGAGAACGCCTGAAGTTATTGAAAGACTTCGTCAACGATGCCGAGCGAGTCCTCAGTCCCATAACTGCGAGACTGGCAATAGTTAACCTTGCCTCAGAGATGGCAAAGAAAATCAGACAGAAATCATGAAGCGTAATGATATGACAAACTATACACATCGCTATCTCGCAAGGATAGTGATAGAGGCCGAGACGCCCTTATCTATCGGTTCCGGAGATAAGGATCTCGTCACCGACTCGCTTGTAGCCACCGACTCCAACGGACTCCCATATATACCGGCCACTTCCATCGCAGGCGTAGTAAGAAGCATGATGAAGTCGCTATGCACTAATGAAGGAGAAGAATCAGGCAAAGATATAGTTGAATCGCTTTTCGGCTTCCAAGGTAGCGGTAAAAACAGCGACAAAGGGAAGGGATCTGAGATAATCTTCACGGAAGCAAAAATACTCAACAGCCAAGGGAATGTGATGGATGGCCTGTGCGATATGGATAGGATATTCTCAGACTCCCTCCTGCAACACTACGCCGCTCTTCCCGTAAGACAGCACGTAAGAATTACCGATAAGGGGACAGCCGCCGACCAAAAACTATTCAGCGGACAGGTGGTATTTGCCGGCAGCCGTTTCTGTTTTGAAATTGAGATGGTAAGCGACGGATCTAATTTTACTCTTTTTGAGTCGGTATTAAGCCGTCTGCGAGACGTAAGTTTCCGATTAGGCGGAGGCACCCGTGACGGATTCGGGAAAATTCGCGTGGTGGAAATGAAGACAGCAGACCTTGACCTTCTTAAAAAGGAGTCTCTGGATGCATATCTCGCCAAGTCTTCATCTCTTGACTCCTTATTTTGGAAAGAACATGGTCACGAAACGGAAAACATGTCGATGACTCCTACAGCGTCCAAAAGTATGATACACTATCGTCTGGAGCTACGGCCTGAATCATTCTTCCAGTTCGGCTCAGGCTTTAGCGACGACGAAGCAGACATGACGCCGGTCAAGGCCAAGAAGGTAGAATGGACAAAGACCGACAATGGAGTCACAGGAACGCTCATAGACAACCTCGTGCTCATCCCGGCGACATCCCTGAAAGGGGCACTTGCCCATCGCGTGGCATTTCATTGGAACCGTCTGAGTTCCAAATATGCCGACGACATGAAAGGAACAGATTTCGAAAAAATCACCGGAAGCCACAACGAAGCGGTCAGACTTCTGTTCGGATCGGAAGGGGACGAACATGACATGACAAGAGGCAATGTGATTTTCTCCGATATCATTCAAGGCAAAGCAAAAGATAAGATCTTCAATCACCTAAAGATTGACCGCTTTACCGGCGGAGGGATAGAAGGAGCCCTCTTCAGCGAGAAAGCAGTATATGGAGAAGGAGACTGCTATACCACTGAAATCCTTTTAGATAAGAAAAATCTCTTTAGTTCCTGCGGCGAAGAGGGCTCACCGGAAGCAGAGAGGGTAATCGAGACATTCGAAAAGGCGCTTGAGGATCTATGCAACGGTATGCTTTCTCTCGGCGGAGGCGTCAACCGCGGACATGGAGTATTTAACGGAACTTTAGTGATTGTAAACGACAATGAGCATGAAGAAAATTGAAAGCATACCTTCGGGATCCTATGTAGGATATTACTGGATGAGCGATACCGTTGATCCGGTCGTAGTCCAAAACACAGACTCCTCTGCGGCAGCCCGAATCAACAGCATCTTGAGCAGCGAGAACGCAAATCCTTTTGTAATAGAGGGGCAGCTTTATGACGAGAAATCGAAAATTTCCGTCAGCATCAAATATGTAGACGGACATTACATACTAAACCGGTATGATGTAGAAGAAAACATAGAAGATGTGGACCAGCGAAAACAGAGCTCCATTGTCCTGAAGCGCTATGTAGCCAACCGAATGCCAGGCCTTAAACTTCGCTTCCTTCAATACTGGCGCGAACAACCCGATCCGCTCTGCTGCGGCATGCCGGTGCTTCAACCGGCTGAGAAAGTATTCGTAGGTTTCGAACCCTTAAAAGAATCTGAAAAATGATAAAGGCTCCATTCAACTTCATACCACTCTCCGATCAGGTAATATTTCCTGAGTGGGGTGACCAGATATCGCATGACGTGCCATTTTCCGATGGCATCAGCGGCACCATAAGCGTCCGTCTCACCGCAGAGTCACCTATCTTCGTACGAAACGGTCACAGTCAGGAAGACCGGAATGCCAAGAACGGAGAGTTCGCAACATTCAGCCGAATCGGTGACAAATTCTTTCTTCCGGGAACGACAGTCAAGGGAGAGGTACGCAATGTACTCGAGATTCTCACCTTCAGCAAGATGGATGTAGACCGAAACGCGCGGTTTGCACAGCGCGAATGGGATAATGGCAAACTGTATCCCCTAAAGAAGGAGGTACAGAAGCTCCGCTGTGGCTGGCTACGCGAGAAAGCGGAGGGGGGCTACGAGATAATCGACTGCGGACGTCCGTACCGCATCGGCCAGAAAGAACTTGACTCATATTTCAGAAGCGACATCTTCGAGAGGGAATTCTCGCAGAAAAGCAATAAGCTACTCAACAGAGATCTAAACAAGGACAGAAAAATAGACGGAGAAGATATCGATCCGAAACTCGCCTACTACAAATACAAGCTCATAGAGGAAATAGGAGCAATCGATGATCTTGAGGATCTAAGGTTTTCCAATATAGGCTCCAATGCTTTGCGCGTCGGGGTGGATCCGGACGGAGATATTCAAGGCACTATAGTTCTTACCGGTCAACCTGACCTCTGGATGTATCCACGTCCACAAAAACTGGAGAAGAACGCCGGAAAATTCTATGAATTTGTATTTAGGAATCCTGAAAGGCTCTCAGAGAAGTATCCACTTAGCGAAGAAGAATTCGAACAATATAAGTTCATTTATACAGACTCTCTTGACTGGAAATTTGTGAACGAACGACTTCTTGAGAGAACAGGGATACCGGTATTCTTCCGCCGTGATGAAAAATCAGGAAAGATAAGAGACTGGGGACTCGCCCTGCTCTATAAGCTTCCATATGATCAAACACCATATCAGACCCTGCCTGAAGACCACAGAAAGTCAACCCATGATATGGCGGAATGTATCTTCGGCTACTCCGACAAGGAAGGATCACTCAAGGGTCGAGTGCAGTTCTCGCCATTTATGAGCGGGAATGCCAAACTTTCGGACAGCCCCGTACGTCTCGTACTCAGCGGTCCGAAGGCATCCTACTATCCAATATATGTAGACCAGTACAAACGGGGAAAGGACGGAGTAATGAACGGACCTAACCAATACCGCACATGCAATAAAGAAGATGAGGGACGTCCGTCAGGCTGGAAGCGATATCTCTTACGCTCGAAAACTTGGGAAAAGACAGCGACAGAAAATGTAGATACCATCCTGCATCCACTTCTTCCGGGAGCGGTGTTTGATGGTAAGATAAGATTTCATAATCTTCGACCCGAGGAATTGGGAGCGCTGCTGACTGCATTGACTTTTCATGGCAATGAGGCTGAATGCCGCCACCAAATAGGCATGGCAAAACCTTATGGCTATGGAAAAGTTCGCATCGATATTTCCGATCTCGAACTTATATCAGTTGGATCTGTCGATGACGGAGATCTTCTGGATTCAAGAGGTTATATGGCCGTATTCGAGAAATTTATGGATGACAGCCTCCGAAGGTCATGGTCACAGTCCGCATCTGTGAGCGAGCTCATGACAGTCACCCGGTTTGAAGTTCCCAATAATGATGATTTCGATTATATGACCCTCGACATGGATGGACATAACGAATTCAATATCGCCAAGGGAGGAAAGCAACAAAAGGAGTTCCCCTGTCTTTATCTTCAGAGATACAGTGAGCTTATCAGGAGAAAGTTCAGCCCATCTTCGCTTGAGGATGAATCGACAGATGCCTTGCAACGGCTGTCGGAGCAGAGATCAGCACATCAGAGCGAACGTAGAAAACAAGAGGAAGAAGAGTCTGTCAGAGTCAAGGCTATTGAAGAAGAGCGTGCCCGCAAGGAGCAGGAAAGACTTGAAGCTGAGCTCCATGCTGAAAAAGAGAGGAAGGAAGCCGAGCTGGCTGCAAGGAAAGCAGAGAAAGCGGCAGGCGGACTAAGCTTCCTTGATGAAAAATATGAATCAGGAACCAACGCCGGCAAATACAAGATAGACGAATTCAAGAAACTGCGTCCACGTCTTGAAGATTATCTGAATAAGATAATTCAAAGCGACCATGTTCCCGAAGAGCAGTTGAATCAGTTGGAGGCATGTCTTCTTCGGCTTGCCGAGAAGCCCTCACGAGACGAGAAGAAGAAAAAGCTCTGGAGTGTCAGGACCTCCCCGTTATGGAGCTTTATAGAGAAAGTGACATCAAAGGAATGGGCCGACAGACTTTTTAATTTAATAAATAAGTAGTCAAATATGTCAAACGAACTCGACAACAACCGCTTTAAGCGTCTGAAAGCACTGGATGAAGCGCTTTTCTCTTCGCCGGCTGGAGTTACGATGGCTGAATTGATGGAAAAGGTCTTGGCCTCAGGAGTAGAGGCCAACCGCTTCTCCATCGACAGAGATCTTGACCTACTTGATGAGATGGGATTTGAAATAGAGAAGGAAAAGAGAGTTATAAAAGATATCAAGAACCAACAGTCAAGAAAAGTATATTTCATCAAATATCGTCATCCCGGTAATTCCCTTTTTAAAGTCGATATAAGCAACGACGAGAAGGATTTTCTTTCAGAAGCTCTGGCAATGCTCGGACTGAAGGGCATCGACAGCATGAAATTTTTCAGGAAACTGAATCTTAAGGCCAAGACGAATAAAAACAAACAGATAATATCGTTTACGAAGAATCCTGTTGAAAACAAGGTGTCACGATGGTTTCAGTCCATCTATGACAGCATCCGCTTCAAGGAGGTAATACGGATAGGAGTTCGTGACCGCAAGCCGCCCTACAAAGTGATATACCACACCGTCCATCCATGGTATCTACGCGAATACAACAGGCGCTGGTATCTGTTCGGATTCGATGAAGAGGATGGTTGCATCAGACGCTATACTCTTGATAGGATCACCAAGCTTCAGGAGACAGCTGGAATCAAATATCGGCCAGCCTATGTGAAAATGGACGATATTCTACAAGATGTGGTCGGAGTATCAGTTGAGGATACTGAGATATTGGATATACTGTTTTGGGTATCAGATGTATCCGCTGACTATGTCGCAAAGAAATACATCCATCATTCCCAGAAGGAGGTGTCTCCGGAGGAAGCTAAGAATATAGTCGGCCATACCCTTGATTATGAAGGAGGAAAATACTTCACTATACAATGTAAAGAAAACTATGAGTTACGTCGGGAAATGCTCTCGTTCGGTCCCGCACTCGTAGTGCTGACGCCGGAGCATCTCCGCGACACATTGAGATTACAGTTGAAAGATATGCTTCGAATGTACGAATAATTTCGAGTTTGCTTTCGCATATTTGAAAAACAGCAAAAACTAAAAGCATACTTACTCCATAAAGGAGATATTTATCAGTCAATAATTTAATGAACTCCCTGCGGATAAAGATCAAGAATCCACAGGGAGTCTTATGTGTATATGATGCACGCAAGCCAAAACCTTATGACTAATCTCGACGTTTTCCTTATGTAAGCTCAGAGAGACAACGCCCAATATAAAGAGACGCTCTCCGACTTACAAAACAACAAACAACCCAAACAATAAACATTTACGCTATGAAAATCTTTATCGATCCTTGCCCGCTGCCTCCTACGTTTCCTACCTCGCCTTTTCCTCGCCGGGGCTCGTTTCTTGACCGGCTCAGGGACTTGTGACTGTCAATTCCTCTCTTCTGTCTTTTGCTAACATTCCACCAGTCGAAAGCAGACTCCGATACCAATCATTGTGCATATCACGCACGCCAGATATTGCACGAACCGGAAAATTGCCGTAACTTTGCACCGTCGAACGGAAAATAACCAATTATTCCAGCTGACAGTATTCTAAACCCAAAACCTTTACTTTTATGGAAACACTGCTGAAGATCGCCGCTGCCGCCATCGAGATCATCATCGACTCGCTTGATGACTGACGGCACTCAGGCTCCGCCGGGAAGCCTTCAGATTCCCGACACATTTCTACGAAACTTAACCTTTACCTTAACCACAAAACTCATTCCTCCATGAAGATCTTTATTGATCCCTGCCCGTTTCCGCCTCGGTCCCCGCGTCCTTCATTCCCGCCTCGTGTCCCCTGGCCCAGGAAATAATCCTGCGCTTTCTCTGTCTCTCCT
Organism: Muribaculaceae bacterium; assembly: GCA_029061225.1. Lineage (GTDB taxonomy): Bacteria > Bacteroidota > Bacteroidia > Bacteroidales > Muribaculaceae > Lepagella. The sequence continues at coordinate 12,674 of JAIDSM010000138.1, forward strand.
TATTCTGCATTCTGCGTCATTTTTCAACACTTAAATCAAATCACCTATGCTTAAGACAGCTCTGAAGATCGCTGCCGTCGCCATCCCCATCATCGTCGAGGAGATGGCTCGACGCCGAGGCAAGTGAGTTTTGCCTTCATCCCTACTCTCTCCTCGCTACGAACCTTACCACACCGCACTTCGGTAATTTCCTCTTTCTCCATTATTTTTTCACTCTTAAAACTATTTCTTTATGCCTGTAATCATTGAGATCCTCGTCGCTGTCGCCCCTATCATCATCCGCGAGCTGAGCGGAGGGCAGGGCGGGAAGTGAGGGCTTCCCCCACCCTCGGCTTCGCCGGGTAGCCGCGACAAAATCCCGGCCACATCACTTTCTCATTTTCCATTTCTTATTACAACCAACTAAAACCTTACCGTTATGATACTATGTCCGCTACCTTCGCTTCTGCTTATTCGCCTCGTCAAGACCGTCATCGACATCATCGTCGATGACAACGAGGAGTGAAGAAATCCGTGTAAATGCTTGGATTGAATCGGGATTTTTATTACTTTTGCGAATAATTTGTCGGACGGAGGGGTAAGTGATTGATGTCTCGGTGTTTGGATACTGCCTAGCAATTGAGTTCAAAATCTCAATTGGCTGAGGGTCAGTCGGTCCGACACCATTCCAGTAGAATAAGGATTGAGACTACCATTACCGATGATGGTCACTTCATCTGAAGATAGTCCGACACCATTCCAGTAGAATAAGGATTGAGACCTCCAAATAATGATTCGTGACCGTCTTATAAGTGTCCGACACCGTTCCAGTAGAACAAGGACGTGAATTCAATGATCAATTATCAATGATTAATGATCAATTAGAATAACTTCACTAATTGAGGGAGCTTCTGCATTTTTACAAACACAAACTTGGGAAGGAGTTGAAGCTCGGGGCGGAGAATGCTTTTTGGGAGGATGTGGGATTAGGCAGAGCATGCTCGGTGGACTATCACAAACCCTCCGGATCGGGGAATTTCACCTTCGACAGACCTGCTGCGCAATCTTTTTTCGAGGACGGCGGGTGAAGCCGCTGCCAGTAAAAAGAGAGGATGAGACAAACAAAAGGCAATATATAAAACACAAACGATTGCATTTGAGTATGAATGGCTTTTATTTGAGTGAGAATGCGAAGGGATTAGCAATATATATGTGCATATCGCGCACGGTAGATATTGCATGGGTCCAAGAAAAGCTGTAATTTTGCAGTGTCGATGAGGGAACGATAAAGTCTTCCCCGATGACACAAACCTAAATACAACCATTATGAATTTACTCCTTAAGATTCTTCTTCTCTCTACCATTCCGGTCTTCTCCAAAACACCTACCGTCAAGAAAGGAGCCAAATAAGGGCTACCTCTTCCACTTGACTTCTTCGGGATTCGAGATTGATTCCTGACATCTCAGACATCTTTCTTACCTTAACACAAAAAACTTTCCGCTATGAAAATCTTTATTGATCCCTGCCCGCTGCCTCCTACGTTTCCTACCTCGCCTTTTCCTCGCCGGGGCTCGTTTCTTGACCGGCTCAGGGAATTGTGACGGCTTCCACTCCACGCCTTCCCTCGGCTCCCCCGGGTAGCCTGCGAAAAAATCCCGGTACTTTCTTTCTCTTTAACCTATATACCTATGTGTTACTATCGTGAATCTGATACCGACCGCGTCATAGAGCGCTGCGGTGGCCGTTACTGATCCGGCCGGACTCCCTTCCTCTTCTTCTTTCTTTCCGGATACGGCTGCAGACGCCATCCAGACTATTAACCCACAAAAACCACAACGAATATGCTTCTATTAGGAGAAATTCTCATTGCCGTCGGCACTGTCATCACTGCGGTGAGCCGAGGTAACAGCGGGAAGTAGGGAGACTTCCCGCTCGCCAGGCCCAACGGGAGCCTACGCCTGAATCCCGGTTCCTTTCGATTCCATCCACACCGAACTTCGGTAATTTACTCTCTCCTACTATTTATTCACCCATAAAATTGAAACCTTATGCCTATACTTATTGAGATCCTCGTCGCTGTTGCTCCTATCCTCATCCGCGAACTCGGAGGGAGTGGAGGGAAGTGAGGACTTCCCCTCCGTCGGCTCCGCCGGGTAGCCTGCGATAAAATCCCGGCATCATCTTTCCTCATTCCTATTTCTATTTACAACCAACTAAAACCTTACCGTTATGATACTATGTCCGCTACCTTCGCTTCTGCTTCTTCGTCTCGCCATGACCGTCATCGACATCATCGCCGATGACGACGAGGAGTGAAGAAATCCGTTTAAATGCTTGGATTGAATCGGGATTTTTATTACTTTTGCGAAAAGTTTCTCGGACGGAGGGATAAGTGATTGATGTCTCAGTGTTTGACTCAACCAAGGTTTTGGATACTCAAAATCCAATTAACTGAGGATCAGGCGGTCCGACACCATTCCATTAGAACAAGGATTGAGACCTGCACCGAATTTATAAACTAGGGCAGTAGACTGTCCGACACCATTCCATTAGAACAAGGATTGAGACCTAACTGTTTCATTTGAAGTCGTAGTCTAAATCGTCCGACACCATTCCATTAGAACAAGGATTGAGACATCAGCATGCCAAATCCACCAAGGAATTTGTATAGTCCGACACCATTCCATTAGAACAAGGATTGAGACTACTGCTTGAGTTCTTTGCTTTCAGTCTTTTTGTCCGACACCATTCCATTAGAACAAGGATTGAGACAGTTTAACAAATATTGAAAATCTTCCCAGAAAGGTCCGACACCATTCCATTAGAACAAGGATTGAGACTTTATAAACACGCTCTTCAGTAGATCCCTTATGTCCGACACCATTCCAGTAGAACAAGGACGTGAATTCAATGATCAATTATCAATGATTAATGATCAATTAGAATAACTTCACGAATTGAGGGAGCATCTGCATTTTTACAAACACAAACTTGAGAAGGAGTTGAGGCTCGGGGCGGAGAATGCTTTTTGGGGCTCTTTCCTAATTTAGTTGAAAACATCGAGTCCAGTATACAATTCCCAACCTATCTTATAAAAAGTTAACTAATA
>JAIDSM010000139.1 GCA_029061225.1 Muribaculaceae bacterium
CGGGAGAGCCCACAACTACGGGAGCGAAGCGGAGTAGTTATAGTGGGCTATAACAAGGGCAAGCCCTGTCAGTTTCCAGGCAACCATAGACCGCCGTCACCATCATATTCCCCGGCCTCGCTTCACCCTCGGTGCATCATCTTCGGCTATGCGAAGGAGCATCGCCTCGGCTTTCCTCAGAATTTCCCTCGAAAGAGGGGTAATGCAGCCGAGAAGAATCTCCCTCGCCACAATCCTCCTTCCCAACATTATGCCCTCTTCCCCTGCAGGGGAGTTGTGGGCTCCTGAGGCTTCCATATACCTGTTCACCTGACTGCGCATGGTCAGCTCGTTCCGGTCTGACTGCGCCCATCTGACAACCGCACCGACTGCGGTTTCCTTAATCCGGGACAACTCGGTTTCCCGGTCACTGTTGTTTCGGTTCGTTATACCTCGGTTCATATCACATCGGGTTACTCGGTTTCCTGCGCTTGGATTCCCGGAGTCTCAGCAGATGCCGGTCGTATGCATCGCGGTTGTCATCGTTCCGGAAATCGATGTCAGCCTTACCTCCGGCTTTTATCCATGCAAGAAGCTCGTCCTTGAAGAAGTAGAGCTTGTTTCCCCTCTTGCTGTATGGAATCGCCTTTTGGCTCGTGAGGGAATAGATGGTGCCGATTGTCTTGCCTATAAGCTCGCTCGCCTCCTTTATGTCGAGGACGGTATGCAGGTCTGTGTTTTCCTGTGGAGCAGAAATGAGTATGTCGAGCTTGCGGTCTATCGCGTCGACCTTACGGGACAGTCCGGCTACGAATGCCGGGAGGCTGTCAAAGGAAGGAATGGTGTTGTCCTGTGTTTCCATATCTTTGTATATTTAAGTATCAGTATATTATGTATGATGATAATTTGAAAGTTGTCGCATTTGATAAATGTGTGATTGCATCTTTTGATAATTGCATTATTGTCACATCAGGTAATTGTATAATTATATAGTTGTGTAATTGTATCATCGGATAATCGGATAATCACAGCGTCATATATCCCGGTCAGATTTACCGTAGTTCTGCGGTATCCTTAAACCCCGATGCCGGGACAGCCGTGTCCTCAATGAACCAAAAAACACCGTATGCCAACGAAAGAAAAAAGAAAAACGATGGGCACGGCTGTCCGACATAAGGTAGAATGCAATGCAGAAAGATCAGGATTTGAGGGATATTTTCTTTGAGGCGTCACGTTTCAGCTCGTTCACAACCTCGGCATAGACCTGTGTGGTGCTGACGCTGCTGTGCGTAAGCAGCTTTGAGACCGTGTAGATGTCAGTGCCGGAGGCGATCTGCAACGTGGTGAATGTATGCCTGAAACAGTGGAAGGTTATGTGCTTTTCAATACCTGCGTCCTCTATCCACTCTCTGAGGTAGAGCGCAGGAAGGCACTTGCTCATGCCCTTGAACACCTGACCTTCCGAGCGTTCACCGCACAGGGCGAGAGCCTCGTCACTGAGCGGAAGGGTAGCCTCGGTCTTGGTCTTCTGCGTGGTGATGCGGAGGCGCCAGCCTCCGTCGGGAGCCTTGCAGATGTTTTCCCACTGAAGGGCTATTATGTCGCTGATGCGGAGACCCGTCAGGCAGGAGAAAAGGGAGGCGGCCTTGAACACCGGGTGCTTGCATGGGGTGGCGGCGAGGCGTTTCAGTTCCTCCATAGTCAGGAACTCCTTCTTTGTCTTGCTCTCCTTCGCGGGCTTAAGCTCAGCTATGAAGTTGTCCTTGATGCGTCCGGCATTGAGCGCTTTCCGCAGTACGGCGATCAGCTTGCCGAAATTGTTGTTGGCGGTGGAGGCCATCATCGTGCCTCCCGTCGGGGTCTTCACTTTCAGGAGGTGGTCGAGAAATCCCTGGCAGAAATCAACCGTCAGGTCATCGAAACAGCATATGCCCTGCGAGTAGTCGCAGAAGTGGCGGAAGGCCGCACTCCAATTATGACGGTTCGAGCATTGCTCCATCTGCTCACTGAAAAAGTCGATGAAGCTCTCCTTGCCCCTTGAATGGTCGATGAAGCCGAAGTCCTCGTTGATGATAGACTCGATTCGACGGCAGCGGATCAGTTCCGCACTCTGGAGCATTTTCTTGTTGAACTGCTGTTCAAATTTCTCCTTGGGGTTGGCGTAGATGTATATGCCGAGAAATTCACGTCGGGTCAGCTTGCCTGTCTTCGGGTGACGGATAGCCGGGTAAAAGTCGAGATAAAGGGAAAGCTGTCCGTTCTTGATAGGACGTTTCCTGACAGTCACTTTGGTGCAAAGGTTTGCCATATTCTATGTGTTTTGTAAGTTAATTTCTTGCTGCTTTTGTGCTTGCGCTCTTTTGTTCCGCAACCTTACGGGCGGCGTCCCAGTCGGCTTTGAGGTAATACATCCTGCGGTTGCAGACCTTCTTCATCCTTACCCCGTGGGTGACGGCAAATCTTCTTACCTGCGTTTTACCGAGACCGTGTTTCTTCATCAGGTCGAAGCAGGAATACCAATCCTTGGACAGGTCTTGTCCGAGGCGTTCCTCTTCCTTTGCCATAGCGTCCTCCACGGCTTTCCGGGGAAAACACTTGTGTCCCTCCATCTTGACGCAAGGAATGGAATAGCGCATTCTGAGATTATAGAAACGACCGTAAGTGTAGTTATACAGTTTGCATATCTCCTCCATCGAGTAGACAGGCTCTGAGATTGCAGATGCATCTGTGAAGGTGTCCTTGACCGACTGTTTATAGTCGGAGGACAGCTTCAGCGGAGTTTTCCGGGGACGCGGCTTTGAAGGCTTCCGGGGATTGCTCTCCTTTGCCTTGTCTTTCTCCTTCGGCTCTAAGCCGATGGTATCGGCAACTGAAGGGAAATGGATTTCTTTTCCCTGCTGTCGGTCGAGACCGTTGGCGCGGTTGTATTCGTTGATTCTGATCATGTTCATGAAGTCCTCCTTTGGGATTACAGTTATTCTCGCTGTGATTTTCGTGGCTCTGAGGGAGCCGCTGTAGATAAGGTTATAGACCGTGCGCTGCGTCACTCTCAAAAGCAGAGCCACCTCTGCTATTGTCAGGAACTCATGACGGAGTATTTCCCTTTCCGATTGTCTTGCCCTCTTGGGGGCGGTTGCAGTTTCCATAATTCCGACACACTTTAATTGTAGTTTTTCTTGCTGCCGAGAGCCTTTCGGGGGGCTGAAAACGGGTGTCTCCTCGTTGAACCATCTTGAACGACGCTGAAAAAGGAAACGTGCCGTGTGCCCCTCTGCCCAAGGCTCAAATGCGGTACAAAAATAACTCCAACGGGTCGGAAATCAAATAGGCAAAAATCCGAATTGTTAAATACAATTAACTGAAAGTGCGGACATTAGCCTTAATTCTCTTGAATGCGTTGGTGGGCTGTTTGAGGCTGAAAAACTCCATGTGGAATCCATATGATAATACATTCATGATTACATTAATTTATTTTAAATGATTATCATCAATAAACCCCAACTGATAATCAGTGGCTTAGAATATGCAAAGAGTTTAAAATCTTGATTGTCAATTATTTTAGGAGTAAGGGCCTTACCATTTGCTCATTGGTTCTTTTAGTTAGATTTCAAGCAGACAGTGAAGGAAGAGTATGTGCTATTGTTGAAGATGCTTGTTATGAAGGAGATTATCATAATGACAATATGGATACAAAGCGATATGGCGAGTCCCAATTGAGATTGAAACAAATTTTATCATAATCACTTCAAAGTATAAGTAAATATGGACAACAAACAATAAGGCTACAGAGGCTCAGTTCAAGAGTATGTTGGCTGAGTGTATCGCTAAAATATTAAATGAAATAGCATAATAATAGAAATGAAAACAAAAAAGAAAGTTAGTAGACTTACAGAATCTGACTTGCATAGGATAGTGTTAGAATCAGTAAAAAGAGTAATAAGAGAATCAAGAGAAGAAATAACTATTGAACGAATACCTTGCTGGGCATCAGGATATCTTATTAATGGCGATACTACATCCGTTGATGATGATGAAATACAAGAAATCGAAGATTGGATGAGAAGAACAAGAATAACACAAGTGACCGCACCTGATACTAATGATAGTAATTTTACAAAAAAACAGCATTTGGATTGCCTTGTGATGTAATGGATTCAAATGCTTTTATACTCCATATGATTAAAGCATAACATATATAAGTAGGTCATTCCTTTATAAATAAGGCTCCTTAAATCACGAGCCTTAATTATACGTTGGGGATTATTGAGGATAATCATATTTGGAAATAACAAGCTTTGATAACTATTTAGGTTTTCCTATTCGTGCTGTGTAAAATAAAGCGTAGCAAAATAAAGTGTTTTTATTTTTTATCATTGTTACAAAATTAAAAAAATATCGAATTATTTTCCATAAATGAAAAAGTTTCACTAATTTTGTAAATACATCTCTTTTATCTTACTTTATAGTACGAAGATATCTATTATGAGTAAGAATATACTAAGAATATACATAGAATATAGTTCAATATGTAAGAATGAAAATGAAAGTATTAAAGAAATTTGCAGTTGTTGTTCTGTCAATCTGCTTTCATGGATATATGTTCGGAGAATATCTTTGCAATAAGCACGTATATGAGGTGACGGGACAGAATATTAATATCCGTAATGTCCCTAATGGCAATGTGATTCGCAAGGTTTCTGAGCCAGGTATACTTATACATGGCATCCCCGAAGATGGTGCTCTTGGTGGTGATGAGTGGATTGCGTTAGTTGATCTTTCGGGATATGATGATGGTTATATATCATCCAAGTATGTGAAACCAATACAATTCCGAAAATTTGATGATTCATTCTGCGGATCTTATTTTGGTGAAGGTCAAGCTCCAATGGAAAACTATTCTTACTCTTTAGCTCAAATTGAGAAGAAACCTCATGGATGGTATGTAATGACAATCACAGACTTTTCCGAACCACAGGGTGCCATTGGTTTTAGGAGCCAATCAACGAAGATTCTGGCCGGAAAGACATTCCAAAGTATGGAATATAATCCGGCAGAAAGGATGAATGATTTTGATGGAATTTGGTTCTTTGTTGAGCTATCAAATGCATCTGATTTGGATAATATAAAGCCTGATGAGTACCCGACTAATATCGTAGGTGAAGTGAATGATGAATACTTTATCGTCACAGGAGAAGGAGAACTTACGTCACGTTGCATGAAACTTACAAGACAATAATAATGAGTTTTTCTTACAAAACTTTGAAGTTTGTAATAAATCATAGTAGAAGGAAGCGTTGCTCATCAGGTGAATGGATGATTTTTTAGTCGTCCATTTTTTTGATATCCCTTTTTTATGGAAATTGTGAGGCCTGCTTTTTCAGTCGCCTTAATATTTAATCTTTATAGTTTGATATTTTTTGTTTCATGTGAACCGAGTTGGCACGGTATTTGTTAATATTTTCGAAAAACACTAAATTTAATACTTATGAACTTCAATAATTTCACAATCAAATCGCAGGAAGTCATACAGAAAGCGATAGAATACACGCAGCAGGCAGGCCAGCAGCAGATTGAGCCTGTCCACATCCTGAAGGCGATTATTTCAGAAAGTGAGACTATTGTCAACTTCATCTTCCAGAAACTTGGAGCCAACCTCAACGCCGTCAATATGGCTATCGAGGCCGACATAAAGTCTCTTCCGAAGGTAAGCGGCGCCGATGTGGTGCTCAGCCGAGAGTCGAACGAGGCAATGCGCAAGGCACAGGACTATGCGAAGAAGAACGGCGACGAATATGTCTCCGTCGAGGCCATGCTTATGGGTATCCTCCAGACAAAGTGTAACGCCTCTCGCATCCTAAAGGATGCCGGCGTGACTGAAAACGGTCTTGACGCTGCCATCAAGGAACTAAGAAAGGGCAATAAGGTGACCGGCCAAAGCGCTGAGGAATCTTATCAGGCCTTAAGTAAGTATGCAATCAACCTCAACGACCGTGCCCGCAACGGTAAGCTCGACCCGGTGATCGGTCGAGATGAAGAAATCCGCCGTGTGCTTCAGATCCTTTCGAGAAGGACCAAGAACAATCCTATGCTCGTAGGCGAGCCGGGTACAGGTAAGACCGCCATCGCTGAAGGTCTCGCACAGCGTATTGTAAGAGGCGATGTGCCTGAAAACCTTAAGTCAAAACAGATATTCTCGCTTGATATGGGCGCGCTCGTGGCAGGCGCCAAATATAAAGGAGAGTTTGAGGAGCGTCTTAAAGCCATCGTCAACGAGGTTACGCAGAGCGACGGCGAGATTATCCTCTTCATAGATGAGATCCATACACTCGTAGGAGCAGGCAAGGGTGAAGGCGCCATGGATGCCGCCAATATCCTCAAGCCGGCGCTTGCACGCGGAGAGCTCCGTAGCATCGGAGCGACGACTCTTGACGAGTATCAGAAATACTTCGAGAAGGACAAGGCTCTTGAACGCCGTTTCCAGAAGGTGATGGTTGACGAGCCGGACGAACTCGCAGCGATATCTATCCTCCGTGGTCTTAAGGAGCGTTATGAGAATCACCATAAGGTGCGTATCATGGACGAGGCGATTATCGCGGCAGTTCAGCTCAGCGTACGTTACATAACTGACCGTTTCCTTCCTGACAAGGCCATTGACCTTGTGGATGAGGCTGCCTCCAAGCTCCGTCTGGAGATGGACTCCATGCCTCAGGCCCTTGACGATGCAACCCGCAAGATACAGCAGCTTGAGATCGAGCGTGAGGCTTTGAAGCGTGAGGATAACCAGTACCGACTGAAAGAAATCGACGAGGAACTCGCCAATATCCGCGACACCCAGAAGTCTCTCAAGGCTAAATGGCAGGCCGAGAAGAACGAGATCGACAAGATTCAGCAGAACAAGATCGATATCGAGCAACTTAATATCGAGGCTGAGCGCGCCGAGCGTGAAGGTGACTACGGTAAGGTCGCCGAGATCCGTTACTCAAAGATCAAGCAGAAGCAGGATGAAATCGCAGCTACCCAGGAGAAGCTTCGTCAGCTTCAGGGCGAGAGCGCGATGATCAAGGAGGAAGTAGACGCCGAGGATATCGCCGAGGTAGTAAGCCGTTGGACCGGAATCCCTGTTAAGAAAATGGCTCAGAGTGAGCAGGAGAAACTTCTCCATCTCGAGGAGGAGCTTCACAAGAGGGTAGTAGGTCAGGAAGACGCCATCCGTGCCGTCAGCGAGGCTGTCCGCAGATCACGTGCCGGACTTAATGATCCGCGCCGACCTCTCGGTTCGTTCATTTTCCTTGGTACTACCGGTGTCGGTAAGACTGAGCTTGCTAAGGCACTTGCCGAGTATCTATTCGACGACGAGGATATGATGACTCGTATCGATATGTCGGAATACATGGAGAAGCACTCCGTGAGCCGTCTTGTAGGAGCGCCTCCGGGATACGTAGGATATGAAGAGGGTGGTCAGCTTACAGAGGCTGTACGTCGCAAACCTTACAGCGTCGTGCTCTTCGATGAGATCGAGAAGGCCAACCCGGATGTATTCAACATCCTTCTCCAAGTGCTTGATGATGGCCGTCTGACAGACAATAAGGGACGTTTCATCAACTTCAAGAACACTATCATCATTATGACGTCTAATGAAGGGTCGCCGATCATCCGCGAGAACTTCAAGGGATTTGATGATAAGAAGGAGGATGAGCGCGAGAATATCATCTATCAGACCAAACAGGATGTGCTGGATCTGCTTAAGATGAAGATTCGTCCTGAATTCCTGAACCGTATCGATGAGATCGTGATGTTTACTCCGCTCAACAAGAAGGAGATTGAGGAGATTGTCGGTATCCAGGTACGTGGCGTACAGAAGATGCTCGAGTCCAACGGCGTCAAGCTTGAGGTCACCAAGCCTGCGATGGAACTTCTTGCAGAAGACGGTTATGATCCGGAATTCGGTGCCCGTCCTGTGAAGCGTACGATCCAGCGACTGGTGCTCAACCAGCTTGCAAAGGACATTCTGGCGCAGAAGGTCAATCGCGATCATCCGATCGTAATCGATGTCAAGGACGACCAGCTCGTCTTCCGCAACTGATTCTAATAAAAGATTTGAAAGAAAGAGGGACTTCGTTTTGGAAGCCCCTCTTATCTGTATGGAATAAGCTTAAGTTCGGTTCAGGCGTTCTGTACGGTGCGGAGTCCTTTCCTGAGTTGATGTTCGGTTCGGTATAGGTTTATTTTGTGCGATGTTTTGCCTCTCTTTTTTGTTTAAAAGTTTTGTATATATTGGAAAGTTTTGTTAGTTTTGCAAAAAGTTTTCTCTATGTTGAAAACTTTTTGGGATTTTAATAAAAGTTTTCAGTATGGAAGAAACAATAGAAATAATAAAACGGCCGATATACATGGATAGGCTGTTGGCTTATGTGGGGAAGAATATCATTAAGGTGCTTACCGGTCAACGACGCGTAGGTAAAAGCTATATACTCAAAAGTGTGGCACAGAATATACGGGAGAATGACCTTACTGCAAATATCATAATCATTGATTTGGAGGATTTTGCTTTCTCACATATCACGGATGCCCAGTCGCTGTATGCTGAAATCACTACCCGCCTGAAAGAAGGGTGCAGGAACTATATATTCATAGATGAAGTGCAGGAAGTTGAAGATTTTGATAAAGTCATACGGTCGCTCAACCTCAATCCTTCCAACGACATTTATGTCACCGGCAGCAACTCGAAGATGCTGTCATCGGAAATATCAACCAAGCTTGCCGGAAGACGAATAGAAATGCAAGTGCATCCCCTTTCTTATTCAGAATTCCTGAATTTCCATAAGATGGAAGATTCAGATGCGGCAATGTCGGAATACCTGAGATACGGAGGCCTACCGTATCTCGTCAATCTGCCTCAGCGAAGCACTTGGAATGAATATATCTCCGGTATTACGGATGCCGTTGTGTACCGCGATATCGTAAGCCGACATTCCTTACGCAACAACGACTTCCTCCAACGTCTGCTGCTTTTCATGGCCGACAATATCGGACAGCTCTTCACTGCAAAAAAGATTGCCGACTATCTGAAATCGCAACGCATATCGTCGAGCGTCGGGAGTGTGATGGCGTATGCCGGATATATAGAGGAGGCGTTCATCGTCAATAGGTCGAGAAGATGGGAAATTGAGGGAAAGCGATTCTTTGAAATAGGAGAGAAATATTTCTTTGAAGATATAGGCATAAGAAATTCCATTGTAGGATTCAGGCCCCACGATATATCAGGACTTATGGAGAATGCTGTATATAATCATCTTAGAATATTGGGGTATGATGTGAAGACAGGAATTCTGGCAGGTGGCAGAGAGATAGATTTTGTCGCTGAAAAGGATGGTGAGAGTCTTTATGTGCAGGTAGCCATGACTGTAGCGGATAAAGCTACTGCAGAACGGGAATACGGCAACTTAGCTACGATATCAGACAATTATGAGAAAATCGTGGTCACATATCGGGATAGCTTTCCTAACACTGTAGACGGTATAAGAACAATGTCTTTGAGGGAGTTTCTTAATATTAAAAGCCCTTGACTGGAGGAGTCAAGGGCTTTCGTATTATATAGTGGAGGAGGGGATTACTGAATAGCGGTCTCGGGTGCTACAGAAGTTTCGGAGCGACGTTTTGCCTCCCAACCGAGAGCGGAAGCGCCGAGTACGGCTGCGTCGCTTTCTTTCAGCTCAGAGAGAAGGATCTGTGTCTTTCCGCGGAAGATGGGCATTACGTTCTTTTCGAACGCTTCCTTGAGGGGCTTGAGAAGAAGATCGCCGCTCTTTGCAAGACCTCCGAAGAGAATGATTGCCTGCGGAGATGAGAAAGCCACCATGTCGGCGAATGCCTCACCGAGAATTTTTCCGGTATATTCGAAAATATCCTTTGCGATCTTATCGCCTGCCATAGCTGCGTCATATACGTCTTTTGAGGTGATGTCCTCTATGTCGATGTTGCGGAGAACGGATGGTTCCTGACGGATCTCAAGGAATTCGCGGGCAGTGCGGGCGACGCCGGTAGCGGAGCAATATGCCTCAAGACAACCGGTACGACCGCAACCGCACATGCGTCCGTTATTACGCTTCATGACGAGGTGGCCGAGCTCTCCTGCATTGCCGTCATGTCCATAGACCATCTGGCCATTGATCACAATACCGGAACCGACACCTGTGCCAAGTGTGATCATGATGAAGTCCTTCATACCGCGGGCCGCACCATATGTCATTTCACCGAGAGCGGCGGCGTTGGCATCGTTAGTCACAGCAACCGGTATTCCACCGAAAGCCTCGCTAACCTTTTCCGCAAGGGGAATTACCGGACCCCAGGGAAGGTTTGGCGGGTTTACGATCTCACCTGTGTAGTAATTGGCGTTAGGAGCGCCGATACCGATACCCTGGATCTTATCCTCGGCATCATTGAGACGTAGCAGGCGCTCTACAGCGGAATGGAGCTCATTGACGTAGTCGTCAAATTCAGCGTGCTTCTTAGTCTTGATGGAGTCGCTGGCTATCACCTGGCCGCGAGCGTCGACGATACCGAACACGGTGTTAGTGCCGCCGATGTCTACTCCCAATACATATGGTTTGGTCATTCGAATAATTTATTTAAGGTTAAACATTAATTGCCTTTGGGTCAATGAGGAGTTTTTCTGATGTATTAACAAACAAGAGTGCTCAAGTTTTATCAAAACATAAAATAATATTTCTGAAATGAAGTTAAAAAGTAAATACTTCTATATCTTATCCATTATGTAGTCGGATATAATCTCGTAGATATCAAGTTCTTCTCCCATTCCTATCTCTTTTAGAAGGCATTTGTGAAGGTAAAGTGTATGGCGGTCCTTTCTCGCTGCTGGTCCTGTCTGCGCGTCTTTGGCCGGCAGGGTTTTGAGCTTCTCTACTGTCTCTTCCACCAAAGGATTGATGATTCCAACATCGATTCCCGACTCTGAGAGTATCTTTTGGCTGATGCCAATCATGGCGTTGGTGAAGTTGCATGCAAATGTCCCGCATAGATGCACCCTCCGTCTCTTTTCGCTGTCGGCCTTTTGAATATGCGTGAATCCGTAATCGCGAGCGCAATCATCAATCTTTGAGAGGATCTTATTATCGCTTCCTTCTATAAGAAGAGGTATGGAGGAGGGAGAGAGAGGGCGGGCCTTGCTGATGGTCTGGAATGGATACATCACACCATATCCCTTGCACTTTACATCTGAAAGAGCCTCCATTCCGACACTACCGGTAGTATGCACCACTATGCCGTCAACTTCCGGAAAGCTATCTGCGACATCCTTCACCGCAGAGTCACTGACAGAAATGACATACAAGTCAGCGTCTAATGGCATTCCCTCAAGTGTACGAGGAGGGATGGGTTCAGTCATGAATATCCTCGCTAACTGCGTGCCGACATTCCCGGTGCCGATTACGGCAACTTTCATACTCTTAGAACTCATCCTTCAGAACATTGTAGAGTTGATGGACCGGAAGTCCCATCACGTTGTAGAAGCTTCCGTCGATGCGCGCCACAGCTGCACATCCGATCCATTCCTGAATGCCATATGCTCCGGCCTTGTCAAGGGGGCGGTATTTCTCCACATACCAGGCAGCCTCTTCGCGAGTCAATGGAGCGAATGACACCTCGGTAGTCGTAGTGAAGTTGACGATCTTCTCCTTCGTGGCCACGCATACTCCGGAGGCGACGGTATGGGTACGCCCCTGAAGCTGCATGAGCATGTCGACGGCATCTTCCTCACTGTGAGGTTTCCCGTATATCTTTCCATCGAGAATCACGATTGTGTCGGCAGTGATCACCATTTCATTCTCATTCATATCCTCAGCGTAAGCCTTTCCCTTCAGTCTCGCGAGGAATTCGGCAACCTCAATGGCCGGCATATCGGCGGGGTAGGACTCGTCGATGCCCTCCTTCACCTTTATTTCAAAAGGGATGTCAAGCATTCCGAGGAGTTCCTTCCTTCTCGGAGATTTGCTTGCCAGCACTACGTCATATTTTCTTATATTATCAAGCACTTTATATTAAAGATAAATTATTAAAGATTAAAGATAAGAGGGATGGAGTAACTTCCTAATCGTCCTTACGGTAGGTTCTCCATTTCTCGATGAGTGCAGTCATGTCTTCCGGTATAGGGCATTCGAAGTCCATCTGCTCTCCGGTTCGGGGATGTCTGAAGCCCAGTGTCCTCGCATGCAGAGCCTGACGGGGACAGGTCTGAAAGCAGTTTTCGACAAACTGTCTGTATTTAGCGAATGTAGTTCCTTTCAGTATTTTGTCGCCACCGTATCGAGCATCGTTGAAGAGTGGATGTCCTTTCGACAGCATATGCACTCTGATCTGATGGGTCCTTCCGGTTTCAAGTTTGCATTTTACACAAGTGACATAACCGAATCTTTCGATTACCTCATAGTGGGTGACGGCATGCTTGCCTATTTCCGGATCATCGAAAACTGCCATCTGAAGTTTGTTGCGGGGATTACGAGCGATATTTCCAACGATTGTACCTTTATCTTCATTGAAATCTCCCCAAACCACAGCGACATATTCGCGTCTTGTGGTCTTGTTGAAGAATTGCAGTCCCAGATCGGTCTTAGCCTCAGGTGTCTTCGCTATCACAAGCAGGCCGCTCGTGTCTTTGTCAATACGGTGTACAAGTCCGAGTCGGGGATCGCTTACGTCATAATCGGGATTGTCGCGGAAGTAATAGGCGATGGCATTGACAAGAGTGCCGTGGTAGTTGCCGTGTCCGGGGTGGACGACAAGTCCGGCCGGTTTGTTGACAACCATAACATCCGCGTCTTCATACACGATGTCAAGAGGTATGTCTTCAGCTATTATCTCGAATTCATACCGAGGTCTGTCCATCACTATGCTGACGACATCGAGCGGCTTCACCTTATAGCTTGACTTGACAGGCTTCCCGTTGACGATTATACATCCCGCATCGGCAGCCTGCTGTATGCGGTTGCGCGAGGTCTTCGTCATCCTGTCTACAAGAAACTTGTCGACTCTAAGGAGCTGCTGCCCCTTGTCGGCCTCGAAGCGGAAATGCTCATACAGTTCCCTGCCGTCTTCAGTCACATAAGACGGTTCAGCAACTTCTTCCTCTCCATCCGAAAGGGCAATATTATCGTCGATCTCAGTCTCGTTCAAGTCGTCAAAAGTCGGTGCTTCTTCTTTCTTCATCTCGAGTAGAGGTAAATCAGTAGTATTCTATCGATTCCGATTCATTCGTAACGGGTTCCTCCACTTCGTAGGTCTCGCCCGTGTTTTCAGTCGGTTCGGATACTTCGGCCGGTATAATACCATATCCTGGATCAAGATCGCTTTGCAGGGAGTCGCGGACAGCCTCCAGATTGCCGTCGAACACCTCCATGACAATTCTTGCATTTACCGGCACCTTCTGCATCTTCTTCACGACCTTGCCGTCGGCATATATCTTGGAGATACAGTCGTTTTCTCCTAAAATCTTGATCACCCGTATGTTCTTGAATCCAAGTTCCTCGAGTCTGGCCTTTCCTTGACGGAATGATGTAGACTTCAGTGCATCCTCGCGGGGATTATTGTCGTCGTCGATCACCACCTCTTTAGGATGGACCGCGTTGATGTAAAGGAAAATCTTTCTGCCGGGTTTCACAATCGAGTTTGACTTAGGAAACTGTTCGATGACGTAACCGGGTTTTTCATCCTCCTTATAAAGGGAGTCTCGTATATCGACCTTGAATCCTTTAGAGTGGAGGATCTCTATCGCCTGTGTATAAGACATTTTCTCCACGCCCGGCACTACGCTGCTCTCTCCATGACGGGTGAAGATGGCAAACGAGAGGTAGATTATGCCGAGTCCGGCAATCGCCACAAGAATGATTATTATCAAGTTTGTCAGCACCGGATGGCGCGAGATAAATCCGTTTTTACTCATATCTTTGTATTTTTTTACTCAAAGCGTACCGTTAAAAATGCACAACGCAAGCGGCGATAACGCTTTCAGACTTCAAAGTTAATAATTTTTTACGTAAAAATCATCGTTGTTTGCAATTTTTTTATTAACTTTGCATGCTAATTACGCGCTTTGCGCGACTAATAGCCTTTTCATAGATACGTATAGATGAAAAAACTTCTTAAGATTTGTATGATGTGCTCGGTCGCGGCTGTGGCTTTGTCCTCCTGCGGAGAGTACAATAAAGTGCTGAAGAGCACCGATATGCAATATAAGTTCGACTACGCGAAGCGAGCGTATGAGAACCGTAAATACATGCAGGCCATCACCCTCCTTCAGGATCTGCAGAATCCGATGCGTGGTACGGAAAATGGCGAAGACGCCACTTTCCTTCTTGCCATGTCTTATTTTGAAAACAAGGACTATCTCAACTCCGGTGTTTACTTCAAAAACTACTATCAGCGCTATCCGAGAGGTAAATACGCGGAATTGGCAAGATTCTACTGCGGTTACGGATATTATCTCGATTCCCCGGAACCCCAGCTTGATCAGACGCTTACTCTTAAAGCCATAGAGGAACTTCAGGGATTTCTTGACTATTTCCCCAACAGCGACAAGGCCGGTCTTGCCAAGAACTCTATTTTCGAGCTTCAGGATAAACTTACACTCAAGCAGCTGCAAAACGCTCAGCTTTACTATAACTTAGGTAATTTCCTCGGAAATAATTACGAGTCATGCGTAATAACGGCTAAAAACGCCCTGAAGGAATTTCCTTATTCCAAATACCGTGAGGACTTCGAGATGCTGATACTGAAGGCGAAGTTCCAGCAGGCCAAGAACTCTGTAGCGGAGAAGAGTGAAGACCGATACCGAGACGTGATCGACGAATACTATTCGTTCATAAACACTTATCCGGAATCAAAGAATCTTTCCGAGGCCAGATCGATATTCAATATCGCATCCAAGCATATCGGGGAGTGACCGCAGGCTCTGAAAGTCTGAAACTTATAACTGACAACAGAAAATCAACATACGTAAATCATAATTGCATATTATGGACTACAAGAAGACAAACGCACCGCTTACTACCGTGACACGCGACATGATCGCTATGGCGGAGCAGACAGGAAATGTATACGAGACTGTATGCATCATTGGAAAACGCGCCAACCAGATCGCCGTTGAGCTCAAGAAGGAACTTGAGAAGAAGCTCGCAGACTTCGCTTCCACAGACAACCTTGAGGAAGTGTCGGAAAATCGCGAGCAGATTGAGATCTCACGTTTCTATGAGAAGCTCCCTAAGCCAACCCTGATCGCCACACAGGAGTATCTCGAGCATAAACTGTATTTCTCAAATCCACTTAAGGAACGCGAGAAACTCAACGATTGATGCGCCTGCTTCTCTTCAATCCCGAGACTGAATACGCCCTCGCTTCGGGGGCGTCTTTTTATACACCCCCGAAGCAGGTGATGAAGTTGCGCAAAGATCTGCAGCTTCTCCCGGAGGCATGGGCAAGTCCCGGAGACTGTATTCTTGTTGATGATACCTACGGGCTGAACTCAGAATTTGATCTTGTGTCCTGGGATATGCTGTCTGATCTCTTCAAAATGAACCCAGACACGGTCGTGGAGCCCTGGGGTTGGAATCATGCGCTCATCCGCAAGCTTAAGGATTGCGGAGTGCCGGATACCTCACTTCCGGATGATAAGAAAATGGATCGGATAAGGAAACTGGCTCATAGAAAAACAACGATGGCACTCAATACGAGATGGAACGAGCTTGTGCACTCCGATAGGGCGGTGGATGTCCCCTTGGAATTGAATACCATAGAGGAATGCAAGCGGTTTGTGGTTGAGAATCCAGGTTGCTGGATGAAGGCTCCATGGAGCTCGAGCGGCAGGGGAGTAATCAATACGGCGGCAGACATGACAGAAGAGCTTGTGGAGCAGTGGTGCAGAGGAATCCTTCGCCGTCAGGGCAGTGTAATGGGGGAAACGGGTGCTGACAGAATAGCAGACTTTGCCACAGAATGGCGCATGGACTCGGGAAAGGCCCATTATCTTGGACTCTCTTCCTTCTCGACATCAAATCGCGGCAAATATATTTCTAATGACTCTATAAGTCAGGATGCCATGGCTAAAAGGTTTGACGCCCTATCTAATATACCTATAGAAGAGGTGAGGACCATTCAAAAAAATATCCTGCAGAATATTCTATCGGGTTATGACGGGCCGTGCGGAGTCGATATGCTGATAGAGCGAGGCGGTCATCTCCGTCCTTTCGTAGAGCTTAACTTACGTCGCACCATGGGTATGCTTAACTTCCGTTTCATCTAACAGCTCCCGACTCCAGCAGATGACGATATCCTTTCTTAAAAAATTCACATCTGAAATCCTTTTCCCTTAGAATCTCCCGGTCGTAGACTACAAGATCGATATCTACCGGAACGTTACCGACCGAACGCGCTACGGAATCTCTTCCGCAACGCACTTCAAAGTCTTTGCACAGAGCGTTCAGGTTCGCTGGCGAAAGGTCGGTAAGACCAAGACAGATGCAATTCATGTATACCCTTTGTCCTCCGTGAAAGTCGGGAGTGGAATAGACATCGGAATGACGGAAATCCATGAGTAATCCGGAAAGCCACTCTATGGCCGATCTAACGTTTCCTTCGCGATCTCCGCAGTTAGATCCGATACAAAAGATGGCCTGAGTGCCTTTCATCAATTTCATTTCTTCTTTAGCGTAAGGAGAGTGATCTCAGGATTGCTGGCGCCCACTCTAAACGGCATAGCCACCTCTCCGGCTCCTATATTGACGTATAGCGACGATTTATCGAGATTCCTTTCCAGTCCCTCCGACAGATCGGGATTTCCGAAATCCTCAATTTCGCCGATTCCATTCTCGGTATAAAAGCCGCCCCATGTGGAATACCGGAAGGCAGCAGGAGAGAACCTTCTGCCAAAAATGTCGAAACTTGCCTGCATGGCGTGGGTATGGCCTGAAAGACTCAGGTCGATATTGCTCCTCTTTCTGACTTCCCGCACCCAGTGCTCAGGATTGTGCGTGAGCAGAATCTTGAAGTTGTTGTCCCTTAAATTATGAGTGGAGTCAGCGGGATAAGCTTTCTGCAGGTCGCCATACTGAGCAAAGGGAGGTTCTCCCCAGTTCTCCACTCCAATGAGTGCGATGGAGTCGGTCAACGCACCTTTCTTCCGGAAGATATATGCGTGAGCATTATTAAGCATCTTCCAGCCGGCATCCTTCTGGATCTTTTTCAGATTGTCAAGATTAGCTTTCTTAGCCTCTGCCGAAGGCCAGTCGACATAGTCGCCATAATCATGGTTGCCCAGAATGGAGTAGACCCCATCGGTAGCCTTCAATTTTGATAATGTTTCTTTGAACAGGTTCAGTTCGTCCGACTTCTGATTTACGATATCGCCGGTGAAGACAATGAGGTCAGGCTTCAAGGCATTGATGGTATTGACCATCTGTGATAAGAACTTCGTATTGCTTCCCCATGTGCCGAGATGCAGGTCGGATATCTGGACTATTCTGTAATCATCGAAACTTTCAGGAAGTCTGTCGGAAAAAACTGTGATATCAGTCACTTGAGGATGAGTTCTCGTGTAAAGAATACCATGCCACAATAAAGCGAATCCTCCGAGCGACGCTACGATTCCTACATAGTTCATCCATTTCCAGCGTTGAGCTCTGAACAGACGTGGCACCCTTCCCAAAAGGGAGAATATGCAGTAAATAATTTTCGGGATGTAGATGCTGAGATAGACTGTAAGCATCCACATGACCGCGTAGACTCCTCCGTCAAGACTGCGTCGGGGCATCGCTACTATTACTACAAGGAAAATCCATAGAAGGAATGACGATATGGCGTAGACGTTGCTCCATGCCCAGCGATTTTTAGATTTACCCTGGCGGATGTCTGTCCATATATAAAAGTCCGTAAGGATGCTGAAGACAAACAGCATTATGATGGCGGCTAAAGGCAGTCTCATCACTCAAATCCTCCCAATATAGATTTCAGTTTATTCTTCAGCGGGTTGGCATACATGATCAGAATCATCTCTTTCATGAAGCCTTTCTCTTCCTTCGTGATGTCTTCCACATCAATTTTGGTCAACTGCCCGTCGAAGTAGGCGAGGCATTCCTCCTTCTCCTTTTCCGTATACTTGTGAGCGAATCGGGTGGTGGAGTGGAGCGTGTCATAAGCCACATAGTTGATCGGGAAGATTTCATATCCTCTGTGTATTGCAGAGTCGATAAGGGCGCATACATACTTTGCGGCTTTGTTGGTGTCTTTAAATTCACCTATCTCATCAATCCTTACATTGAGGCGCGGAGTAAGCTGGAAATGCACCTTCCCCTTGAATTTGAGCAATCCGATCTCCATTGAGAAAAGATCGTCTTTCTGTGATTTCTTGAAGTCCGGGTCTCTTCTTCTAAGCAGAAACTCCTTGACTTTCAGATAGTCGTTGGGATCATACTCGTAGCTGATGGATACAGGCATGAGGTTGATCTCCTTTATCTTGTTCATGAACGTACCTTCTCCACCGAGGGAAAGCATCTTGACGAGAGCTTCCTGTGTATGGTCGCTTGAATCCTTTGCTCGACCTTCGCGCTGCGCAATCCACACAGACTCGTGCTTCTCTATAATGGCGTAGTGGATATAAGCCGAGAGTTTCTTTGCAGCCTCGAGGCCTTCACGAAGGCCGGTATTGCGCTTCACTATGAAGCTGTTGTTGAGTCTTACAAGATCAGAGATCCAGTCAAAGACAAGCAGATTGTTGCCTATGGCCACTTCAGAAGTGGGCCATCCCCTCCTCAGGAAAGTGAGGTTGAGAAAGGAGGCATCAAGTACTATGTCCCTGTGGTTGGTGATGAATGTGTAGTTGAGGGCGGGATTAAAATACTTCGCGCCTCCGAGCGTGATGCCTGAAGTGGTGGTCTTGCCGAGCATCTCAAGGAAAGGAAACATGATTCTATGCTGAAAATCATGCCGGTTGTCGGTTCTCTTCAATTCATCTATGAGTGCCGGCAGATCCTCCTTAGGCATTACATATGAAATCGCATGAAGAAATCCCGGATCTGTGATAAGTTTATCCAGTATCGTGCGGAAGACCGAGTCATCGTGTGGCGCTATGTCGCTGAAATCGAAATCCTTGTTTGTCATCTCTACACTTCTTGTATTTTGGGTTGACCGTCTCCGGTCGCTTGCTTTCTATTAGATTATTGTTCTCGCATAAGGCTATCGGGCCTTATGTGCAAAGTTACAAAAATATTCCCATACGACAAAATCAAATTCCTCGATTCGCCTTATTTTTAATATTTTTATCATTTCCACCTTCTTCTGTGCGTCGAAAGAAAGAGGCAAAGGAATTGACGAGGATACAAGCCTTCAGACTGCATATTAAAACTTGGAAGCCCTACGATAAAGTACTATACCTATTATAAGGTATACTATATTCGGAATCTCCATCGCCACTGCAGGCGAGGTGTAACCGTTGATGGCGAAAGAGGAAGTAATAGTGCTGAATAGGATATAGCTGAAACTCAATCCAAGACCGATACCGATGTTTATACCCATGCCTCCTTTTACCTTTTTTGACGAAAGCGACATCCCTATAAGCGTAAGGATGAAGGCTGCCGCAGTCTCCGCGAGTCTCTTTTCCCTCTCAATCTCAAACTTCTTTATGTTGGCTACTCCGCGCATCTTCTGCTTGCGTATATATTCTGTCAGCTGCGGAGTAGTCAGCATTTCCTGGTCGTTGGATGCTATAAGGAAGTCCTTAGGCTCGATGGGGATGATGCTGTCCATGGAAGATCCCTTCCGGATCTTTTCGTTCATGCCGTCGAAGTCGCGTATCATGAAGTCTTTCAGCTTCCAGTGGTACTGACGCGTAGTGTCGTATTCCACCGAACTTGCGGTCAGACGCGAAACGATAGCTTTCCCATTGAACTTATCCAGAGAAAAGCGGTAGCCTTGCTTGGTAGTATTATCGAATCTTCCGAAATAAGCCACTTCTCCCGGCCTCACCATTAGCTGGATATTGGTGCCGTAAGCTACTGCCTTGTTTTTAACATATTTATTCGTATAGGCTATTCGGTCAACATTCGTAGGGGGGATAATATAGTTGGAGAGAGCGAATGTCAAGGCGGCTATGATGGCAGCTCCTATCATATATGGCCGAAGGAGCCTGCGGAAAGTGATGCCACTCGACAGCATCGCTATGATCTCCGAATTGTCGGCGAGTTTAGTTGTGAAGAAGATCACCGAGATGAAGACGAAAAGAGGCGACAGCTGATTGGCAAAATAGGGGAGGAACGAAGCGAAATAGTCAAAGAGCGTCTCTTTCAAAGGCGCAGTGAGGAATGCGTCAAGCTTCTCTGTGACGTCAAACATAGCGATGACAAGGAGCAGAAGCAACGTGGCAAGAAAGTATGTACCCAGAAATTTCCCCAAGATATATCTGTCGATGATGGGGAGCGGATTCCTGAGTCTAATCCTGAATTTCTTCCTGTCTTTCTTTTTCCCTTTGGTGCCGGGAGCGTCCGTCTCTTCGGAAACGGCAACTTCCATAGTCTCCGTCCCCGCTATCATGTCATCCGACATGGCCTCGGAGACATCATCTCCGGATGAAGTCACCTCGGTCAGGTATATCTCATTATTATCTTGTTCCTCTGCCATCCTTGATATCGTGTCTTAAGAATCCTTAATTCAGAATCACAAAATAGAAACTTTGCAATCTTACATCCGGCTGGTCACCCGTTGGATCATATCAGTTTTCCAGATGGGGAAATCTCCGGCCTCGATATGCCTGCGCGCCTCATCAACGAGCCATAGATAGAATCCCAGGTTGTGGATGCTGGCTATCTGCATGGCAAGAAGCTCATTGGCTATGAAAAGGTGCCTGACATAAGCTTTCGAATAGACCTCATCCACATATGTGGGGCCTCCCGGATCAAGGGGGGAGTAGTCATCTGCCCATTTCTTGTTGCGCATGTTCATGATGCCGTTGCGCGTGAATAGCATACCGTTGCGTCCATTGCGGGTAGGCATCACGCAGTCCATCATGTCGACGCCTCTGTCGATAGCTTCCAGAATGTTGGCAGGAGTTCCTACCCCCATGAGGTAGCGGGGACGGTCTTGAGGAAGGATATCATTGACGATCTCGATCATCTCATACATCTTTTCCGTAGGCTCTCCTACAGCAAGGCCACCGATAGCGTTGCCGTCTGCATCAAGATCAGCAACGAATTTAGCCGCTTCCCTTCTAAGCTCGGGATATACGCAACCCTGCACGATTGGAAAGAACGTCTGGCGATAGCCATAAATGCCATCTGTTTCCTTATATCTGTTCCAACCCCTCTGGAGCCACCGGGTGGTGAGACCTAATGATTTTTTTGCATACTCATAGTCTGAGTCTCCGGGCGGGCATTCGTCAAGCGCCATCATTATGTCTGCACCGATCACTCGCTGGATATCTACCACTCCTTCCGGAGTGAAGAGGTGCTTGCTGCCGTCGATATGGCTTCTGAAGTGTGCACCCTCCTCGGTCAGTTTGCGGTTGCCTGAAAGAGAGAATACTTGAAAACCTCCGGAATCCGTAAGGATCGGTCTTTCCCATCCGATGAATTTGTGAAGTCCGCCGGCCTGGCGCAGTATCTCAAGACCCGGTCTAAGATAGAGGTGATAAGTATTGCCAAGAATAATCCGGGCTTTTATGTCGTCCCTGAGTTCATGCTGATGCACAGCCTTGACGCTACCGACGGTACCCACCGGCATGAAGACAGGGGTTTCTATCTTACCGTGTGCGGTCGTGATGAGTCCTGCCCTGGCGTTTGTGCCGGGGCAGGTATGTTCAAGCTTAAAGTCGAGTGCTCTCACTTTATGATTTCGTGCTTTTTAAACACTTTCTGTATGGCTTCGAGCGAACGGGTCACCTGGTCTTTTGTATGAGTAGCCATCAGCGAATAGCGGATGAGCGTATCCTGAGGAGCTACCGCCGGCGACACCACGGGATTGACGAAAACTCCTTCTTCAAGAAGGTCGCGAGTCACAGCGAATGTCTTATAGTCATCGCGTATGAAGAGAGGGATAATCGGAGTGGAGGTATGGCCGATCTCGCATCCCATCGCGCGGAAGTTCTCAAGCGCATAGTTGGTGATGTCCCAGAGATGCTTCTGACGCTCCGGCTCGTTGAGCATGATATCCATAGCTGCAAGAGCGGCTGCTGTAGAAGCCGGGGTGATTGAAGCTGTGAATATGTAGCTTCTCGAGTGATGGCGGAGGAAGTTGGTGATTTCCTTATCGGTAGCGATGAAACCGCCGAGCGAAGCGAACGACTTGGAGAAAGTGCCCATAATCAGGTCGACATCGTCGGTGAGTCCGAAATGGTTGACTACACCACGTCCGCCTTTACCGAAGACACCTATACCGTGAGCTTCGTCTACCATGAGGCTTGCGTCATATTTCTTGGCGAGTTTCACCATCTCAGGAAGATTTGCGACATCGCCCTCCATAGAGAATACGCTGTCTGTAACGATCAGCTTGATGCTTTCAGGCTTACATTTCTTCAATACGTTCTCAAGCGATTCCATGTCGTTGTGCTTGTATTTCAGAGGCTGCGAGAAAGAGAGTCTGCGGCCTTCGACAATGGAGGCATGATCCTGCTCATCGCATATAATATAGTCTTCCCTTCCGGTCAGAGTGCTAACTACTCCGAGATTTGTACCGAAACCGGTAGAATATACGATAGCGTCCTCTTTCCCGACATAGTCGGCGATGCGAGCCTCAAGTTCCTTATGGATGTCGAGCGTACCGTTAAGAAACGGGCTTCCGGCCATACCGGTACCGTATTTCTTGGTAGCTTCGACTGCAGCCTCAATCACCTTCGGGTGATTGGTGAGTCCCATATAGGAATTTGATCCGAACATCAGGACCTTTTTGCCGTTCATGAGAACCTCAGTGTTCTGCTCACTGGAGATGGGGCGGAAATATGGATATACACCTGCAGCCTTTGCTTTCTGCGGGGCATCGTATTGCGATAGCTTTTCCTGTAGTTTCTTCATATTATTAGCTGTTGGCGCCTCTTGCGGCGGTCCCTATTAGGGGATATAAATCTGTTAGAGTGCAAAATTACTAAAAATATCTTAATATTACGTTATTTTTTGTTATTTTTTTTGATTTTGTCACTTCTGTCACGGCTTTTGTCACACTTTTTAATATGTTTTTAAGGTCGTGTTGTATTTATATATTATTGAAATTTAGTATGTTGAATTGGTTTTAATCCCGGATGGCAAAAAAAGTGAAACATTTGGCAAGTCATTTGTTAATATATCAGACGAGAGCGAAAATCAAGGCTTATCTGAAAAGACAGCGATGGTGAAGCTCTCCGGATAGAAATAACGAATCTATTAACTAATATAAAAAAATAAGAAAAATATCATGGGAAAGATTATTGGTATAGACCTTGGCACCACCAACAGTTGTGTGGCTGTCCTCGAAGGTAAAGATCCTGTTGTAATACCTAACGCCGAAGGCCGTAACACCACTCCTTCAGTAGTGGCATTCGTCGACGGCGGTGAAAGAAAAGTCGGTGACCCCGCAAAGCGTCAGGCTGTCACCAATCCTACACGCACCATCTATTCGATCAAGCGCTTCATGGGTGAGAAATGCTCCCAGGTAGAAGACGAGATCAAGCGCGTACCTTATAAAGTAGTTTGCCAGAACGATATGCCGAAAGTTGATATCGACGGTCGTGACTACACTCCGCAGGAGATATCCGCAATGATTCTTCAGAAGATGAAGAAGACTGCCGAGGATTATCTCGGTCAGGAAGTGACTGAAGCAGTCATCACAGTTCCTGCTTACTTTGACGACTCTCAGCGTCAGGCTACAAAGGAAGCCGGCGAGATCGCAGGTCTCAAGGTTCGCCGTATCGTTAACGAGCCTACAGCAGCTGCCCTTGCCTATGGCCTTGACAAGAGCCAGGTAGAGCAGAAGATCGCAGTGTTCGACCTCGGTGGCGGTACATTCGATATCTCCATCCTTGAGCTTGGTGACGGTGTATTCGAGGTTAAGTCGACCAACGGTGACACTCACCTCGGCGGCGATGACTTCGACAACGTGATCATCGACTGGCTCGCTGATGAGTTCAAGAAAGACGAAGGTGTAGATCTCCGTCAGGATCCGATGGCTATGCAGCGTCTGAAAGAAGCTGCTGAGAAGGCAAAGGTTGAACTTTCAAGCTCTACTTCGACAGAAATCAACCTTCCTTATATCACTGCCACCGCTTCCGGCCCGAAGCACCTCGTGAAGACCCTTACACGCGCTAAGTTTGAGCAGCTTGCTGAGAAGCTCATCGATGCAGTAGCAGCTCCTTGCGTACAGGCTCTTAAGGATGCAGGTCTCTCCGCAAGCGAGATCAATGAGGTGATTCTTGTAGGTGGTTCAACCCGTATACCTGCCATCCAGGAGAAGGTAAAACAGATTTTCGGTAAGGAACCCAACAAGTCAGTTAACCCTGACGAGGTTGTCGCAATCGGTGCAGCCATCCAGGGTGGCGTGCTCAGCGGTGATGTAAAGGATGTGCTTCTTCTCGACGTTGTGCCTCTGTCGATCGGTATCGAGACAATGGGCGGCGTGATGACCAAGCTTATCGACGCCAACACCACAATCCCGACCCGTAAGAGCGAGACATTCTCTACTGCCGCTGACAATCAGCCTGAGGTTACCATCCGTGTCCTTCAGGGCGAACGTCCGATGGCAGCCGACAACAAGCTCCTCGGTGAGTTCAATCTCGGCGGCATCGCTCCCGCACCGCGTGGTGTGCCGCAGATCGAAGTTACTTTCGAGGTAGACGCCAACGGTATCCTTAACGTAACAGCAAAGGATAAAGCTACCGGCAAGGAACAGTCAA
>JAIDSM010000014.1 GCA_029061225.1 Muribaculaceae bacterium
AAAGACAGTCTTATTGGATATCTGACCAATTATAAGGGTGTTACATATCCGGTAGAATTGAAGGTTGTGCAGTAATGGATTTTTAATCAAAAATAAAGTTTAATTCACATGAAACTAAAATCGTTATTATCAATCGCGGGCGTCGTTCTCTTCTTTGTCGGCGCCATCGTAAGCTGTGGGCCATCCAAGGCTGAGCGCGAGGAGGCCGCGCGACAGGACTCCATCCGGATCGCCGATTCCATCGCTAAGGCCGAGGAAGAGGCAAGGCTGGCTGCAATTGAAGCCGCCCGTCAGGACTCAATAAGGATAGCTGAGGCTATAGCTAAAGCTGTTGAAGAAGCAAGACTGGCTGAAATTGAAGCAGCCCGCCGCAATTGGTGCGTAGGAAAGTGGTCAGGCCAGTTAAACACAAGTATGAATGAAAAGTATGTCATACGCATATATGATGATCATACTTGTAAGATAAAGGCAGAGTGGTTCCATGGTGGTGTCAGAAGTTCTGATTTTGAAGCCGATTGGGAACCTGTGTCGGAAAATATAATAAAAATATATGATTATGATGGCCATAATGAGGTTTTTCATGATAGTTTTAATGGTATCAACGAAAGACGTATATCTCGTTGGAGTATGCATCTGAGGAACGATGGTGCATTTAGTCATGAGATATCAACTCTTGATAATCCCTCGGGATATCTCAATAAGCAGTGAAAATACTATATAAATTCGAAATACCTTTCCATCTATCCAATATTGGCACATATCTCAAAAGAGTTGAGGATTACAGAAAGAAATATGATCTCAAGTAGAAGCTACACCACTTACCCCACTGACAGACAAGTTAGTATCAGTCCCATACTTCGCTATGAAGTATGGGACGTCTCTTTCTAATCCCTCAGGCATCCCAACGGCACTACCCAGACACCATCTTTCCTTTGATACGCGAATTCTCCAGCAAAAAAATTATACAATAAAATTGAACTTATTAATGAATATTGTATCTGTTTTTGCGTTATCTTAATATAAGGTTATAAACCGAAAATTACTATGGTTAAAAATATTGAGGCCTTTGATGATATCACAGATGATGGCCGTTTATGGGCTGTCAAATACGATGGTGATAAAGATAATATACTGGACCTGTTGTTTGCTCAATGGGATGATGTTATATGGTTGCGATCATTTTTTAAGGAAAACATTAATGACCTGCAGAATTATTTTAAAATTTCTGACGTTGATATTGCTATCGACATCACTGCTGAAGATAACGATATACTTCAACGTAAGATTCTTGATATATCTCCAGATGCAAATTTAGACGAGCTCTTCAGACCTTTACATAATTATCAATCTAAAGAGTTGCTTTTAAATAAAGAAAAAGCTAATCCTAAAACTCTTACTAAGCACAAATCTTGGCTGAGAATTTATGCTCTAAAACTTGAAGATGGATGTTACATAATTACAGGTGGAGCAATAAAACTAACTAAGACTATGCAGGAACGTGAACATACATTGGAAGAACTTTTGCGTCAAGAAAAGGTTCGTAATTTTCTATTGGAGAATAAAATCATAGATACCGGTAGTTTCATTGAATACCTTACTGAAACAAACTAAAATTTAGAATTTATGAATACCACAGCTGAAAGACTTCTTACATTCAAATCTAAAGTTCCCTCAAAATGGAGGGAGAATGCGTTGTTGCGTCTCAACAATCAGGAGGAAAGAAAGAAGGCAAGAAAACTTGCGATGAAAATTCTAAATTATATCGACGACATTGGAATGTCCAGTCATTCTTTTGCAGAAAGATTAGGAATTGATTATGAGACTCTGTTGCCAATCCTTAAAGGACACACACTTCCTTCTGAAGATTTGTCTAAAAAGATAAATGCTTTACTTATGCTTTAAGCGATACGTTCGCTTCTAATCCCTTAGGCATCCCAACGGCACTACTCGGGACACCAGCTTTTCTCTTTGTTGTTTTTCTGCGCTGACGCACGGCCCGATCATCAGCCTCGGACATCCTCCCGTCCCCTATGTCAGGGTCTGAGATAGTCAGCGAGCATGCTCGCCCCTTTCCCCCTCTGAAAGCTGACAGCCGCGACATGACCGCATTCGTGGCTCTATACGCACCCCGGATCTCCTCCGGGATCAACTCGAAAAACGTATAACGTCCAACGTAAAACGTCCAACGTCCAACGTCTTTCAGGCATGCAGACCGGCTATGTGGTGACACGTCTGCATGCCTTCTTTTATTTTACTCAACACTCGAACATGCTTAAGTTGCGATTTTAGGATTTCACTCTCCGCCTCTTCGCTGAGTAAAAAACTTCTGTGCCGATCTGCTGGTTCCTCAGGTTGCAACGCTTCTTTCCTGAATTTCGTCAGAAAAAATTTGCATATCCCACTCAAAATTATTAATTTTGCAAGTCTTTCAAGCGGATTGTCGGCATCGTATTCCGTTGCCGGATCTGTCAATTTTGATTTTGAAACTGAATTCTTATAATGTTTGATTTCATCTATTGCGGATTCTGGAGCGTCCTGGGTGGACTGCTTGTGTCGCTGGTCATTGCCGGCGGCTTGTTGGCATATTCCACGCAGTATACCAAAAGAGGTCGCGTAGAGCCGCTTCCGCTGGTCTTCTGCGGAATCCTCTTCTGCCTGCTCTTCTTTCAGATGACCCTGATGTTCGGAGCCTTTAAAAGCAAGAGTTTCGCAATGGATTTCATCACCGCATGCAACTTCCAGTTTGGCGACGCGATCGACGGCCGCGAGCTTAAGAGCCAGATGTCCATACTGATCAGGGAGAATCCCTTGGTGTCGTTCTTCATCGATTACAGCGATCTTGAAGACTTTGACTGGTCAAGGCCCATTCAGTCGCTCCGGAGTGTCATCGGCAGAGAATACAATTGGTATATCTTCCGTCGCATCGTATGGTCGGTGGTTTTCCTTGCGATCGCATTCGTAGGCGTCATGATGACATCCGGCGGTTCCCGCAGATCAAGAAGGCGCAGGAGATCATACAGCTTCGATGATGATTTTGACTTTGACTAACTAATACAAATATATATACATGGCAACCAACCATCTTATAATAGGACTCGGAGGAACGGGTGGAAAAGTCATCCGCGAGTTCCGTAAAAGATACTTTGAAGACTTCAAGGATCTTAATCCCCACAACGATGTGTTTGTGGATTATCTTTACGTGGATTCGTCGGAAGACGATCTTAACTCTAAGAGTCAGTGGAAGGTACTCGGCAATGACGTGTCTCTCTCCACGGCCCAGAAGGTGTCTACGCAGGGCATCAGCCTCTCGGTGCTTCAGGAACTCAATCACTATCCTACGCTTAACAGCTTCATAAACCGAAGCGATGTCCCCATGATCGAGGCATCGCTCGGCAAACTCATCGACGCGGGTATAGGCGGCCAGAGAAGAAGACTGGGCCGAATCCTTTTCGCAAACCATATAAATGGCGAGCGCGGAGTGGCGCAGTCGCTGGAAAACGCCGTGAGAAACCTTACGACGCGCTCAAACACCGCAGAGGTACACTTCCATGTGGTGGCAGGTCTGGCCGGTGGCACCGGTTCCGGCTCCATCATAGATATGATCGCGCAGATTCGCAAGCATTACCCCTACAGCATTACGGGCACAAAATATTCTGTACATCTGTATCTCTATGTCCCGGAGAATACAATCGCCAACGCCTCGCACAATTCCGGCTTCTATCAGGCCAACGGATATGCGGCCCTTATGGAGCTGAACGCCATGAGCGTAGGTCAATATCTCCCCGTCGACGTGGCAGGCGAGAAGAATATTGACGGTTCGAGCAAGAGGATCGACAGCGACAGCCCGTTTGAAGTAGCCTATCTCTTCTCGAATACCAACGAAAACGGACACATCCTCGACTTGGGTAATGGCATTCCCAAGATGGTTGCCGACTTCCTGTTTCATAAGACGGTCAGCTCGGGAGCGGAAGGATCACAGTCCAAGATGCGCAGGCTTGAGACCAATGAAAACGACGGCGCCGAGCCTGAGATTGACGCTGCCGGACGTCCCAACAGAAGCCGCAGGTTTATGAGCTTCGGTGTCACCCGTGTAATCTATCCGGAAACGGAGATTCAGGAGTTCATGACATTCCGCAACGCCCAGCAGGGCGCCCGCCAGATGCTCTTCAACTCATGGGAGGAGGGCATCGGTTTCGGCGAGACCACGCGTGAAGCAATCGGCCTCGGCCTCAATGATAAGATAAGGTCGAAGGAAGGTCGCGAGGCAATCCGTATGACAGATGAGTACCTGACTCTCTCCAGGCCTATCGTGGAGACTGAGACTTCCAAGCTCTGGAAGGATATCTCCAAGACCTGGAACGGACACAAGGAGCGTTTCATTCAGAAGATACTTGATGAGAAAGAACGCGAGGAATGGATCGGCTCATTCGTGCGCAAGATGGATGAATATTTTGATTCCGGTTTCCGTACGCACGGCGTGAAGCGGTTCTATGAGATTCAGGATAAGGAACGCTTCAAGTATGCCAAGGATCTTGTGCGCGGTGTGGAGCGTCAGCTGTTCGACAAATGGGCCAACGGAGATATGAGCGCGATGGAGGCCGAGGAGTATGTACGTATCCTTGACGAGGATTGCCGCGAACGCATGATGACCGACGTTCCCAAGAAGAAGGCGCAGCTCACCGAGAGGATCAAGAAGATCAAGGCTCAGGTCAGGGAAATACGTGAGGAGTGGAACAATATCGGTTTCTTCGGTAAACTCTTCAAGAGCAAGCCCGAAAACGTATTCAACGACTTTGCGTCAGGCGAGACACAGCTGTATATATCGAATACAATGCTCGTTGCGTACGACTTCGAACTCGGCATGCTGAGCGCGATACTTCAGGAACTTGAGACTCTGAAGGCAAACATCAAGGATTGGGAGCGGATACTCAATGACATCTACGAGGAATTCACACGCGAGGCCGGCAACCGTTGCACAGACCGAGCCGCAGTGACCGATATAAATCTCAAGGAATACAACCGCGACATGGTCGTTGAGATGACCGATAGTTTTGTGCGTAACAAAGACAAACAGCTTGCCAACGCCGCTGCTATCAGAAACGCTATCGTCAATCTGCTCGGCAACGAGGAGGCGCGCGGTTTCTCAAATATCTCCAACCGCCTCGGCGTGGACACCATCGTGGATGAGATCCTGAGGATCTGCTCGATCAATGTGGCGCAGGAGGTCGACGAGCTCGCTATAGCTAATTCCCGCTACAAGGTATTGAATGTAAATATCCTTGAGAAACTGCACGAGGAACTGAACACTAATGAGAAGCTTAAGGCTTTCGCCGAGAAACTCGTGAAGGCATCCAAGACTTTCCTTCAGTTCAATTCTCAGGAAGTAAGCAAGTCTTCCGGCGGAAAGGTGACCAATTCCCGATCGATGCTTCAGCTCGCCCTTCCGGAGATGCCGGAGGATCCAAGCGGATTCAGGGAGAAATTCATCAACGCCTTCTCAGAGGCATGTCCCGGATTCAACCGCGCGGAGGATGTTTCGGTCAATCCGAAGGTCAACGAGATTGTTGTGGTGGCCGCCAAGTCAGGATTCCCACTACGCCACATAGACAACGTGAAGACAGTACGTGAGGCTTATCTGAAGGCTACTACAGACTCTAAGGAAGGGGCGATGAATAAGTATGTGCTCCATACGGAGACATTCGCTCAGGAACTCCCGTCTCTCTTCGAGATGAGCCAGCAGGAGATCGGCACTAAGTTCCTTTCGTCAGTAATTCTGGCTAAGGCACTCGGAATCATTAAGGAAGTGGAGGATCCCGAGACGCAGCGCAGGTATCATGCTTTGGTGACTACCGATGAATGGGGCTTCGACGTCTACAACGAGGTGGGAGGAAAGGATTTCGTCTCGATCCTCGACCATGTGAAAGGAGACTTCGACTTAGCCCTGAAGGTCGATAATGCCGTCAAGGCCAAGCTCGCTTCCGATTACCGCAGCAACGACAGCAAGAAGCAGCTCCAGCAGGAGATCATAGCGATGCTCAAGGAGTTTGTCCTTCCTGCATATGGAGGCAATCCTATGTCCAAGGGGTTCAAGGAAGCCCAGGATGAGTGCCGCAAGATATTTTCCAATGAATTGAAACTACTTTAAAATTTTTGTTATGGCTTTAAAGAAAGGAAAGTGTACCAACTATGATGGATGCACAAAGGCGGACAGGGATGAAATCATCGAGGTGGATGAATTTGATGATTTCGTGTGTCCGGAGTGCGGTAAACCCCTTGAAGCGCTCGAATCCCGGAAAAAGAAGAAAAAGAACGACAAGGATAAGAATAAGATGTTGTTCATCATCGGAGGCTCGGTCGTAGCCCTCGGCATCATCGGCGCGATCGTGTTCGCATTGATCGGCAGCAAGGAGGAAGAGGAAATCAAGCCTTTTGAGACTGAAACAGCTCCAGCCGACAGTGTCGACGTGAAGAAGGATGAGGTGACCAACCGCAACGATACCCTCGTGATCAAGATAGAGGGTCAGCAGGAAGGCGAGGAAGCTGAGGCGGTGCAGGAAGTTCCGGCTGTCAAGGAGACTCCTGTGGCCAAACCGGTGGCGCCCGCTAAACCGGCTGCAACCACTCCGGCTCAACCTTCCACCCATAAGCTCGGCTACGGCACTTGGACTGGAGGCATGAAAAACGGCCAGCCTCACGGTACCGGAACGCTCACTTACTCTACTTCGCGCACCATTGACGAGCGCGACTCAAAGGGTCGTGTAGCCCAGCCGGGTGAATACGTGGTAGGAGAGTGGGACAACGGCCATCTCGTCCAGGGTCGTTGGTTTAAGAATGACGGCTCCAAGGAAGCCATTATAATTGGTAAGGCCGGTTGAATATGACTGTTCGCTCAAAAACACTATCTTTTATTATTATCATAGTCGCTGTCTTCTCCATATATCCTATATGGGGAAGGCAGTCGATTGTGCCCGAGGGATTGCAGGAGGATAAGGAGTTCGCATTCGCCTCCCGATTTCTTGAGCATTACAGGAATCTGCTTCTGGATGCAGGCTCTGAAACTGCCGCCGACACAATCCGCATGGTGAAGGAACAGGGATTCCGCTACCTGAAAGGTAATGACGCCGCACTAAGATCACTTAAGGGGGATGAGGAGTTTTCCATCGATTTAAATGATGGAGTATACAGGACCGAATGGAGGCGTGACGGCAAGCCCGTTGTAGTCTGTTCTTTCCCCTCGCGCGTTGACCTGCTCACTTTCTCCAATAAGATTCAACTCGAAGACAGGATGATCGGTATGCTCAAGGGCAAGCATGCAGGAAAGCGAAGCGACAAGATTCCCGCAATCTCAACCTCCCGACTGAAGAAGGTGGAATTTTCTCCATTCTATGTGCGCGATCTCGGCTACTACATAACCCCGCGTCTGAGCCATCAGGTGGTGTATCTGCCTGCGGAAGGCTCGAAAGACCAATGTGAGCTTCTCACAGATCATTCCGTTTACCCTCTGGAGTGCGTCTCAAACTATATGCTCACCGGATTTTCCCCTAATCCTATTGATCTTAGCATGGACGTAAGCAGATACGGTTATGATAAAGCCAATGTGTCGATCACACTCGATGAGCTATATGGCAAGCTTTCAGCTGAAGGAAGCGTACCGTATTGGGGAGTAGATGAATATGACGGCAAGACTGTCAAAGGTCTGTATGTCTGGCTCAACAAACCGGGTGGCTTCGCCCACGTCATGACCGTGAATATTCCTATATCCGGTCTTTCATCATCCGTGAAGGCCAATGCAAAGATGAACTGCTACGTAAGGCTTGACAATCTGAAAAACCTTTTTGAAGAATTTAAATGAAAATCAGATTTCTACTACTGACATATCTCTTGCTGGGCATAGTATCCTCCGCTTATGCCGATATCAATACGGAGCGTGCCATGAGCAAGATCGGCAGGGATACGAAAACCTATATTTCCTCCGACTGCCGCGCTTCCACCGAACAGGAAGCCTACGACAATGCCCTCGAGGATCTGACCCGTCAGATCTCCTCATACATCGCCGAGACGCAGAAGGATGCCCCGGATGCTGTATATCTGCAGGAGGTGGCGAGTATCTATCAGAGACTTGATTCGCGCATTTCCGACAATAGATATCGGGTGATGCTCTATGTGAAGAAGTCAGACCTAATGCCGCTGGGCAATTCCTCCAACTCGATGATGCTCACGAAGACGGAAGACAAGAAGTATGAGGTGATGGATATCCAGAAGCCGGAACCGCAGGTGGTGCGCGACACCATCTCCCACGTGGCCCCTGTAGAGATTTCCATTCATCCTGTCCTCGCATCCCTCGCTACTGTGAAGGACCGCGATGCATTCGTGGCTTCATTGACGGAGATGCGTAAGGAGGGGAAGATCTCGGCTGCCGCCGCATTTCCTATCTCGAGCATCGATGACTTCTATGTCGGGGTTCTGACCGGCAACAGACTGACCGCAATATTCAATGTCCGCAACGGGAAATGGATAAACGCCATTACCGGCAATGAAGGGGATCC
Organism: Muribaculaceae bacterium; assembly: GCA_029061225.1. GTDB lineage: Bacteria > Bacteroidota > Bacteroidia > Bacteroidales > Muribaculaceae > Lepagella. The sequence continues at coordinate 8,547 of JAIDSM010000014.1, forward strand.
GCATGACTATCCGAATTCTTCAGCTTTCTGGTTTACGATTACTAAGTAGCTCTTTAAATAATCTGAATCTCATGAACTTTCGATTTAAAGCGTTTTTTTCTTTACTTATGATATGCGCGTTGTCGCTCAGCGCGCAGGTGGAAGTTGAGGTCATCGACGGCCTCGACAATCCGCAGATGAAGTCTACAATAGAAAGCAATGCGTCCAGATTCCTGACTGAGGTGAGCGACGCTTACTCCCAAGACCGTGCCCTCAATCTCAACGGCCTGGTGGCCGACGACGGCCAGATGTCGGTGGAGATGCTTTGGGAGAATGTCCATTTCCGCCCCGAAGACCAGTATATCGGAGAAATAATACTTAATACCGGTACAGGCTATCAGATGCGCAACATCCCTCTTCAGGTCTTGCCGCAGGATGACGGTTCGAGCCCGGAGTACAAGGAGGCTGTCATCAACTTCAACCGTGCGGGAAAGATAGAGTCTGTATATTTCTCCATTCAGGAAAACACCTATAAGCAGATAATGGAGAAGGGAGTACAGCTTAAGGATATGGAGCGTCGCATGCAGATTCTTGACTATGTGGAGCGTTTCCGCACCTCCTACAATCAGAGGGACCTCAACTTCCTCAATCAGGTATTCTCCGACGACGCGCTCATCATCACCGGCAATGTGGTGAAGCCACGAGCTAAGAAGACCGATGGTCTGACGCTCACCTTGCCTCAGGTGAAGTATACGAAGCAGAACAAACAGCAATATCTCTCTAAGCTGCAGGGTATATTCAAAAACGTGAGATACATCAATGTGGAGTTTGATGATGTCCAGATCAGGCGTCATGGAGCCAACCCTGATATATATGGCGTACGAGTTGTGCAGAACTGGAATACTTCTTCCTACAGTGATGAGGGTTATGTGTTTATGGTATGGGATTTCACCGAGCCAGACCGCCCTCAGATTCATGTCCGCGCATGGCAACCGATGTATCTTGACAATGGAAAGACGCAGCGGCTTCCGGAAGAGGAGATTTTCGATTTGAATTCTATTGAAGGTATTTGATATGAGAAAGCTTGTTTTGTTGCTCATCATCTGCATGATGGCGATTGACTCTACAGCTCAGGTGCTCTGTCTTGAAAATCAGGTAGAGGTTCAGACCAACAACATCTATGCAGCCCGCAATCCAAGGAAGGATGCTAAAGGAGTCCCTTGTGGAGTACTCATGCTGCACTCAACCATCGAAGGACTGACGTTTAAGGGTTCTGTAGTTGGTGATGTTCAGAATGACGCAGGTGTCTACGTTATTTATCTTCCCCAAAATACCAAGAAACTGGAGGCCGTCGCTCCTTCGGGCTCGGTGCTTAAGATAGATCTGCCTAAGATTGAATCAAAAGCTACTTATACTGCTACTGTTTACTATGAGTATGAGAAAGGGTCTCTTGTCTGTGCAAGTGATCCATCAGGAGCTTCTGTGACTTTGATTTCGGGTAATGAGCGTACGGATCTCGGTAAGACCCCCTTGAAGGGTAACGTTGAAGTGCTGACCGGGGTTTATAACGTCGAGGTTTCCAAGTCAGGTTTCCAGACTGTCGTAAAGAGCAACGTGAAAATCAGTTCAGGAAAGACAACTAATCTTGGAACAGTCAAACTTACTAAATCCGGAAAGGTAGGCGCAAAGCAGACTCATGCCGCTAATGAGAATCATACTTATGCGAATCGGGATGCCCGGAGTGAGCAAAATAATTATGCCGGAAGTAGAGTTCAAGGACGAAATACTGAGAATACGCTTTTCGGAGAACCTATTTTTGAGAACGTTGAGCAGCAGGCGGAGTTCCCGGGAGGTATGCCTGCATTGATGAAGTGGATTTGTAATAATATCATTTATCCCGAGATTGCAGTAGCAGAAGATATCCAAGGCAGGGTAGTCGTGAAGTTTATTATCGATAAATTCGGCAAGGTTATAAGTCCGAAGATTGTAAAGGGTGTCCACCCTGAACTTGATAGGGAGGCGATACGGTTGGTAAGCAGTATGCCGAAATGGCAGCCTGCGAAACATCAAGGTAGAGAAGTAGCTTCTTATTTTACATTCCCTGTGCAATTTAGGCTGAAAGGTCAATGATTCTAATTTATTTATAAATTATATTTGAGATGCGAAGAATTTTATTTTGTCTGATAGTGTTGACCGGCTGTCTTGTCTGCTATGCCCAGCAAGCTGCCTATTCCAAACTTAAATGTGAGCTTGCTTCGGAAAAACCGAGTGTGTTACCTGAAAATAAGGCTCGCATTGACCATAATGGCGATACTATTGCATGTGTCATTGTAAGGTCGAATCTCGGTGACTTGTCATTTGTCGGTAATATTTTCGAAAGTCCCGAGAAATCCGAAAACATTGTGGGCTATTCTTATTTAGTAAATCTTATTAATGGCAGTAAGGATCTTACCATTCGGAGTAAAAATTTTCACGAAGGTCATGTTGTTTTTCCAAAACCTGTTAAAAGCGGTGAACTCTGGTATGTGGATGTCGAGGGACTTGAGGCTCCCGAAGTCAATGTTGCAGAAATTGACAATTCCGACAATACGTTGAAAGTCAGAATTGAAACTGAGCCATTCGTTGATCTATATGTGGATGAGGAGTTGGTTGCGACCAACAAGGTTGTTGATAAATCACAGTTCCCTTATATTTACACTCTTGATCTTGAAGAGGGTAAACATTATATAACTTCTAGATACGGTGATGAAGAGTATCCCGTCAAGCTCAATCTGAAGAAAGACTGGCAGGATGTAGACTCCCGTATGGGCGGTGAGGTTATAGCGAAGAATGCTGGAGGATTTGCGATTATCCCAGTTGATGGTCCGGAAGGGCATCAGATCTATGGAAGTGGAAAAAATACATATCAGTACGACGGTTTGCTTGGATCATATCGTATGATCGGTCACCCGAGCGCTATACGTAGCACTGAAGTTGTAAGGGACTTTAAAGTCGGACAGCGGTCAAAAACAGTGTTCCGTCTCGATGAGATGGTGACATACGCTTTCATCATGTGGCATGGAAGTAATCTGCAACCCTTTGGTTTCACGGTAGGTGGTTGTAAGAATTTCGGATGGACGTTCTCTTTCAATGCTGATGCCAAATCAAAGATTGACACACCTTATGGAGAAACTGAATTTTATGGTACGGATAGCAGCGGAAAAACCACAGAGAAAATTAAAAGTACGGCATGGACGATCACTACAGGTCCTATGATCAGGCTTTGGCATAAGTGGTACATGAAAATTGAAGGTGGTATGGTGCGCTATCTGCAGACCTCCGAACCTCATATGCTGACTGCTGATTTTGAATATAAGACGGGTCTGGCTGTTGACGCTGAGTTCTTCTGGAGGATTAAGGCTCTTATGATTGGTGCCGGCTACCAGAAGCAGTTTGTCAAGAGTGCCTACAATCCAAGCATTGCCAATCAGGTGTCGTTCTCTTTAGGCCTCGCATTCTGATGTAGTAAAAGAAGTATTATCGAAATGTATAATATGATTGAAATGAAAAAGATTCTTTATCCGATATTTGTATTGTTCTCGATCTGCATGCTTAGCTCATGCGAGATCAGTGAAGATAATCTTGACTATGATATCCGCAATAAGTTTGAGCAAGAACTCAACGGCACCATCGAAAGGCCGGGAAAATATGATGCTGAATGTACTCTGTCGCTTGGCGAGTCAGTTTTCCTTCGGAGTGAATGTGCTGTACGGATCAATCTCTCAGGCAAAAGCACGGGATACAAGTATTACTTCTCCAGTCTTCCCTACACAGAGGAGCAGATAAAAAATAAAATGGAGAGAGAGAAAGTCGTACAGGGAGAAGAATTCAATTTTGCAGTTAAGAGTTATTCCGTGTCGTATGGAGGCAATATAGAGCAATATCTTTATGTTGTAGGATACGATGAGAAAAATAACTATGGCCCGGTTGTAGAGGCTCATTATAAAGTGAAGTCTGAATGGTCCTATGCCGATCCGTTCGTAGGTGTAACAGCAATTAAGAAGAACGGAGACAATCTTAGCTGGGATTTCACTACATCTTATTTCCAATATGGAGAAATTAGGAAGATAGATTATTATGTATTAGTTGATGAGGAAGCTGAGCGTGCCAAGAATCTTTCTGATCCGGAACTAGCCATCTATGTTAAATCATTCCGTAAGTATTCTGCTGAAGTGATTGGCAGAGAGAATACTCCATGTTCTCTCAAATTGGGTGTCAACCCAGAGAGTATAATGATTGTGACAGAAACGCCGTCGCCTCTGATCATCAAAGGAGTCTACAAAAGCTTTTAATCTATAGGGTGGGGACGTACGGCTCGTGCGTCCGCTTATCGTGTTATTTTAAGAATATTATATCAGGAAATTTGCATATTACGATAATATGTAGTAATTTTGTACGCTTTCCATGAAGGCACAGACCTTCATGGAAAGCGTTATATGTCAGGTATAGTGTTAAAGGCTTGAATTATATAAGAATAGTGAAATGAACAGAATGAACGGAAAGATATATGCCGTAGTGGTCGCGGCTGCTTTCGTGATGTCCTCCTGGGGCTTTGCATCCGTTGCCGCTGCGCAGGAGCCGGCTTCTCCGTCGGCTGCCGCAACCCAGGCTAAGACAGCTAAGAAAAAAACCGCCGCTCCGGCCGTAGTTCATCCGGCCATCGGAGTTGAGACGTCTTTCGGTGACGGTCTGAGCATAAAGCTCGTCGATAAACTGCAGAATTTTTCAAGCCAGTATAAGCGTCCTCGCGACAAGGATATATATTCCCCTAAGAGCGTAAACATCCACCCTTCCGGAAAGAAATTCTATGTCAATTCCCTTGAGGGAGCTAAGACTGTAGTATATTCGCTGCCTGACCTTAAAAAACTCAAGGTCATAGACCACAAGTTTGATGACTCTCACGCCGGTCTCTGGGCTCCGTCTTCCGGGCTCTTCAAGTTCCGTCATTACTCGAAGAATCTTAACCGCTTTACGGGGAAACCCGTGGAAAGCGCGTTCAGCCATAACGCCCGCTATCTTTGGGTGCCTTACTATCGCCGTTCTTTCGACCTCAATGCCCAGGATCCTTCGGCCCTTGCTGTCATCGACACCAAGACCGATTCGATCGTCCGCATCATGGAGGCCGGTGTCCTTCCCAAGATGATAGCTCTTTCGCCCGACGGCAAGGTCATGGCGGTGGCTCATTGGGGCGACAACACCGTAGGACTTATTGATGTGTCGTCGGTAAATCCGAAAGACTGGAAGTATATCGCCAATGTCGCGGTAGGACGTCAGCTTTTCCATAACTTCAGCCTTACGACCCCGGTAGACCGGGACTCTAATACGGGTGAGGCATTGAGGGGAACGGTATTCACCCCCAACGGTAAGTATCTCCTTGTAGGATGTATGGGAGGAGGCGGAGGCATCGCCGTCATCGATGTCAAAAACAGGAAATATCTCGGTAAGATCACCGGATGTATGCCCAACCTGCGACACCTCGTCATAGACGGCAAATGGCTTTATGCAAGCATCAATGCCGCAGGCTATGTGCAGAGAATGTCTCTCTCAAAGATAAATGAGGCTATCGCCTCGCTCGGACAGAAGAAGAGCGTGGCCTTGTCGGGCTGGCAGAACGCTAAGGTCGGATCCGGAGCGCGTACAATCGTAGTGTCTCCCAAAGGCGACTACATCTTCGCCGCGTGCAACGGCGGAAGCTCCATCAATATCGTAGACTCCACCATGCGGAAGGTTGGGGAGATCCCGGTAGACTCATATCCTGTAGGTCTTGACATATCGCCCGATGGCTGTTGGCTTATATCCACTTCACAGGGCAGGAAAGGAGGCGGAGGCAACTGCGTCGATGTGTTCCGGCTTAAAGGCTTGAAAAAGTCTAATCCTTAACTCTTAACACTTGATACTTTACACTTGATAGATGAAATCAAATTATTTTAGTCTTTGGCTTCTTCTGGTGTTGGGACTCGCCATCGTCGTAGGCATTTCATTTATGCCGCACGATGTGAGCGTCGGGGCGTATGCGTTGAAAAAGGCTCCGATAAAGTCTACTTTGACTCAGAAGGTCGCTGCTGAAGATACGGTAGCCGCTCTCGCAGAAGTGGTGGTCGCGGTTGACGAGAAACCGAAAGCAGTGGAGACGGACACCCTTCCCAAATCCATCTTTATCTTCGGCGACTCGATGAGCTTCAATCTTGCCCTTCGTCTGGCCGCCTATGCCGCCCAGAACGGACATACGATACATTCCATCAACTGGGATTCAAGCTCGACAAAGAAATGGGCTGATTCCGATACCCTGAAGTATTTCCTCGATAAATACAATGTCGATTACGTGTTCATAGCGCTTGGCAGCAATGAGATGTATACTAAAAATGCGGACGCGCATGTTCCGCATGTGAAAAAATTGCTGGAGACGATAGGCGACCGCCCGTATGTATGGATAGGGCCGCCGGACCTCAAAGGCAATACCGGGAAGTTTGAGGAAATGCTTGCCGCAACGTGCCGTCCCGGCTCCTTCTTCAAGAGTACCGGCATTGAGATGAAAAGACGTGGCGACCGCATACATCCGACGAAGGAAGCCTCCGCTCTTTGGGTTGACAGCATGGCGCGTTGGATGCCAAAATCAAGCCACCCCATATTGATGAATATGCCTTCTGATTCTATCAGGAAGGTGAATGCAAACATAATCTCCTGGAGTTCTAAAAAGAAATGAATTCGATGCTGGATTGGATCCACGAGGATTTTGAGACCATTTGCTCAAATTTCGGTTCCTTGTTTTTATATGATCCGGAGGCTCCGATGATTTTTTCATCGGGGCTCTTCTGGGTGATATTCATACTTTTTCTTCCCGTCTACGCTCTTCTGAAGAACTCGAAATGGAAGATGGTGCCTTTCGTAGTGTGCTTTTCTCTGTATTTCTACTACAAGTCGAGCGGCATCTTCTTCCTTATGCTTATAGGGACTTCCCTTGTTGACTGGCTGCTGTCTCACTGGATCCATAAGACTGAGTCGAGAAGGAAAAGGCTCTTTCTGATGTGGCTCTCAATAACTGTATCACTTTCCATATTAGGGTATTTCAAATACGCCAACTTCTTCCTGCTCAACTGGAACTTGGTCGTGGAAGGCAACTTCCAGCCCCTCGACATCATCCTGCCCGTAGGTATTTCCTTCTATACATTCCAGTCGATCAGTTATGTGGTCGATGTCTATAAGAAGAGGATAGAGCCTACTGAAAGCTGGCTCGACTATCTTTTTTTCCTTTCCTATTTCCCTGCCCTTGTAGCCGGACCTATTGTGAGGGCAGATTATTTCCTGCCTCAGATAAAGGCCAACAGAAAGCCTACGAAGGCCAATATATGGGGAGGAATGTGGCTTGTAATAGTCGGAATAGTTAAGAAGGCTATCATCGCCGACTACATTGCGCAGTATAATGACCTGATATTCGACAGTCCTGATCTCTACACCGGTGTGCAGACACTGATGGGCGTGCTGGGCTATACGATGCAGATCTACTGCGACTTTTCCGGATATTCGGACATGGCAATCGGAATATCCCTGCTTATGGGATTCAAACTCGGCATCAACTTTGATTCCCCCTACCAGAGCGTCAACCTCACAGAGTTCTGGCGACGCTGGCACATATCGCTTTCATCCTGGCTTCGTGATTACGTCTACATTCCTCTCGGTGGCAACCGTAAAGGCACTTTCAGGACTTACCTAAATAACTTCCTCACGATGCTTATAGGAGGCCTATGGCATGGCGCGGCGTGGAAGTTCGTCTTCTGGGGAGCCATGCACGGAGCCGGACTGGCAGTCCATAAGGCCTGCAAGCCTATACTGAGCAGAATTCCGGACAACTTCTTCACAAAGTTTTTCTTCTGGCTGCTGACATTCATCTATGTCTCGCTTCTCTGGGTATTCTTCCGGGCCGCGGATTTCGAATCTTCTATACTCATCATAAAGAATATCTTTGTCGATTTTCAGGTGATGCAGATTCCCCAGTTCATCGAGGCAAGGCCTGTATGGTGTGTCATGATGCTCGCAATAATCATCTTTCATTTTGTGCCACAGCGTTGGGCCGACGGAGTCCTCGCGGCATATGTACGCTCCAACTGGGTCATCCGGCTCATAATCTTCCTCATAGTTGTGCAGCTCGTCATCGAGTTCATGACCGAGGAAGTAGCCCCCTTCATCTACTTCCAGTTCTAACGGTCATACAGAAAAATATTAAGGGATGGACCATCCGGTTCATCCCTTGTTTTATGACTGTTGAGCGAGGATCAGAGGGCCTTGAGGGCCTCGGCTACGTTGTGCTCGATGCGGTCGGAGAGGTTGTCGCAGGGCTGCTTGTCGAATTTGAGGCCCGTGATGTGCTCGTAGAGTTCGATGTAGCGGTCGCTTACTTCCTCACAGTAGGCATCGGTCATCTCGGGCACTTTCTGACCTTCCTTGCCCATGAAGCCGTTGGCGATGAGCCACTGGCGTACGAATTCCTTGCTGAGCTGCTTCTGGGGGAGTCCCTTCTCGAAGAGTTCCTCATAGGTGTCGGCATAGAAGTAACGGCTTGAGTCCGGAGTGTGGATCTCGTCGATGAGAATCACCTTGCCGTCGAGAAGACCGAACTCATATTTGGTGTCGACGAGGATAAGTCCTCGTTCCGCTGCCATCTGTGTGCCGCGCTCGAAGATGGCGAGAGCATACTTCTCAACCTGGTCGAGCACCTCTGCGCTTACAAGACCCTGAGCGACGATCTCGTCGTGCGAGATGTTGAGGTCGTGTCCTTCGTCTGCCTTGGTCGTAGGAGTAAGGATGGGGTGGGGGAGTTTCTGGTTCTCCTTCAGTCCGTCAGGAAGTACGACGCCGCAGATCTCGCGTGCGCCGGCTTCATAGTCGCGCCATGCGCTACCGGCGAGATATCCGCGAACGATCATCTCGATCTTGAGGGGCTGACACTTGAGGCCGATAGTCACCATAGGATCCGGAACTGTCACAAGCCAGTTGGGGACGATATCCTCGGTAGCCTTGAGGAAATGTGCTGCAATCTGGTTGAGCACCTGGCCTTTGAAGGGAATTCCTTTGGGGAGGATGACGTCGAACGCTGAGATGCGGTCGGTAGCGACCATCACGAGATATTTGTCGTTGATATCGTATACGTCGCGGACTTTGCCGTGGTAGACGGATTTCTGACCTTCGAAGTTGAAATCTGTGTTTGTTAGGGTTTGCATGTTTTTATAATGATGAATGATAAATTATCAATGATTAATTATTTAAGTTTCTCAGGCTCTACTTAAGGTTTATGGTTTAAATGGTTATGGGGTTATATCAGACGTTGTATAGAGGCCTTCTGAAATAAATATTCAAATTTTTCTTATAACCCTTTAACCTAATAACCTTATAACCCTCAACTTTCGCTTACGAAAGTTGAATTAATTAAAAGAGCCAAGGGTCAAGAACTAAGAGCCGAGAGGCCCTTATTCTTATTTAATCAAGATTCTAACTACTCCTGATGGAGAATTCGCACCCGCAGTATGTCTGATTGTAGAAGTTCATCTCCTTTATGATGGCTACGCGTCGCTCTGAGAGGCCTCCCTTGCGCCAGTTCTGCGTCCAGTATGTGACATCCGGAATATCGGTGCAGGCGTCAAGACCGGCTGCCTCAATCTGGTCAAGACTTTTCCAACGGCTTGACGCAAGGGTTGTGGTGATGACTTTGAAGCCATGGTCGCGAGCATATTCCGCGGTCTTGCGAAGCCGCATGCGAAAGCACTTGAAGCATCGTCCTCCACGTTCCGGCTCTTCTTCAAGCCCCTTGACGCATCCCAGCCATTCCTGATGATCGTAGTCTGCATCTACAATATCCAAACCGAGGCTTTCTGCATAGCGAGAGCATTCATTCTTCCGCTTCAGATACTCCTCAAGAGGATATATATTGGGATTGCAATAGAAGATTGTCGGCCGTATACCATGATGCAGCAGACATTCCACTATGGCTGATGAGCAGGGGGCGCAGCACGTATGCAGCAGCACACGCTCTTCGCCTTCGGGAACTTCTATCTTGAATTTTTGCTTTGCCATATGCTTCTATGCCATTCTCACCGCGGACCTACGAGCCGTGCGTCCATGCTATCAATCAGCAACTCGATTATGCATTATTATTTTTGAATTTTGAATTAACCGAATTACATAGCGAAGGCGTTGAAGCCGCCGTCTACCACAGCTACCGTACCGGTGACGAATGTAGATGCGTCAGAAATCAGATACTGGATAGTGCCGCAGAGTTCCTCAGGTTTGCCGAAGCGTTTAAACGGAGTCTGGCGGATTACGTCCGCACCGCGTTCGGTCAGCGAACCGTCAGGATTGGTCAGCAGGGCGCGGTTCTGATTTGTCAGGAAGAAGCCCGGTGCTATGGCGTTCACGCGTATAGCCGGAGTGAACTTAGTGGCCACTTCATTGGCGAGGAATGCAGTGAAATTGCTGATGCCTGCTTTGGCCGCTGCATAGCCGCATACTCTTGTCATCGGACGGAAAGCCGCCATTGAAGAGAAGTTGACTATTGCGCCTTTGCCTGCCTCCACCATCGGCTTTAGGAAAACCTGAGTCGGAATGACGGTGCCTGTGAGGTTCAGACCCAGAACGCGCTCGAATTCCTGAACCTTAAGGTCGAAGAAATTCCCGGTCGGAGCTATAGTCGCGCCCGGCATATTGCCTCCTGCAGCATTGAGAAGTGCATCTATCTTACCATATTTCGCAAGAATTTCCTTGCAGTTCTCCTCTACCTTTTCGGTATTCATAACGTCTGTGGTCAGGAATATCGCTTCTCCTCCCTTGGCGCGGATCTCCTCTACTATCTTGTCGCCTTCTTCCTTACGGCGACCCATGAGCACTACTTTCGCTCCTTCAAGAGCGAGGTATTCTCCTATGCAGGCTCCGAGCACACCGGTTCCACCGGTGATGACCACTACCTTATCCTTTACTGAAAACAGTTCATTCATGTTGTGTCGGTTTTTTATATAATATGACTACAAAATTAGCAAAAAATTGAGTATCTTACAAAAATATTCGGATGTTTCGTCAATTTAGTTTGTAAATGAGATATTAATTTAGTACCTTTGCGTTTTATTACAATTGACCCTCGAAGACGCATACGCTTCGCATTTGCAACGTAGACGGCCGAAAGGTGTGTATCTTTTTCATAAATTAGACCCTACAGGTATATGAGTGACAGAATTTATATTTTCGATACTACGCTTCGCGACGGCGAACAGGTGCCCGGCTGCAGGCTTAACACCCAGGAGAAAATCGAGGTGGCCAAGAAGCTCGAAGGTCTGGGCGTAGACATCATCGAAGCCGGATTCCCGGTGTCGAGTCCCGGTGACTTCACTTCAGTACAGGAAATCTCCAAGGCCGTCACATGGCCGACAATCTGCGCCTTGACGCGGGCGGTGGAATCAGACATCAAGATCGCTGCGGAAGCTCTCAGGTTTGCAAAGCACCCGAGAATCCATACCGGTATAGGCACGTCTCCTTACCATATCAAGTATAAATTCAATTCAACCCCTGAAGAAATACTCGAACGCGCCATCGGGTGCGTGAAGTATGCTAAGAAATTCGTGGAAGACGTGCAGTTCTACGCTGAGGATGCCGGACGTACAGACAATGAATATCTCGCCCGTGTGGTGGAAGCCGTCATCAAGGCCGGAGCCACGGTTATTAATATCCCTGACACTACCGGCTACTGCCTTCCAAGCGAATTCGGAGAGAAGATCAAGTATCTCATGGAGCATGTAGACGGCATACACAACGTGACTATTGCCACTCACTGCCACAATGACCTCGGTATGGCAACGGCCAACACGCTTTCCGGCCTGATCAACGGTGCCCGTCAGGCTGAGGTCACCATCAATGGAATAGGAGAACGTGCCGGCAATACATCTCTTGAGGAAGTCGTGATGATATGCAAGTCGCATCCTGAGCTCGATTTCAAGACCAATATCAACACCAAAAAGATAGCATCCGTGAGCCGCATGGTCTCGAGCATGATGAATATGCCTGTGCAGCCCAACAAGGCCATCGTCGGCCGCAACGCGTTCGCCCACTCTTCAGGAATTCATCAGGATGGTGTGCTGAAAAACCGTGAAAGCTATGAGATCATCGACCCAAAGGATGTGGGAATCGATGAGAACGCTATCGTGCTTACCGCTCGCAGCGGGCGTGCCGCACTTAAGCATCGCCTTGAGGTGCTCGGAGTGCATATGGAGCAGGAGTCGCTTGACAAGTGCTATGAGAATTTCCTTAAACTTGCAGATAAGAAACGAGAAGTCACCGACGAAGATGTGCTGATGCTTGCCGGCAAGCACCGAACGGCGAGAAACCGCATAAAACTCGACTATCTGCAGGTGTCGAGCGGCGTAGGACTGCGTCCCGTAGCGAGCGTGTGCCTCGATATATCGGGAGAGAAATTCGAGGCGTGCGCTACCGGTAACGGTCCGGTAGACGCGGCTATTTGCGCCATCAAGAAGATCATCAGCCGCAAGATGCTGATCAAGGATTTCCTCATCCAGGCTTTTGACAAGGGAAGCAACGATGTGGGCAAGGTGCACATGACAGTGGAATGCGATGGAGTGAACCACAACGGCTTCGCCGCAAATAGCGACATTATCGCGGCATCGGCCGAGGCTTTCCTTGATGCAGTCAACAAGGCGGTCTGATCTTTAATGATTAATTATTGATGGAAAAGACATTATTCGATAAGATATGGGATGCTCACGTGGTGGGCGAGACCGGCGGAGAGTCATCTATTCTCTACATTGACCGCCATTATTGCCACGAAGTGACATCGCCACAGGCTTTTGATGGACTTCGAAGGCGAGGATTGGAGGTATTCCGTAAAGACCGGACTTACTGTTCGCCCGACCATAATATACCGACGTTAAATCAGGATCTCCCTATCTCTGATCCCGTGTCGCGCAATCAGGTGGAGACACTGCGCCGCAATGCAAGTGAATTCGGACTGAGGCTCTTCGATATCAGCGATCCTCACAACGGAATAATCCACGTGATCGGACCAGAGACCGGGCTTACGCTTCCCGGACAGACGCTGCTATGCGGCGACAGCCATACGTCCACTCATGGTGCCCTCGGATGCATCGCATTCGGTATCGGAACCTCCGAGGTGGAGATGGTGCTGGCAACTCAATGCATACTGCAGTCAAAGCCAAAGACAATGCGTATAAACGTTGAGGGTAAGCTTGCTCCCGGTGTGACTGCTAAAGACGTGGCTCTATACATAATAGCCCGGCTCACGACAGGTGGCGCCACCGGCTATTTCGTGGAGTATGCCGGTGAGGCCATCCGCTCGCTAAGCATGGAAGGACGAATGACGCTATGCAACATGTCGATCGAGATGGGCGCGCGGGGTGGCATGGTCGCTCCCGACGAGAAGACATTCGAATATGTAAGAGGACGTGAGTTCGCCCCACAGGGGGAGGACTTTGATAAGGCGGTGGAATACTGGCGTACGCTGAAGAGCGACGATGGCGCGACATTCGACAGGGAGGTGACCTTCGATGCAGCTGACATCAAACCGCGAGTGACTTTCGGTACAAACCCCGGTATGGGAATCGCGATCGATGAGGCGATACCGAACCCTCCGGCGGATAGTGCTGCGGCCGCTTCTTTTATGAAGGCTCTTGAATACATGGGATTCAAACCGGGACAGAAGCTTGAGGGAACACCGGTAGACTATGTGTTTCTCGGTAGCTGCACCAACGGTCGAATCGAAGACTTCCGGGCTTTTGCCTCGCTTGTGAAAGGACATAGAAAAGCCGATGGCCTTACCGCATGGCTTGTGCCCGGCTCGCAGAAGGTGCTTCGGCAGATTAAGGAAGAAGGAATCGACCGGGTGCTTGAGGATGCGGGTTTCGAACTGAGGGAGCCGGGATGCTCGGCATGCCTGGCGATGAACGATGATAAGATTCCGGAAGGAAAGCTGTGTGTATCGACATCCAACCGTAACTTCGAAGGGCGTCAGGGTCCGGGTGCGCGAACCATCCTCGCAAGTCCTCTCGTAGCCGCGGCGACCGCTCTTACCGGAAAACTCACCGATCCCCGAACCCTCATAAGCCAAGAATAAGAAATGAAAAATAAATTCTCTATTATAAGAAGCACTTGTGTCCCTCTTCCAGTAGAAAACATCGATACTGACCAGATTATTCCCGCCCGATTCCTGAAATCCACGTCTCGCGAGGGTTTTGGCCGGAATCTCTTCTGCGACTGGAGATATGATGCCGATGGGAAGCCAAACATGGACTTTGTCTTGAACGATCCTGCCTATGGGGGTACAATTCTTGTGGCCGGCAAGAACTTCGGATGCGGGTCGAGTCGTGAGCACGCAGCCTGGGCGATCGCCGATTATGGATTCCGGGTGGTAATATCAAGTTTCTTCGCAGACATCCATAAAAACAATGAACTGAACAACTTCGTGCTTCCGGTCACTGTCAGCGAGGATTTCCTTCAGGAACTCTTCGATTCTATCCGCAAAGACCCAAAGACGGAAGTGACCGTAGATCTCCCGGCCCAGACTGTCAGAAATGAGGCGACAGGCCGTGTGGAGACTTTTGATATTAATCCTTATAAAAAAATATGCCTTGAGCAGGGCCTCGACGACATCGACTATCTTATGACCCGCAGGGCAGACATTGAGGCGTTTGAAAAGAAATGAAACTTAAGATCGCAGTATTGCCCGGTGATGGTATCGGGCCGGAGATATCACGCGTAGGCGTGAATGTTATGAAAGCTGTGGCCGAAAGGTTCGGTCATGATTTCGAGTTTGAATACGGTCTTGCAGGAGCTGCCGCCATAAGGACCGTGGGAGATCCATTTCCTGAGGAGACGCTCAGGCTATGCAAGGATTCCGACGCGGTGCTTTTCTCGGCTGTAGGTGATCCTGCCTATGACAATAATCCGGATGCCAAGGTGCGTCCGGAGCAAGGATTGCTCGCAATGCGGAAACAGCTTGGCCTTTTCGCCAATATCCGTCCTATCCAGACATTCCCGGGCCTTGAGGATAAATCGCCGCTGAAGGAAGAAATCGTGAAGGGCGCGGACTTCGTATGTGTGCGCGAATTGACAGGCGGAATGTATTTCGGTGAGAAATTCGAATCGGATGACAAAGCCTACGATACCAATATGTATACGCGGCCGGAAATAGAGCGCATCCTTCGCGTCGCTTTTCAGTTGGCTTCAAGGAGACGCAGACATCTGACTGTAGTAGACAAGGCCAATGTGCTTGCCTCAAGCCGTCTCTGGCGTAAGGTGGCGCAGGAGATGGAAAAGGAATGGCCGGATGTGACGACAGACTATATGTTTGTCGACAACGCATCCATGAAGCTTATCCAGGATCCGCGTTTCTTCGATGTTATAGTGACGGAAAACACTTTCGGCGATATCCTTACCGACGAGGCCAGCGTGATCAGCGGATCAATGGGTCTTCTTCCCTCATCGTCGATAGGGGAATCGACTCCGGTCTTCGAACCGATACATGGATCGTGGCCTCAGGCTGCCGGACTTGACATCGCCAATCCGTTGGCACAGGTGCTGTCAGTCGCCATGTTGCTCGAACACTTCGGACTTGCCGAGGAGGGTAAAGCCGTGAGGGATGCGGTCGATGCATCCATCAGGCAGAAGGTCGTCACTCCCGATCTCGGGAAAGGCGGGAAGTCTGACTACGGCACGGAGGCAGTAGGCCGGTGGCTTACCGCTTGGATTTGTTCAGCCGCTGTCTGAAATACAGCACCATGTAGACTATAAGAAGCAAGGCGAGTACCCCCGACAGCACCATGAATATACCGCCGTTGAGGGCGGCTGGTCTTGCTTTGCTTGTATTGCGTTCCGCCACACTCATTAGAAGCGGGGATGGGAGTATGCTGTCGCGCAACATAATCTCTCTCTTCATCGTGAGCTTTCGCAGGCTGTCTATCTCGTTGGAGTGACGTATGAAATGTTCCATCGACATGACATATGTCTCTCTGTCGTTTTCGGCTTTGGCTGCCTCCATAAGCATGCCATAGTATTTCTGCCTTTGATAGGATGACAGGTTAGTGTTTTGCAGAGTACCCTTTATGGCCGGAATAGCTTTCTTATAGTCCTTTATTGCCATGTAGTAGAATGCGAATGCCTGTCCTTCGTAATCCATGGTTTTCTTTACGTCTATATTCCTGTTATATAGAGCCAGTATACTATCGTGGATCTCCTGGATTTCATCGGGCTGCAACGCTGAGTAGTTGCTCATCATTCTGCGGTAGCAGATGAATTTATTTGTGTCGTAGTTGCGAAACTTTCGGTTTTTCTTGATGTACATCTGTTGAAGCTGCTCGATGATTTCGAGTAGATTCCTGTCGAATTGGATGGCCTTCACCGGATTGCCGTTTATTCTGGAGTGGATCATGGCGGCGGTGGTGTAGAACTGATTCTTCAGAGGATAGTCGCTTACGGGAAGATCGTCGATGAGCTCTGCATACGCGTCGAGACACTGCTTGAAAAGCACTCCGTCGGCATCCACGCCGAGATATTGAATTATCTGGTAGAGGAGCGACAGGCGGTCATATACATCTTTCCCTTCAAGATTGTGCGACTTTGTGATGCTGTCAAGCAGCATGGTCTGAAACTCCGTGTCGTCGGGCTGCTTACTTTTGGTGCTTAACTGCTGGTTGAGGATAAATGTCTTTGTTGAGGCTTTTGCTTCTTCATTCTGCACTTTATCCGTAAGGCTAAGAAGAAGACTGATCACAGAATCGTCTTTTGCATAGAAGGTGGCGAGGTTCCTGAGCATGTCGAGCTGAGAATTGACATCGCCAGCCCTGCCGGCAGTATGGTAGATATCCCAGGCATACTTTTTCTGTCCCTCCCTGTCCGAAAGGTCAAAGAGGTAGTAGAGTTTCCTTACGCTGTCTCTCGCGTTGGTGGTTGTCTTGAGCTGCTCTTTGTATTTCTGGATATAGACCTGCTTTCCGGTTTTATTGTTCGCATGGCAGGGAATGCATACTGCAAGCAACAGAAAAAGTAATAATATTATATTGAATCTCTTCATTATTCAAGGTCAGTTTTCAATCTCACAAAATTAGTCACTTTTGTCAATTGTCGCAATAGATTAATATTAAAGTTTTATTACAGATTTGTTAAATCGGAAGGATTGAAAGAAAGCATGAATGAAAATAAAGGTCCTTCCGCCATCTGTACGGAAGGACCTTCAAGCTGCTGCGGCTTGAAATTATTTTGTCTGAAGGGTTGTTTTTTTAGACGGAAGATTATCAGACTTTACTGAAAGTGTGACAGGACCTGCCTCGCGGGTACTTCTCAGTATGACAGTGGCTGTGCCGTTATGAAGGCTACGCTGTTTGCCGGTCATCATCTCATCGCTGCTGAGATTGCCGTTGATGACTCCCACTATTTCGGCCGGACCGTCGACTTCAAAAGTCAGCTTGTCTGATGCCGATTTGTCGGTAAGTCCTTTGCTGTCGACCGCAGTGATCTTTATATGCTGCAGGTCGATGCCGTCGGCTTTCCAGTCCGAGTTGTCGGGTGTCGTGATAAGCTTCTTGGCTTCTCCATATGTGGAGAGATCATGGCGTGCTACTTCCTTGCCGTCTTTATAGGCTACTGCCTCTACCTTTCCTTTTGCGTAAGGCACGTTTTCCCATAGGATCCGGTTGCGTGATTTCGGATCAGAGATGTTGTTGCTTTTGCGGCCGATGCTTTTCCCGTTTACTTTGAGTTCCACCTCGTCAGCGTTCGTATAGGTATAGAGTTTCACTTCCGAACCGGGTGTGAAGTTCCAGCTGTCGGTAAAGCGTCGTCCGCCCATCGTCACTCCGTTCCACTGGGAAGTCTCTGTGGTTTCGAAGGGCGCGATATAGACGAGGGGCTCCTCAGACTTGAAAAACGACTTTAGGAAATATGCCATAGGCTTAGGATCAAGCGAGATGTCGAAGACTCCCTGGGTCCATCCTTTCTCCGGCCATCCCTGCGACTCTCCGAGATAGTCGATCATACCCCAGTAGGCAAGTCCGATCACTTTATCGAGATCCATCTCGAAGAAGTTCGGTCCCATGCCGCTGGTGTTGGCCTCGCTTTGATAGAAAATCATCCAGGGATAACGCTTGGAATCACCGGGGAAATACATATAGCGGTAGTTGTAGGCCGCTATGTCCGTATGCTCTACGAGGGGGGCGGGCAGGGAGTCTGTATGCTCGTTGCGTCCGCGTGGATGCATGGCAACCGTCACAAGACGTGTGCTGTCGTAGCGTTGCAGCAACTGCTTCTGAAGCTTAAAGGGTGTGACACCCCAGTCGTTATAGGGCAGGTCTGGTATCAACTGCAGCTCGTTGCCGAGGCTCCAGAACACCACACTCGGATGGTTGCGGTCGCGTTTCACCCATTCCGGCACATCCTGCTGCCAGCGTGTTTCCCATGGTGTGCGGCCACCGGCGTACTGCTGCGTCCATTTGTCGTATAGTTCGTCTACTACAAGTATGCCATATTCGTCGCAAAGGTCAAGGAATGACTCGCTGTATGGATTGTGCGAGGTGCGGATATGATTGAATCCGAAGTCCTTCAGCATCTTGATGCGCTTCTCCATGGCAGCAGGATAGGCGGCTGCGCCCAGAGCCCCGAGTGTATGATGGTTGGCAATTCCTTTAAGAAGTACTTTCTTGCCATTGAGTTTCATTCCGAAGTCAGGAGAAAACTCGATATCGCGGATGCCGAAGCGTTCCGTGGCTGTATCTGCCACTGTTCCATCAGGACGATAGAGTGTTGCCTTAAGGGTGTAGAGATAAGGATTCTCTGTGTCCCATAATGATACGTTTTCAAGAGTGATGCTGTCAAGAGGGAATTCCCTTACATGCTGCCTCGGATGTTTCCAATGCTTCTGGGTATTGGAATAGACGGTGTTACCGGCTTTATCGAGTATTTCAATCCCAACGGTGATACTGTCGGTCTTGATATAGTTGGCAAGCTCCCCTCTCACGACGATGGTAGACTTTTTCTGATCTGCTTCGGGTGTGGTGATGTAAAGGGAGTTACGGGTGAAATACTGTTTCGGGTCTCCGATCTTGAGGTTGACATCGCGGTAAAGGCCGCCACCGGTGTACCACCGTGAATTCTCCGGTTTCCCGGTGTCGGCCTTTACTGCGATCACGTTGGGTTCGCCGTATTTTAGTTTCTTTGAGATATCCGACTCGAAACCAAGATATCCGTAGTCTGTTCCCCCTATACGCTCTCCGTTGAGGTAGACGTCGCCTACGAGCATTATGCCTTCAAAATCTAAAAGCACCCGCTTTCCTTCCCATGCAGGATCGGGAGTGAAGGTCTTTCTATACCAGCCTTCGCCCATCTCCTTGAAGCCTCTTGAACTCAATCTGCTGGCGATGTTGGCCATAAGGTTTGATTTATCGCCGGTGTCTCCTGCTTCAGGAGCTACCCATGGCTGGCTTATCTGAAAATCGTGGGGAAGGTTTACTATCTCCCATCCTGACTCGTCGAATGCCACAGCTTCCGCACCGGGATTCTGGCCCGGTGCGAACTTCCAGTCGAAATTGAAGTTTACGGTCTCTTGCGACGACGCTCCGAGGGCTATTGATGCAAGAATCCCGATGGAAAGGATATGTCTTTTTATCTCCATGACTCAATCTGTATATTTCAATGATTTAATATATTTCGACCAGTCTTTGTAGTTGTTGAAGCCGTTTTTCTCTCTGTCTCCGCACGCGATCACACGATAGCGGATCACTCCGTCGCTGTCGGGGCGTACTTTCACGAGATAGTTGAGGTCGGATTCTTCAGTGGAGACTACATTGGCAGGGTCAACAATGATTCCGAGGCCTACCTGCTCCACAATCTCGGGGTGCTTTTTATCGGGAATGTTGCTTCCCCATGAGGCGGCGCGCCCGTCTGCATTGATGAAACCCTGATTGTCGGTCTCCAGCTTCTGGATGCCGGTGCAGAATATCTCGTCAGGGAGGTAGCCGTCGAGTTTGACCTCAACGAAAAGGTCACGGCTGTTGGGAAGCACGGAGTAGGTCTGGGTCATCTGAATAGGGTGTCCGTTGTAGATCCAGTCTTTGTCTATCACTTGTATGGTATGGTCGTCTATGACTTTCTGTGTGCGTGAGGCAACAGTGTCTATGGTGATCGGTTCGCCGTTCTGAAGCCCTCGGAATGACCCCGCCGCTATTGATTTACCGGCCCAGAGGACATCGATTCCATATCCTTCATTGAGTTGTTCAGGCGTGGTATAGAAGCCGGTGACGTCAAGCTCGATCTGAGGAGTCTGCTTGACGTAGAGATCAAGGCTCTGACGATTGTCCATATAGACGCGGTAGGCTACCCAAGGGTTCTCGATGACGGCTCCGTGGCCATAAATTGCGTCATACATATACCGGGTGTTGGCATCACCGGGGAATGTGATTTCCTCTATTCTTGGATGTGTCTTTTTTTCATCGCGAAGTTTAATGTAGGCATCTGTCTGAGCCAACGCGCTGATAGCGGTCGTCAGGGCAACTGCTCCTAAAATATATCTCTTCATATCAGTCACTTGTTAATGTTTTATAATCAATGTCTTATCTCGATTGCCTTTCCGTCTTTGTCGAGGCTGAAGAGAGGCATAGTCGCCTCAGGATCGACGTCGTAATAATGCACAGCGCTGTCGTTGACATATGGATGGTTGTCTTTCAGCATACGGTAGACCTCGGCTCCGGCCCAGATTGCAGGTCCGTAGCCATGAGCGGCCTTCACGCTTACCGGTCTGTAGGCATAATAGGCTGGGTCAAATCCCATGCCGGTGCCTACACAGACACCTTCCACCTCTCCTTTAGGATTGATTTTCGTAGAGACGGCTTCCCAGGCGAGCTGCGCTACCGGACCATAGGTAGTGGCCTCCAGCCAGCCTTCATTGACTCCGTGTGCAAGGGCGTAAGCGAAGATGGCGGTTGCCGATGTCTCCTCATATGTCTCAGGGCGGTCAAGAAGCTGATGCCAGAAACCATCGATTCCCTGCAGCTCCGCGAGTCCTGCCGCATGCTTGCGGTAGATGTCGAGGATTTCAGCTCGTTTCGGATGATTCTCGGGCAGATAGTCGAGAAGCTGGCAGAGAGTGAGGATCGCCCATCCGTTGGCCCGTCCCCACGCCATGGATGGCTGATGAGTAGCGTCTTCAAGATAACCATGGCGGAAAATCTGCTTCTCCGGCATCCACATTCTCTTGAAGAAACCTGTGGCGATTCTGGCAGCCTCGTCGAGCTGCTCCGGATGATCCTTGTATTGGCTTCTGACAGCCATTGAAGGCAGGGCCATGAACATATCATCGAGCCATATAGCGTTGTAGTGCGGACGGTTTCGGGCGATTGTGCCGTCGGCGAGATGAACTGGACTTTGCTCCACCACCTCCCAATATCTTTCTATATATGGAGAAATTTTTAGGGTGGAATCAGCCATTGCAGCCCTCATCCAAGCTCCGGCCATCGCTCCAGCGTCGTCGAGGGTCCTGGGATCCTTTACCTGACGGAGCTGTCCGTCTTCCGACACGTCTCCTGCCTTGTCAGCCTCCTCCGCGAGGAAGCGTATCCTGTCGCTCACATAGTCTGCATATTTCTTGTCGCCCGTGATTTTCGCTGCATCAAGGAGAGCGTCATACATTACCGCCCATTCGTAGCTGGTCAGTCGATAAGTGCCTTGGTTCACTTTGCCGTCGGTCATCTTTGCAGGAGTGACGCTTTCGATATAGTTGAAAACACGGTCGATATCTGCTTTCACGGAGTCAGGGTTGAGTTGCCCGTAAGGTGTCTTATAGTCCGGCTGTAGCAGATGGAGCGGGGTGGTCGAGTCATTGATCTCATCTTCGGCGCTCTTGGTATCGTTTTTGCCGCATGCGGCCAGAGCCATTAATGTCAGAATAGCTATCTTTGTCGTTTTCATGATTTAATTGATAAATCTTAATTTTAAAATCTCGGTTATTTCACGGTCGTGCCTCTGAATTTCTTTCCCTTAAGGTCCGGACCGAAATAGAAGCCAGGTTCAGCGGGTTGATTGTATGCTACGTTCTGGTTCGCGACGCTTACCCTGTAGGCCGGATCCTCCATGAATGTGTGGAATCTTTGGTCGGTCGGATAGTCGGTCACGTATATGCGGAGCGATTTGCTGTCGGGAGTACGCAGTATCACCTCCTCCCTCCAGTCGCCGAGAATGTCGGCCTGAAGGGCTGGATTTTTCTTTGTCCCGTTGTTTGAGACAGCTCCTTCAAATTCCCTTATTTTCTCGACTTCACCTGTCTCCCAGTTGTATTTGCTTATTACGTTCCCGTCAAGAAGTTCTGTAAGCATATCCCCGTCCCATAGCACGCAGAAGTTGACGGGAATCCGGGCATGTGTCTCTCCCATGAATTCTTTCTGCGGAGAGATGAGTTCACCGGTAAAAGACCTTAGACCTCCGCTGCTTGGCGACCATAACTCCACACCCTCGTGGGTAGGATCGATGTCTCCCGCCATGCAGCGGCCGATATCCTTGTTGCTGGGATAAAGGAGTATTACTTCACCCGTCTTGGCATCGCGCAGCGAGGTGCCGTCTTTCCTGTTTTCATGGCATCCCCATACGTAGTATTTTTCATTGTTGACGTCGGAGAGAAGGTGTATGGCGTCTCCGTGATACATACCTGTGGAATACAGTCCTGTGCCGTCGTTGTCGATGGTCATCTGTCCGTATATTATTTCGTCGCATCCGTCACCGTCCACATCAGCAACCCTTAGGTTATGGTTGCCCTGTCCTCCGAAAGCTTCATTCCCGGGAGTCGTTGAGTCGAATATCCAGCGAAGTTTCAGTTCCTTGCCGTCCCAGTCATAAGCGGCGAGGACTGTCTTGGCGTAATAGCCCCTGCACATCACTACCGATGGATGCACTCCGTCGAGATAAGCAATGGCGGCGAGGTAGCGCTCGCTTCTGTTGGCGTATCCGTCTCCCCAGTCTTTAAGCTGTCCGCGTGTCGGCTGATAGTCAATCGTACTCATTGCTTCACCTGTCTTACCGTTGAAAACGGTTAGATATTCAGGGCCGGCGATGACTCGTCCTTTCATGTTGCGCCAGTCTGCCTTGCGTTCTCCGATAAGGCGGTTGGTGCCGTCGACAGTGCCGTCTGCCGTCTTGCAGACCACTTCCGCACATCCGTCGCCGTCGAGGTCATAGACCATAAACTGCGTGTAGTGGGCTCCCGCCCTTATGTTGTCGCCGAGGTCAATCCTCCATAGTTTGGTGCCGTCAAGCTTGTAGCAGTCAAGAAGTACTGGGCCTGTAAAGCCATCGTGTGCATTGTCGTGTGCATTGGTAGGATCCCACTTGAGTATGATCTCGTATTCTCCGTCTCCGTCGACATCTCCGACAGATGCATCATTGGCGGTATAGAAATATTCCTTTCCCCAGATGTCTACTCCGAGCTCCGGCTTGTCAAGCGGAATGTCGATATATCCGAGCGGAGCATCAGCGGGTAGGGTATAGCTTCCGCCCAGCATCCCTTTGGCAGGACGTACCTCGTATGTGGCCTCTTTGTTTCCCTTATAATTGTCAGTGAAATATGTGGCCTCTGTAATAGGTGTTTTATTGAGTTTCTTTCCGTTACGGTAGATATCGAAAGCCTGTGATTCCGGATCCTGTGAAAGATATCGCCATGAGATATTCACTTTCTCAGGACTTTCCCTGACCGCAGTGACGCCTCTTCCGAGATTTTCCATCTTTAGCTTGGAAAAGTCGTAGCGTGCCTGCGCGTTGACTGCTGACGGAGATATTCCGATCACGGCTCCGAACAGAAGCATGCGGATAATGTTTTTTTTCATCGTTGTCTGAATATAGGGTTAGTTTTAGGTAGTGTCAGGTGGTCATTACGACTGTCGTCCGTAATAAGTTTCAAAGATATAAAAAAAAAATGTAACGAGCAAAAGATGATAGGATTATTTCATTAATTTCATATCGATGAATAAATATATATTAAATGATCATGTGATTGGCAACCGTGCGGTTGTTTAGACATTGTTTCATATAGATTACATTTTTGTTAATCGTAAACCAACGGCGGTATCATTGCATTTTAATTGTAGGAAACAAAGATTAACACATACACATTGATCCCTTAATACTATGAAGAAATTTATGCTTATTCTTGCAGTCCTCTTCGGAGTCATGACTGCCTCAGCCAGAGACAACTATTCCCACGATGTGGAGATACTTCCAGCAGCGGCCAAGATCATGCTGAAGGAGAACTTCAAGTCGGATGTCAGCCATATTAAGATAGGGAAGGAATTTGGCCAGATACGTAAATATGAAGTGATCTTGACCGATGGAACGGAGGTGTCATTCGATAAGCACGGCAATTGGAAAGATGTAGAGGTCGGTCGTAATTCCTCTGTTCCCGCAGCATTCATGCTCTCTCCGATAGCTACATTCATCAAGGAGAATCAAGGTAAGGCTAAAGTGACAGGAATAGAGAAAAAGTCTTACGGCTATGAAGTGGAACTTTCCAACGGAGTTGATGTCCGGTTTTCGGAGAAAGGTAAGTTCCTGCGTTACGATAATTGAACCCTAATGCGCGCCAAAGCGTTTTCTTATTGAAGACAACGCGATAGCGCGTCTTTTTTTGAATCTTAATTATAAATATTTGATACTATGTTGGAAACAGAATTTAAGTTTGGCGAGGTGCATGTGCTCGCCGATCAGGTGCAGACGGCAGCTGACCGTCCTCAGTTCAGAAATATTTTCTCAAACGGCAATGGAGGTGTTGTCTTGGTCGGTCTAAAAGCCGGACAGAAGCTTGACACCCATACTGCACCTGCAGAAGTGATGGTCAATGTTATAGAAGGTGAGATAGAGTTTACTATGCTCGACCGTCCCCACACCATAAAGGCCGGGGAGTTCCTTCTTATGGGTGCGGATGTCGCCCATAGCGTATTGGCAAAGACTGACTCTAAGATTATGCTTGTGAAGGTTAAGCCCTAATGAGCGTTTCCGATTAAAAAAGTTCTATAGGCCTGTCTGATTTTTCAATCGGATAGGCCTTTTTTAGAACATATTTATAAAACTCAGTCAATGACTTAAATGTTATAACTGCAAAAGATTCCATTTTCTAACTCTCACTGCGGCTCTCTAAAGGTCCGGTGCAAAAAAAACTATATCTGATATGTGGTTTGTAGAAGCTTTAAGGCATACTCCGGCTTTAGCCGTATTCCTGACTATAGGATTAGGTTTCTGGTTGGGAAAACTTAAGTTTAAGGGGATAGCGCTTGGCACGGTGACTGCTGTGCTCATAGTAGGTGTCCTTGTAGGGCAACTCGACATTCCTGTCGGTGGTCCTCTTAAGACGGTTTCATTTCTTTTATTTCTGTTCTGTATCGGCTATAGTGTAGGCCCGCAGTTCTTCAAGTCCCTGAAAGGGGAAGGGTTGAAGGAGGTCCTGTTTGCCGTTGTGGTGTGTACGCTAATACTTGGGGTCTCGGTCGGAGTGGCATTCCTTTTCGGTCTCAATCCCGGTCAAGCGGTGGGAATGATGGCTGGTGCTTCGACAGCGTCCCCTGTAGTAGGTGCAGGTGAGGATACTGTCAATTCGCTTTCCGGTGCTCCGGAAGTCATAAAAGGAATGGTGGACGCTATTCCTGTGTGCTATGCGATGACCTATGTTTTCGGGACTTTGGGTGCCGTATGGCTGCTTGGTTATATAGGGCCCGCCATGATGGGTGGTCTTGATAAGGTAAAGGCAATGACCCATGAACTTGAGAAGACCCTCAGCCCTGTGACCCCCGGCAGTGACCCTGCGAGCTTTAATGCATGTCGACCAATAGCCTTCAGAGCTTTTTCCGCCATCGGAGGATGGATGTCAGAATCACGTACAGTGGCTGACCTGGAGTCTGAATTTCAGAAGCAGGGAAAACGTATTACAGTCGAAAGGATAAAACGTGCGGACAGCGACGATATAGTCAAGACGGTAGATTCCGGAACGGTGATAAACCGCGGGGATATAGTCGCTCTTGCCGGTAGGCGAGAGATGATAGTGGGCGATCACGGCTGGTTAGGTCCTGAAGTTCCCGGAGTCGATCTCCTTTCATTCCCCGTTGAAGATGTGGATGTGACTGTAGCGCGTAAGTTCAAGGAGATTACCGTACATCAACTGATGGAACTGGACTGGATGGAAGGAGTTGATATAAAGAAAATAGTAAGAAACGATGTCGCTCTTAATCCTTTGGGAGGTACGACAATACGCCCCGGCGATGTAGTGGAGCTCGTAGGCATAAAGAAATACCTTGACCGCGCTTCTAAGGAAATCGGGTATGCCGACCCCCGTACGTTATCCACCGATTTCGTCTTTATCGGACTGGGAATCCTTCTCGGAGGTCTGTTGGGAGCTATAGCGGTAAAGGTAGGAGCGGTATCCGTGAGCTTGGGTGCAAGCGGGGGTGCGCTTATTGCAGGTCTCGTCATGGGATGGCTAAGGGCGAAGCGTCCTGTAGTAGGCGCGATCCCGAAAGCTTCGCTATGGGTCTTCAACAATCTCGGACTGAATATGTATATCGCTGTAATAGGTATCGCTTCAGGACCGTCGTTCATAAGTGCATTTACAGAGGTTGGCCCGAAGATTTTTGTTGCCGGACTAATTGTCACACTTGTTCCGCTCTTCCTGTCGATACTTATCGGCCATAAGCTGTTTAAGTTTCATCCTGCCGTCACACTTGGATGCTGTGCAGGGGCCAGAAAGACTACGGCAGGTCTTGGAGCTGTCCAGGAGCGTCTCGGAAGCACGGTTCCAGCATTAGGCTATACTATTACTTACGCGGTTTCGAATACGCTTCTTATTTTATATGGTATCATACTTGTGCTTGTCATTCCCATATAGGAATGGACAACAGTATTTACAAGAAATACCGCCCGGACTATAATGCCTGGGCGGTATTTCTTGTTTTGTAGAGAAAGGGAGATCAACCCTTTGCTACAGCCTCTTTGAAGACGGGTGCCGGCTTGAATGCCGGGATGTTGTGAGCCGGGATGATGACTGCGGTGTTCTTAGTGATGTTGCGTGCAGTCTTTTCAGCTCTCTCCTTGATGATGAAGGAACCGAAGCCACGGAGATAAACGTTCTCGCCATGGGCGAGGCTGTCCTTGACGACAGTCATGAACTGCTCGATGACTTCTATTGTTGTCGATTTGTCGATGCCGGTCTTCTTGGCAATTTCGTTTGCGATTTCTGCTTTTGTCATATCTCTGAGATGTGTATATTGTTTTCAGACTGCAAAATTAGTGAAAATTTTCAGTCCGTCAAATATTGAGTTGTATAATTTTTAATCAAGAGGCGATTTTTTTTGTAGTTTCTCGGTTTGGATACGCTAATCGCACCTTTTTAGCAGGTTTTTGTCTTCTTGTAGGCTATAAAAAAATAAAAGAGTCTTCGCTGCAGGCGAAGACTCTTGAGTCTTTTTTGTTCTATTCGGTATGTGTGTCTCAATCGATATGTTCCGTCATCTTGTAGCCACCGATGCTTCCGTATTGAGCTGCTGCTTTGGCATAGCGGGCAGCTTTGGTGGAATCTGCCTTAGTGCCTTTGCCGTTCTTGTACATGTAGGCGAGTCTTGAATTGACGAGGGCGAGGATAGTACGTGGCAGTTTGGCATCTCGGGCTATCGGTTCGTAATAGTGTATAGCCTGCGCATAATTCTGGTTGAGGTAATCGCCGTTGAAATTCATGCTTCCGAGATAGAACCGTGCCCAGTCGTCGCCTTTTTCAGCTGCGGCTTCCTTAGTCTTGAGTCCCGGCAGGAATCCCTCCTTATATAATGGGTCATTTTTCATGTTCTGCATGCTGTTGACCGTAGAAATCCAGAAGAGTGCAAGTTCTCCGTCCTCCGCGGCCTCGCCTTCGCCGAAACTTTCCCCGTTAAGCTGACGTCCGAGTGTGGCGCGTGCGGTGTCATCTCCAAGATCGCCTGCGATATATAGCCAGAAAAATGCTTCAGGATAATTGACAGGGCCTCCTCCTGTAGCCCGTAGATTATGCCCGTAGAGGCTGGTTCCACGTGGATATCCCTGTAATGCCGCCTGATGGAAATACTCCCTTGCCTTTGGAATATCCGTCTTTACGCCCCTGCCTTGCAGATATATGCCGCCCAACGCTGTGTTTCCGATTCCTGAATCCAGCGGTTTGCATTTGTCTAAATATGCCTTGGCCTTCTTGAAATCGTTATGGTTATAGTAATAGACTCCAAGGTAAGCATTTGCTTCTTTGTCGCCGGCGTTGGCGGCTGCCTGAAGGAGTTTTACGCCTTCAGAGGCTTTGCTCTTGAATTTGGGAGTGAGTGCATAGAGTGCGCCGAGTTCTGTGACACTGCGAAGATTATTTTCAGATGCGACTGCCTTTAGGCATCGTTCGGTCACTTCCGGACTCCCTGTCTTATGATAGAGAGCGAGGCTTACGACGCTGTCGGCAGATATCTTGCCGGTGGAATAAAGACCTGTGATGGAGTTGACGATAGAGTCCTGTTTTTGCTTGCTCAGTTTCAAAGGTTCAGATTGCTTTGCAGTAGTCGTCTGATGGGTCTTGGCATAGTTGCGGAAAAGGTTCATCAGGTTTTCCTTGATGTCAGCGTGGGCTGTCATCGATCCTAAGACGAGGCTTAGGAGAATAAGTGTCTTTTTCATAGTATAGTGGAATTGATATGTTTTTTTCTAAAAACACGTTAATGATTAGTTTTGTTCAATTATTGCATAATCAGCGGCTTAAAAGTAATCGTAAAACCTCTGAAGATAGCGATGGAATTACTGTTTCAAGTTGTAAATTGCAAGTTCGAAATAACCAAAATCTCGGCATTCATACCATTTTCTCGATTTCTGTGGAAGCATAGGTTGATTGCTTGTTCTTGTAATAAAGGATTATCTTCCGCGTGGCATGACAATCCGGTAAATGATATGACATGAACAGAATTTTTTATTCACAATAGGTATGCTTACAATATTGGGTATGGAAGCTCAAAAGAATATTACGGCAATAGATGTCCACTCACATGTAATAACAGATGAGTACCTTAAATATATCGCCGACAATGACGCCCTTATGGAAGACGGCTATCCGTTGCCATCATGGGATGAAAGAGCGCACATAGCCTTCATGGACAGTGCGGGAATAGATAGAAGCGTGCTGACACTGTCGTCGCCTCAGCCTTGGTTTGGCAATCTTGATGAAAGCAGGAAGGTAATCCGCTCTGTCAACGAAAGAATGGCCAAGGCGAAGCGTGATAATCCTGACCGGTTCCTATGGTGTGCGGCACTCCCTCAACCTGATATCAACGCCTCGATCGATGAAGCCATTTACACTCTCGATACTCTTGGAGCCGATGGCATCAAGCTCGCTACGAGCGTAGATGGAGTGTATCTCGGGGATTCTTTCTATGACCCTTTGATGAAGGTCTTGGATGAACGTGGGGCTGTCGTAATACTTCACCCGGTGAAACCGAATCCGGTCAATGAAAGCACGTTTACAGGAGGACCGATCTTTGTCTATGAGTATCCTGCGGAGACCACGCGCGCAGTCCTCAATATGGTGGCGCACAACGTCATGACGCGCTATCCTAACATAAAGGTTATCGTGCCACACGCCGGTTCGTTCATGCCCTATGCAGTTCCGCGCCTTAAAGGTGGTTATCCGCTGCTATTGCAGCAGGGACTCACGGGACCAATCGACATTGAAGGAAATCTCTCCCGGTTATATTACGACCTTGCAGGAGGACCTTCGACAGAGGCTATAAAGATGCTGCTGACTGTCACGACTCCAGACCACTTAATGTTTGGTACGGACTACCCGTTTGTTCCGGCTCCTATTTTAGAGAAAGTGGCGGCGAAGGTGAAGAACGAAATCCTACATGATGCCGACCTCGGTCCATATGCTGAGGATATTTTAAGGAACAATGCTTTAGGATTATTTAAAACCGAACAGTAATTCAAGGATGACGAGGATCTTTAAGATAATGATTGCTATCGCTGCGGGATTAATTATTGTCAATGCCTGTGGAGATGGCCATAAACAGGAGAGAAAGGAAATGTGCGAGAAACTGCCTATGCAGGCCGACGGCATAGTGAGGCTGTCAAAGATACAGGTCAACCCTAACTATCTTGACGAGTATATGAAATATGCGATGGAAGTGGGTACCATATCCCTGGAGACAGAACCGGGGGTGCTGACTATGTACGCAGTAGCCGACAAGGAGAATCCATGCAACATCACCATATTGGAGACATACGCCAGTCAGGAAGCGTATAAGAGCCATATCGCGTCGGAACACTTCCAGAAATACAAGAAGGGGACACTTCATATGGTAGATTCGCTACGTCTTGACGACGTAACGCCATTGAATCCTGACAACAGGATAGTCAATTATATTCAGAAATGAATTTGATGCTATTAGCGGAACAATGAGGTAGAGGCATTTGCATTTTTTAACTGGGAGGATGTACTGACAGAAACACGGTGGTCGTTTGCTTATTAGGGTCACACTTCAATTTCTGCACATGAATATGTCAAAGGTATTCTTTATCGTATCCGTATCGCTTGCTGTCTCATCGGTAGCGTCAGCATTGCCTAAGTATGAGACCATCACATCACCGTCGCCGATTTCGTCATACGGCAAGATCACTCGTATGGCTGTGGATTCAGAGAATCTTGACGGAACAGTGATTGTGGATGTGTGGACTCCAACGGAATATGACACGTCCTCCGGTAAGCTATACCCTGTAGTCTACGCCCATGACGGTCAGAATCTATTTGATGCCTCTTTTACGTTCGCGGGCGTTCCCTGGGGTATTGATAAGGCGTGTTATCAATTACAAAATGACCCTGACTTTGAGATGCCCATCATAGTTGGCATCAACAACAGAGGCACCGAAGGGCTACGCCCCAACGACTATTTTCCGGAAAAGGCACTGGAATACATATCACCTGAACAAACAGCGAATACCTTTATCTACGATACATGCAACGATGTATTCTTAGGAAATGAGGAAGCGGCATTTGTCGCCGATGAACTGAAACCTCTTATAGACAGCCTTTACAATACCAATCCCGGAGTTTCGACGACTTTCGCTATGGGTTCAAGCATGGGTGCATTGGCATCAATGTATCTGCTTTGCGAATATCCTGAGACTTTTGGAGGAGCGGCATGTATGTCGACACATTGGATCGGATCCTTAAATCTCAACCCGGACTATACGATGAACGACGATGAGGTATGCGCCAACGCTATCCTTCAATATCTGAGCGAACACATCCCTGCCGATGGTATGCACAGGCTTTATATGGATCAAGGCACAATTGACTGGGACGCAGGCTACCTAAAATATGAGGACATCGCACGTGAAATCGTACGAGACAAAGGCTACACCGAAGAAAACGGAAGCCTATACGTCTATGATGCAAAAGGAGCCGGACATAACGAATGGTATTGGCAGCAACGCGTCAAGATACCGCTCAAATTCCTGCTGTCAAAACAGGCAATAGACGGTGCCGGCATAAAGGACATAGATGCAGAAACAGGAATTGACCCAACAGAAAATCATATATACGATATTTCAGGAAAACGATATACCTCTGTCGATTTTGACAATCTACCGTCTGGAATCTATGTTCAGAAAGGAAGAAAATCAATCAAAAAATAAGTTAATTTAAGTTACGGGTATTTCTATGACTTACGGCGGATGAGGTATTCCTTTGGGGTGATGCTTTCCTCGCGCTTGAAGAAGCGGGTGAAATGCTGCGGATAGTCGAATCCGAGGCTGTAGGCGGTCTGGGATATGTTCTGACCTGACGAGAGCAGGTTTTTCGCTTCCTGGATCACCATCCGCTGGATATACTTGCTTGCATTTGTTCCGGTCGATCGTTTTATCAGGTCTCCTAAGTAGCTCGGAGAGAGATTCAGTCTGTCAGCCATAAACTGGATGGTGGGGATGCCGTGTTTCAGTTGAAGTTCTGATGAATAATAGTTCTTGAGTTCCTCATGAAAGCGAGTCAGGATATCGGTATTGTCAAGTTTACGGGTCATGAACTGGCGGTCGTAAAACCGTTGGCAGAAATTAAGCAGCAACTCTATGTATCCGACTATTATTGTATCCTGATGAGAGTCTCGCGGCCTATCGATCTCTGCCTCGATACTACGTAGAAGTCCTACGATAGCTTCCCTTTCCTCCTCGGTCATGTGAAGGGCCTCGTTCATGCTGTAGTCAAAGAAAGAGAATCTGTCGATCTTCTTTTCAAGAGAAGTGCCGTGAAGCAGATCAGGATGGAAAAGCAACGCCCATCCTGAGAGATTCACCTTCTCCCCATTGTCCTCAGTCCCTCCTAACTGACCGGGAGCTACAGCAAGCAAGGTGCCTTCCCTATAATCATACACACCACAGCCGTATGTAAGGTCAACAAGGTCATCACCACGAAGGAAGATACCGTAGACGCTATAGTCATTCAAAGTGGTAGGGACCGGCGATATCCGGTCATACTCTATAACGCTGACCAGCGAATGACGGTCAGTGACTCCTAAATAGGAGGAATAATCGGATGGCTTGTTGACCTTAAGGATATTCATAAAAACGATGTTTGACTTACAAAGTTAATAAAAAACATTGATTAATCAATGTTTTTTCGTTGTAAGTTGGACGTTTTACGTTGTCAGAGTAAATATAAATTCCCCTACGCTTAGGGAATATGGTATTTATTTGTAGGATATGGGTAATTCCTTTTCTCATTATGTATATAATTTTGCACCATGAAAACAAGACAAGCCAAAATGGAAAAGGAAATCATCAAGCGACTCTGCAGTGAGGAAGTAGTAATCTACATAGCGAACCGTCATAAGATCGAACCGGAGACTCTGATAACAGGATTTCTGACAGGAGACCGCTATGCCCCTTCAATTCTCCTTGAAAACGAACGGGAAATCCTTCGAGGTCTGATGAACGAAATTTAGGTCTGACACAAAGTAAATGTGTATTTAATATTATATCGGAAAAAGCAAGAGGTATGAAAATGATGGGACGGAGGTTAGGTAATCCGTATAGTGTTGCGGTAGGCAGAGGGGGAGAGGCCCTTCATTTTTTTGAAAAATGTTCCGAAAAACGATTGATTTGGAAATCCTAATATTTCACTAATCTCCTGAATGGAACGTGAGGGATCGCGCAGGAGCACCTTTGCCTCGAGCATTACCCGGATATTGATCCACTCCTTAGGGCTTCTTCCGCTTGCCTCG
>JAIDSM010000140.1 GCA_029061225.1 Muribaculaceae bacterium
AGATGTGTATATGAGAAAGGTATATGGATAAGCCTATATTTAGACTCATTACTCTTGAAGATGCTCAGGATTTTTTGGATTCCTTACCTGATAAAGTAAGGGAAAAGATACTTTATAATATTCGTAAGGTTCGTTTTGGGGTTAAGGATAAAGATCTGTTTAAGAAACTTGGTGATACGGAGATTTGGGAGTTTCGTACATCATGGGAAGGGTTAGCCTATAGGTTATTTTCATTTTGGGATAAGGAAAAAGAGACGCTTGTAGTTGCAACCCATGGTATTATAAAGAAAAAGCAAAAGACACCGAAAGGGGAAATAGACAAGGCTTTATCAATACGTAAACAATGGTTTGATCAAAAATATTAATGAAGATGAAAAAATTGAAATATTGTGACATAGAGGAATTGGAAGATAAGTATCTCGGTGAAATTGGAACTCCTAGAAGGGATGCTTTCGAAGAAAAGGTAAATGCAGAGATAAAAGCCTATCATATAGGAGAGGCTATTAAATCAGCACGTAAAAAGAAGAAACTGACCCAAGAAGAGTTGGGAGAACTTATGGGTGTGAAGAAAGCTCAAGTTAGTCGTATTGAGAGTGGGCAATCCTATAATATTTCAACTGTAGCACGTGCGTTTAAGGCAATGGGGCTACATGTTAATTTAGAAATTGAGGGAGGTCTGACTTTGGCTCTTTGGTAAATGACTATTCGGCCACTTTAATGATATTATAACTAACCTATATAAACATGATAAAATTAAAAAAGGTGATTTTTGCTGCTGTGGCTTTGTGCCTTGCGGCGGTATCAGCTAAAGCCGCTGACTACAGTAAGTATTATGAGGATCTTCCCGTGAAGATCAATCAGGTGAAGGAGTTCTCCGTACCTGACTACAGTGTGAAAATTACGGACTTCGGCGGTGTCAACGACGGCGTGACACTCAATA
Organism: Muribaculaceae bacterium; assembly: GCA_029061225.1. Lineage (GTDB taxonomy): Bacteria > Bacteroidota > Bacteroidia > Bacteroidales > Muribaculaceae > Lepagella. Next base: position 941 of record JAIDSM010000140.1, read on the forward strand.
CGAAGGCCTTCGAAGATGCGATCGCTCATCTCTCATCCAAGGGAGGCGGCCATCTCATCGTTCCCGAGGGAATCTGGTATACAGGCCCGATCGTGTTCGACCATAACATCAACCTGCATCTTGACCGCGGTGCCCTCATCCTCTTCAGCGATAATCTCGCTGACTATCCGGTGATAAAATCAGACTGGGAAGGCCTTTCCACCTACCGTGCTGTGTCTCCGCTCACGGCCCGCGGGAAAAAGAACATCTCCATCACCGGCGAAGGTACCATCAACGGCAATGGCCAGGCATGGCGTCCGGTAAAGAAGATGAAGATGACCGACAACCAGTGGAAAAACCTCATAAAGAAAGGTGTTGTCAACGCTAAGGGTGATGTGTGGTTTCCTAATGATAATGTCCTCAAAGTATACGAGGATAAGGAAATACAGGAAAAGGTGCATTCCGGCGATCCTAAGGTGCTGGAGACAGCCCATGATTTCCTTCGCCCCGTGCTGGTGTCGTTTATCGGTTGCGTCAACGTGCTTCTTCAGGGTGTGACTTTCGAGAACTCTCCGGCATGGAACGTGCATCCTCTCTTGTGTGAGAATCTGATAGTCGACAATGTGAATATCCGCAATCCCTGGTATGCGCAGAACGGCGACGGCATTGACATAGAGTCATGCACCAACGTGCTTCTTGTCAACAGCAGTTTCGACGTGGGCGATGATGCTATCTGCATGAAGAGCGGCAAGGACAAGGACGGACGCGACCGTGGGGTTCCTTCTTCCAATGTGCTTATCGATGGCTGTACGGTATATCACGGTCACGGCGGTTTTGTGATCGGCAGCGAGATGTCGGGCGGTTGCAAGGATATCGTGGCAAAGAACTGTGTGTTTATCGGCACTGACGTGGGTCTCCGCTTCAAGTCTACGCGTGGACGCGGCGGCGTGGTGGAGAACATCTATGTCGACAATATTAAGATGACCGACATACCGGGCGACGCGCTTATCTTCGACCTGTACTACGGTATCAAGCCCGGGGCTCCGGTACCTCCCGTCACTGAGGAAACCCCCTCTTTCCGCAATATCTTCATCAAGGACGTTGTGTGCCGCTCGGCGGGACGTGCAGCCCTCTTCAACGGTCTCCCGGAGATGCCGATGCAGAATGTGGTGCTTGAAGACTGCCGCTTCCGTGCAGACAAGGGTTTCACCCTCAACCATGTCGACGGCCTCACCATGAAAAACGTCACTGTCGACGTCCCCGGCGAGAAGATCACCTACGGCGACGGCGTCAAGAACGTGAAAATTGACTGATATGGAAGGGAGGCTTCCCAGCCTCCCTAAATCATAAACATTAAAAATTTTAATGGAGGCTAGGAAGCCTCCCTTCCATATTAAATTAATCCGAGTATCTGGTTGGCGGCATCCTTGGTGTTGACTTTCGGGATTATTTGCTCTACCGTGCCGTCAGGAGAGAGCAGGAAAGTGGTGCGGACGATACCCATGTATTCGCGTCCCGCCATTTTCTTTTTCTGCCATACTCCGGCGAGCTGGCAGAGTGTGGTGTCTGTGTCGGCCACGAGCGGGAACTTAAGACCGAACTTATCGGTGAATTTCTGATGGCTTGCTGCGGAATCCTTGCTTACTCCTATCACCTGATAGCCTTTGGCTGCAAGTTCGTCAAGTCCGTCGTTAAGGCTGCATGCTTCGGCTGAGCAGCCCGGGGTATTGTCTTTCGGATAGAAATACAATACGAATTTCTTTCCGGGATAATCACTAAGCTTCACTTCTTTTCCTTGGGCGTCTGTTCCGAGCACGTCAGGGAATTTATCTCCTATTTCCATAATTTTGTTAAATTTTTAAATTAAATTCTGCTAAAAATTCCTCTGCGGTGAACAATGGTATGTCAGAGAATCCAAAATCCTTTTTGTTTCTTGTGATGATACATTCACATCCGGCCTGCTTCGCACATTGGAATTGTAAGGCGTCTTCAAAGTCCTTAGCTTTTAATGAAATCGCTTTATCCAGTTGATCTTTGTTATGATCTAAGATAATGAATGAATCAGAAATAAGCTGTAGGTATCTATATAACTGATCTTTTGGAACTTTTCTGGCAATGTATGCAAAGTTGGCAACTGATAGAAAACTTACATAAAACCATTTCCCATTAAGATCTCCCTTATCAAGAAGCTTCTTGCATGTAGGCCTGTAGTCTTCCCTCAGGATAAAATCGATAATGAAGTTGGTGTCAAGAAATATTTTTTTCATTTCGACATAATGTATCTTGTTCTCTCATCATTCATGTCAATCAATGATGGATCAAAGCCTTTGCTTAATTCGTTGATTTTTTGCATCCATTCCTCATGACGAGTATCTTTCTCGTTTTTATAATCTTTTTGTACGGATGCCTTTAGCACACCCTTGATATTTTCGATTATGCTGCTGATCAAGTTGCTGTCAGCTCCGTTTTCAAGTGTAACAATTATTTCGGTATTCATATAATTTCCTTTTTTTATAATATAACAATCATAGTGGGGGATTCGTCCTTAATGGGAAGCTTTTCTTTCCAATTATCCACAAGAGTATCCAAAAGTCTGAAATTCTTCTCATTTGTGAATATGATTTCGATTCCTCGCCATGCATTTAGCAATGAGCAAATCTCTTTTTTTAGGGCTTCTTCATTGTCAGGATCAATATTGTGGAAGCGGATGCCGTGTTGGTAGGCCATTTGTTTTCCTGTCTTCTCGTCTGAATCGAAGACGGCTACCCTGCAACCTGCTTTGCGGTATTCAAGGGCCTTCTCTCTGGCATCTCCGTGGCAACCGCCGGCTACCAATACGCGCCTTGCTTTCGGCCTTATGCCCGGGATGGCTTTCTTTACCGCCAGCTTGCCGCTCCGCAGCTCTTCCATCCGTCTTTCAAGATAATTATCAGCCATATTACTCTATTTTACCAGCGGTGTAGACGTAGCAAGCAAGCACCTTAACACTGGAAAGTGCGGATTTGTGTTGATTTTTGCATTTTTCTGCACTTATCAGTGCAAAATTACGAAAAAAATCCCGTTGTTCCAAATAAAAAGACGGCGACCGAGAGCCCGAGAGTGCATTATGCATTATGCATTATTATTACGGTAGTGTGGATGGTGGGAGAGAAGTTCCTTGCGTAGACGCGAGCGGTCGAGATGGACGTATATCTCGGTGGTTTCGAGCGATTCGTGGCCGAGAAGTTCCTGAATGACGCGGAGCGATGCGCCTCCTTCAAGCAGGTGAGTGGCGAAACTGTGGCGCAAGGTGTGGGGCGAGACGGTCTTCAGGATTCCGGCGGCGGCCGCAAGGTCGCGGATGATATAAAATACCATGACCCTCGACATCTTTCCTCCCCGACGGTTGAGGAAGATTATGTCTTGCGAGTCTGATTTGATATTGAGACGTGCCCGTTGAGGCAGATAATCCTTTATAAGATCCATCGCTACGGGCGAGACAGGCACTATCCGTTGCTTGCTTCCTTTTCCCTCCACTATCAAGCATCCGTCGTCGAAACTGAGACGGGAGAGCCGGGCGTCAATCAGCTCCGACACGCGAAGTCCGCTTCCATACAGCGTCTCTATTATGGCGTGGTTGCGCAGCGACTCCTCCTTATCGTCAGGAATCTGATCTATCATCATGTCGATCTCGGCAGTGCTTAGCACCTCCGGCAGATGTCTTCCCAGTCGGGGAGACTCAAGCAAGTCAGTCGGATTATTCTCTATTACTCCTGTAAGTTTCAGAAACTTGAAATAACTTCTTATTCCCGACAGGATACGCGCCTGACTTCGGGGGCCGATGCCTATGTCGCGGAGGGTGCAGATGAAGCCATGCAGATCCTTCTCGGTTGTCTCGGCAGGATTTATACCCTCGTCCTCGAGATACTCGAGAAGATGGCATACGTCTGAGACATATGCCTCGCATGTGTTGCCCGACATGCCGCGTTCGAGCGCGAGATAAGCTTCAAAGTCCTGGAGAGAAGTCATATTTCATATGTAATTTTTTGCATACCTGTTCGCCTCAGGAATATACAGAAGTCCTTGGATTCGAATTCGAGAGTGACCCCGTCTGAAATCTCTCCCGAAGGGCGGAAAGCCAGCAATCCGCATTCTTCCATGGCATCCATCTTGTGCCATAGTGCTGCGATATCCTTTTGGTCGAAGGCGATGATGAAGTCGGTGTCTTTCGGACACTCCTTATGTGTGGCCATGCGCAGTTTCGGCATGATCATCCGTATGGCTGTGACGATGCGTTTATCGGCGTCCGGCATCCATACATGGGCAGGGCGCAGCAGATGCAGCAGACGGATGATCATGCGGGCCCGGCGTAATCCTCGGCGGTCTTCATGATACTCGAAGTCGAGATAGGGATCGCAGTAGAAACCGTAGCGCTCATCCGGACGGATGCACTCCTTCACTATGCGGAAAGCCAAAGGGGAATGAACGCCATACCCCCTGGTATGGCGCCATCTCCTTATCCAATCTCTCAATAATGCGTAATTCATAATGCATAATTCATAATAGGCTACGCATTCGTTTCGACTTCACGCGGACGCACGGGCCGTGCGTCCCTACCTCTCATTGTTCGTTTTGGCTCTTAAAAGTCCGTAGATCCAGCGGGCTATGGCTCCGAGGGCGAGAAGGTAGATCAGGATGACGGATGCTATCGACACTGCATTGGCTTTCTTCACTGGTTCCGGATCAAACGTCATGACGATTTCGGAGTCGCCTGCCGGCAGACGCAGCGCACGGAGCACGTAGTCGGCCTGGCCGATGGGTGTCTCCTTTCCGTTGACCGTCGCCTTCCATCCCCAGGGGAAATACACCTCCGAGAAGAGGGCTATGCCACCCTTGGCGGTATGGGCCTTGTAGGTGAGCTTGTTGGGCGCATACGAGGTCTCGTAGATGGTGTCGCCGGCCGCGATCGGCAGGGGAGTGCCTATGACATCGGCAAATTTTTTGTCTGCGACGGCCGTGTTGCGGTTCGTAAGGTCGGAAAGAGCTTCCATCTCTTCCTTGGAAGTGCCGACATAGGTCAGCGTGTCTACAAGCCATGCGTTGCCGAAGGCCTCGGTGTTAACGGTATATCCTCCGTCGGAGAGGATGTATTTGGCGTTGAGCATGTTCAATACGAAGGGGTTACCCTTGGATATCTGATGCTCTATGAGGTCGTTGTAGCGGGTCAGCTTTGCAGCGTGGTAGCCGCCGATTGTCTTGTGGAAATAGCTGCTGCGGGCCGAGGAGAAGCCCGGTATGTCCATCACTCGGTAGTTGCTCTTGTCCTTGAGGATTTCGAGGTCGGCTTCGGTGGGCACGAAAGCGGCTTCGTCGCTCTCGGCGGTAAGGAAGTTGTCGGAGTCGACATAGCGCTTGTCTACTGTATAGAGGTCGATAAGAACAAGCGCGGCAAGACAGCATGCCCATACTGATGCGTTCTTGATGATCTTCTTGTCCCAAAGGAAAAGAAGGGCGCATCCAAGAAGGATAAAGATCAGTGAACGCATGGCGTCGGTCGAGACGAGTCCGAGTCGTCCGGCCTCGATGCCCTTCATCACGTTGGCATAAGCGGGATTGGAGAATGCTCCGGCCTCGTTCAGATAACCGAATTCGGAATCCGACCATGGTGCTCCGAATACCGAGGGAGAGATCCAACCGAGCAGACAGACGAAGGCTCCGACGCCCATCACGCATATGACGGTCCATTTGTTCTGCTTGAAGAAGTCTTCGGTCTTTATGATCTGGCGTACGCAAAGAGCGGCCAAGAGCGGAATGCAGAACTCAGCCACTACCAGTATGGAGCTTACCGTTCGGAATTTGTTGTAGCCCGGGAAGTTATCGATCATCAAGTCGGTCAGTGCATTGAAATTGTGGCCCCAGCTAAGCATGATCGTGAATATGGTGGAGGCGAAGAGTGCCCATTTCATGGGAGTCTCCCATTCTCCTTCGACGACAAACATCGCGAGGATGGCGAGCAGAAGCACGAAGACTCCGACATATACAGGTCCGTTGGTCATCGGCTGGTCGCCGAAATACTGCGGGAACTGCCCTGCGAACTGCATTTCCTCCGGACTTAGGTAGCGGTCGGCTCCCATGTCGGTCTCGGAGACGCTCTTGATGCGGTTTTCTCCTGCGGTGGGTTTGAGTGTCGCTCCTCCCTTCACGTTAGGGATCAGCAGACTCCATGTCTCGTCGATGCCGTAGCTCCATGCCGTGATGGCCTGCCGGTCCATGCCGGCTGCCGCCGGAGCGTTAGGGTCGGTGATGTCGGTGGCGCGGCCGCGTACCGTCTCTTTGCTGTATTCGAGCGAGCTGTAGAGGCTCGGAGAGTTTGCCGCCACGCCTATGAGGCCGCATCCTATGAGGATGCCGGTGGCAGCCGCCCATTTGCCTACGGTCTTCTCCTTGATGGCTATCCATAGCCAGGCGATGGCGATGGCGAGCATCACGAAGAGGAAGTAGTAGGTCATCTGTGGATGGTTGCTCATAAGCTGAAGCGCGGAGAAGAGTGCGGTAAGCGCCCCTCCGGCGAGCCATTTACCCCGGTAGGCGAGTATCACGCCGCCGATCGTAGGGGGTATGTAGCATAGCGTCAGGAATTTCCATATGTGGCCTGCTCCGATGATGATTATGAAGTAGGAAGAGAATCCCCATGCGAGGGAGGCGAAGAGGGCCACGCTCCAGCGCATCTTCATGCATAGGCACATGATGAAGAATCCCAGCATCATGCCGAAGAGGAGGTTGGCGGGAGAGGGGAGACCGAGCATGTAGACGCTCTGTATCCAGGAAAGGAGGTCGTTGGCCGGATAGGATGGCGAGATCTGGAAGGTCGGCATGCCGCCGAATAGGGAGTTGGTCCAGCGGGTGCTTTCCCCGGTCTCTGCCTTGAAGGTCTGCTGTTCGTGGCCGTTGGCGAGTCCTTGCTGTATGTCGTGCTGCTGCAGCACTCTTCCCTCCATTGCGTCGGGGAAGAAAAACATAAAGGCGACCACTGCTAAGAGCAGAGCCGCCACTATGGTGTAGATGGTTGTCTTTTTATTTTGCATCGTCTGTTTCAAGCTTGATCTGACGGTTCATAGACTGCTCGAGCGAGATGAGGGTCTCGGTCTCGGTGACGCCCTTGATGTGCTGGATACGGTCGTTGAGGAGCTCCATGAGGTGCTGGTTGTCGCGAGCGAACACTTTCATGAGCATTGAGTACGGGCCGGTGGTGAAGTGGCACTCCACAACCTCGGGAATGCTTTCGAGATCGGCTACCACGCCGCGGTACATCGATCCTTTCTCAAGCTTCACGCCTACATAAGTGCAGGTGTTGTAGCCGAGTTTCTTCGGGTCTACGTCATAGCCCGATCCGGTGATTACCCCCATTTCGATGAGACGCTGGATTCTCTGATGGATTGCCGCGCGGGATACGCCGCATACGATGGCCACGTCCTTCGACGGCGTACGGGCGTTGTTCATGATGATGTTCAGGATCTTTCTGTCAAGATTATCGACCTTTTCCATGATTGTTGTTGTCTTGTTTTTAGATTCGGTTCTGTTTATAAGTATTCTCGCATTTTTCAATACCTCTTCAAGCATCGGATATTGGAAATGCGACTTCTTTTTGCAAAGTTAATATAAAAATTGTAAACAAACAATATTCGGCGCAAAATTTTTTAGCAAAACGATAATTTTAAGTCTTCAGTCTTCAGTCTTAAGTCTTAAGATAGCGGACAAGCCGCTTGGGTTACTCTGAAGACTGAAGACTTAAGACTAAAGACTTAAGACTTAAGACTGAAAACTCAAAACCGTGACCTTGCGAAAGACCCCGCTACCCACGCGCATATGGCCGTGATGAAGGCTATGGGCGCGAGTGTGATCAGCAGGTCCATAGCTTGCAGACGCACCGGATACGGCATATCCGTTCCGTCAATGCTGCCGTTGGCAATGGTGATGAATCCGAACTTCTCCTGCAGCAGACACAGCAGGGCTCCGAGGGCCAGCCCCATGAGGGCCCCGAAGAGGGAGACGAGCACGCTCTCCCAGCGGAACACGGCGGCGATCTGATGCTTTGCCATGCCGATGGCCGACATCGTCTGCATGGAATCCTGTTTCTCGAGCACGAGCATCGATAGTGTGCTCACTATGTTGAAGGACGCGATGACGAGGATGAAGAAAAGGAGTAGGAATGTCATCCACTTCTCTATCTGCACCATACGGAAATTGAGCTGCTGCTGCATCAGGCGGTCTTTGACGCTGTATTCAGGTCCGGCTTTCGCAGAGATCTCTTTGAGCAGGCGCCCCGTGTCGGTTCCCGGTGCCACGCGGATCTCGATTGCGGTCGCCTCCCGGTCGTAGAGAAGGAGGTCGCGCACGAGCGATATGTCGGTGAAGATGGTGTTTTCATCATATGTGTCCTGCAGCGACTGGAAGACATCGGCCACGTATACCGAGTCCATCACGAAGGCTGCGGCGGGATTGGCCGGGTTGAATCTGCCGGTCCTTTTCGGGGCGAACACCATGAGAGGTTCCGAATAGTCAAACATCCCCAGCTTGTAGGCGAGACCTATCGATAGGAGTGCCGGATTCGGGGTCTCGGCGTTCTGAAGCGTGGATCCTGAGGCCACGAGCAGAGAGTCGATGGCCGTCACCTTGGAATATTCTTCCGGTACTACCCCCTTAAGGACAATCGGAGTCTCTCTGCCGTTGTAGAAACCGAGCGCGTTGTCGGTCAGTGTGGGGGTTGCGACGGCGACTCCCTTGATCTTTCCGATTTCGGCGGCCAGTGAGTCGCCGTTGGCTATGGTCTTTCCGCGAAGCGGTGTGACCATGAGGTCGGGCGAGAGGGTATCAAGGCGTTCTGTGAGGACAGACTGAAAACCGTTGAAGACGGATAGCACGCACACCACGGCGGCAGTGGCCACGGCGACCCCTGCCACCGAGACTAACGCGATGGCGTTGACCGCGCTATGCGATTTCTTACCGAAAAGATACCGCAGCGCAATGATAAAAGGTATAGACTTCAATGCGTTATGCGTTTTACGTTTTGCGTAGTCCGTAATTCATAAAGCATAATTGCTTCAACAAATACTATTGCTCAGCTCGGAGAGCTGTCATCATGTCGAAACCCCGGGCATCAAGCCCGGGGTCAAGCCAAGGGCTCAGTAGCCTCGGAGAGGCGCTTCGTGATACTTTACTTATTGTTCACTGTTTAATACTTAACCCTTAACCCTTAACTCTTAACTCTTAACCCTTAACTCTTCTTAACGTCATCCGGATCTACGTAGTCATCGGCAGTCCCCTTGATGGGGTCGCTTGCCAGCAGGCGGTCGATGTTCTCGGCGTAGTCGAGGGAGTCGTCAAGGTAAAAAGCGAGGTCGGGACATTTGCGGAGCACCTGCTTCACGGCCTGTGCCAGCTCGTAGCGCACGGTCTTGCTCTGCTTCTTGATGTTTTCGAGTATCTCGTTGCTCTTTTCGGGAGGGAAGATGCTCAGATATGCTTTTGCCACAGATAGGTCGGGTGAGACGCGCACTGCGCTCACGGATACGAGTACATTGCCCATGGCGGCTGTCTGCCGGCGGAAAATCTCGCTCAGTTCCTTCTGGATAAGTCTTGATATCTTAGCTTGTCTTTTAGATTCCATAGTCATTTCTGTTTAATTCATAATTCATAATTCAGAATTTCGATTAATGCATAATTCACAATTCATAATGCATAATTACTCTGCATCTTGATTATTCTGCTACCTACATAACGCACAATAGTTGGAATAAGTTCTAAATGGCATTTTGTAGATGTGATTGGATTAATAAGTAGGAATGCATTATAAAGAATTATGCATTATGAATTATGCATTATGCATTTCCTGAGAAGGCTTATTCCGTCGCGGAAAGGAAGAATCACTGTCTCGAACCCCGGGAGCGATGCCGCCTTTTCATTAAAGGTACTGACACCCCGCGTCTGCGGATCGTTTTCATACGCCGGATCGCAGACATGTCCCGACCAGAGCGTGTTGTCGGCTATGATGAGTCCTCCCGGCCGCAGCATACGTGCCGCTTCCTCAAGATAAGCGGGATATTGCCGCTTGTCGGCGTCGATGAAGATCATATCCACCGACTCGTCGGCAAACTCCCTGCAGATGTCGAGAGCCGGTCCTATGCGGAGTTCTACCTTGCCGCCATGCTCCGACGCGTCGAGCTGTCGGCGTATGAAATCCTCCAGTTCGTCGTCTACCTCGATAGTCACAAGGTGTCCATCCTCGGGCAGTCCTTCGGCGATGCATAGGGCTGAATAGCCGGTGAAGGTGCCAAGTTCCACGGCGAGCTTTGGGGCGCACAGCTGTGTGAGCATCTTCAGGAGTCGTCCCTGCAGATGTCCCGACACCATCCGTCCGTTGATGAGCCGCAGATAAGACTCTCTGGTGAGCTGTCGCAGCAGCTCCGGCTCCTCCGAAATGTGGGAGTCGACGTAAGCGTCGATCCCCGATTCAATCTCATATTTCATTTCTCCTCAATATTGAGCGGATTGCGAGGAGGTAGCCGTCGAGGCCGAGGCCGCAGATGGTGCCCTTCGCCGCGCTTGCCACCACATCCTTATGTCGGAACTCCTCACGCGCGTGTATATTGGATATGTGTACTACTATCACTGGCACCGGTGCCATCTCCACCGCGTCGTGAATCGCATACGAATAGTGGGCATACGCCCCCGGATTTAGCACTATCCCCTGACAGACAGGGTCGAAAGCGAGTTCCTGAATACGGCTTACTATCTCTCCCTCGCTGTTTGACTGGAAATACTCCAGCGCCCCCTGCCCGTAGGTGAGTTCAAGCACTAAATCTTCCGCCTCCGGCAGGAAATCCTCGAAAGTACGGCTGCCGTACACTGCCGGATCCCGCCTGCCAAGCATATTCAAATTTGGTCCGTTGATTATCGCGATCATAGTTTAATTAATTCATAATTCATAATTCATAATTGATGTGTCTTTCCCAGCTCGGAGAGGTGTTCTATGATATAGCATAAAGCCGTACACCCTAACCCTAAAATAATTGAACGAGTTTTGGCAGGAAGATAATCAGTCCGGCTGCTGCCGCCCCTATCGCCATCATGAGCACTCCGGCCGCCCCCACATCCTTCGCCTTCTTTACCAGCGGATGAAACTCCGGACTCACAAGGTCGGCCAGCGCCTCCACCGCTGAGTTCATCGCCTCCCCCATCAGCACCGCGCCGCAGCACAACGCCACGACACACCACTCAGTGGCGGATATATCCAGCACAAAACCAAGCGCGACAGCGCACACCATCGCAAGCACATGGATACGTGAATTATGTTCATCCCGCAGCAGTGTTCCGATACCGGCAAACGCATATCCGAACGACCGCATCCTCTTCCTGATAGAAAACTTTTCCTTCTTCATGTCGCAAAATTAATCAAAAATCCCCAATCCTCCAATTCCCTCCCCCCTGATATGAGTCTTGAGTCTTCAGTCTTCAGTCTTGAGATTGCGGACAAGCCGCATGGATTATTCTCAAGACTGTAGACTCAAGACTTAAGACTTAAGACTGAAGACTCAAGACTGAAGACTCAAGACTTAAGACTTAAGACTTCAGACTGGTTAAAAATAATTAAGAATGGTTCTTTTTGGCGGATAGATTTGCTGAAATGCTAATTTTTCATTAATTTTGTCGCAAAATTAAGGAGAAGATTGTTATCATTATGACCACCTGCGTCATGATGGTCGAAAAAAAGAAATATCATAAACCCAAAAATATCAACTTGACAATATGGCAGAGTTAGATTTGTCCCGCTACGGGATCAAGGGTGTGAAGAAAATCATCCACAACCCTTCCTACGATCAGCTTTTCATTGAAGAAACAAAGCCCGGCCTCGAAGGCTATGAAAAGGGTATCCCCACAAGCCTCGGCGCTATCGACGTGATGACAGGCGTCTACACTGGCCGCAGCCCCAAAGACAAATACCTCGTTAAGGACGCCACTACAGAAAACACTGTATGGTGGAACACTCCCGAGTATCCCAACGACAACAAGCCCATCACTACCGAAGTATGGGACCAGCTCAAGAAGATCGCTATCGACGAACTCTCCGACAAGGAACTTTTCGTAGTCGACCTCTTCTGCGGCGCAAACGCAGCTACACGCCTCAAGGTACGCTTCATCGTGGAGGTGGCTTGGCAGGCTCACTTCGTGACCAACATGTTCATCCGTCCTACTGAGGAGGAACTCAAGGACTTCGAACCTGACTTCGTAGTCTACAACGCTTCCAAGGCTAAGGTTGAGAACTACAAGGAACTCGGCATCAACTCCGAGACTTGCGTCGCCTTCAACATCACCGACAAAGAGCAGGTGATCATCAACACCTGGTATGGCGGCGAGATGAAGAAGGGTATGTTCTCCATGATGAACTACTTCAACCCCCTCCGCGGCATCGCTTCCATGCACTGCTCCGCAAACACCAACATGGAGGAGACCAGCACAGCTATCTTCTTCGGTCTTTCCGGCACAGGCAAGACTACCCTTTCCACCGACCCGAAGCGTAAGCTCATCGGCGACGACGAGCACGGCTGGGACGACGAGGGCGTATTCAACTACGAAGGCGGCTGCTACGCTAAGGTCATCAACCTTGACAAGGAGAGCGAGCCCGATATCTACAACGCTATCAAGCGTGACGCGCTTCTCGAAAACGTTACCGTTGTCAACGGCGAATGTGATTTCGCTGACAAGAGCGTGACAGAGAACACCCGCGTTTCTTATCCTATCTATCACATCAAGAACATCGTCCGCCCCGTTTCCAAGGGTCCGGCTGCTGATCAGGTCATCTTCCTCTCAGCTGACGCGTTCGGCGTTCTTCCTCCCGTGTCCATCCTCAACGACGAGCAGTGCAAGTACTACTTCCTCAGCGGCTTCACCGCTAAGCTCGCCGGCACAGAGCGCGGCATCACAGAGCCTACTCCGACATTCTCCGCTTGCTTCGGCGCAGCGTTCCTCAGCCTCCACCCCACTAAATACGGTGAAGAGCTCGTTAAGCGCATGCAGAAGAGCGGTGCCAAGGCTTACCTCGTGAACACCGGCTGGAACGGCACAGGCAAGCGTATCTCCATCAAGGATACCCGCGGCATCATCGACGCTATCCTCAGCGGCGACATCCTCAAGGCTCCTACAAAGACCATTCCTTACTTCGACTTCGTAGTTCCTACCGAACTCCCCGGAGTAGATCCCAAGATCCTCGATCCGCGCGACACTTACGCTGATCCCGCTGAATGGAACAAGAAGGCAGAAGACCTCGCAGCCCGCTTCATCAAGAACTTCAACAAGTTCACTACCAACGACGAAGGCAAGGCACTCGTAGCCGCAGGCCCGAAGCTCTGATAATGATGCATACTTCATAATGCACATTGCATAATTGTATGTAGCAGATAATTTAGAAGGCCCCGCCCCTTAAGGGCAGGGCCTTTTCCATTTCCGGATAATTTGTTTGTTTCTGTGTCCGGACCTTGGTCCGGCTCCAAAAATTAACCTGACAATGAAACCTCTAAGCCTCGGATACTTACTAAACCTTTTAAACCTCTTAACCCTCTTAACCCTCGCAATCTCCTCCTCTGCCGAGAATTACCCCTACCGCAGCGACGTGCTCTGGGTCACTGTCCCAGACCATGCCGACTGGCTCTACAAAACCGGTGAGAACCCGACTGTCGACGTGCAGCTATATAAATATGGTGTGCCCGTCGACGGCGTCAAACTTACCTATGAGATTGGCGGCGACATGATGCCCGCCGACTCGAAAGGGGAGACCCTCCTCAAGAACGGCCGCGCCTCAATCAAGACCGGTACGATGAAGACTCCCGGTTTCCGCGACCTCCGTCTCTCGGCAGATGTTGACGGCACAGTCTACAAGCACCACATAAAACTAGGATTCTCCCCCGAGAAAATCGAACCCTATACCGAGATGCCGAAGGATTTCGATGCTTTCTGGAATAAGAACCTCGAGGAACTATCCGATGTGCCACTCGACTTCAAGATGACTCCCTCTCCCAAATACACCACCGACAAGATGGACTGCTGGCTCGTAAACCTTACAGTAAGCAAGCAAGGTCAGTCCATCTACGGATATCTCTTCATCCCGAAAGATGCCAAACCCGGTTCATGCCCCATCGTGCTCTGTCCCCCCGGCGCCGGCATCAAGACCATCAAGGAACCGCTGCGCCACCGCTACTACGGTGAGAACGGTTGCATCCGCTTCGAGATGGAGATTCATGGACTTAACCCCGAGATGACCGACGAGGCCTTCAAGGAGATCAGCAAGGCATTCAGCGGGCGCGAGAACGGTTATCTGCAGAATGGACTCGACAATAAGGACAACTATTATATGAAGAGGGTCTATCTCGCATGCGTCCGAGCTATCGACTTCCTGACCACGCTCCCCGAATGGGACGGCAGGAACGTCGTGCTGCAGGGTGGCAGCCAGGGTGGAGCCCTCGCCATCGTGACCGCCGGACTCGACAAACGTGTGACGGCCTGCGTCGCCAACCATCCCGCCCTCAGCGACATGGCCGGATACAAGGGCGGCAGGGCAGGGGGGTATCCCCATTTCCTCCGCGTCGACGGTATGGACACCCCCGAGAAGCTCAACACCATGGCATATTATGACGTAGTGAATTTCGCCCGCCGTGTGAAATGTCCCGTCTACATGACCTGGGGCTACAACGATGACACCTGTCCTCCGACCACCAGCTACGCCGTCTACAATGTCATCACCTCCCCGAAGGAAGCCCTTCTCACCCCCATCAACGAGCACTGGACCTCCGAAGCCACCGAACGCGGCCATCTCGACTGGATCCTCCGCCATCTAATTGAGAATTGAGAATTGAGAATGGCATTATGGGTAGGCGGTTTCCCAACCGCCCCGAACTGTCGTGGTTAATCCTACGGACTTCAGTCCGGGCTCACGGCTCAGTTCGTGGAGCAGATATTGTATCGAACCCCCGGGCTTCAACAAAGGCGATTGCTCAGCTCGGAGAGCTGATATTGTATCGACCCCCCCGGACTTCAAGCCCGGGGTAATGCAAATGGATCAGTAGCCTCGGAGAGGCGCTTCGTGATGCCCTCAGTCCACAATTCTCAATTCTCAATTCTCAATTATTATTATTTTTTTGCTAATTAGCGGAAAAAGTTGTATCTTTGCAAGTTGAAAAGCGTAGGCAGATGGCCCCATCGGGGTCATCTCGCCTATGTCGTCAACGTATTTTTCTGAAAATTAACAAAATAACAATAAAACTCAGAACAACAAAATGCAGAACAAAGGCTTTATCAGCACGATTGCTGTGCTGCTTGTCCTGATTTGCGGATTCTACATCTCTTTCTCGTTTGTGACATCACACTATGAGAAACTGGCCAACGAGTACGCGACGAAGGCAGCCGGCACTTCAGACGTGACAAATGATGTCTACAAACAGAGTCTGAAGCAGTACAACGACTCTATCGACAAGGAGAAGGTTTACCTCGGTTACACCTACAACCAGGTGCGCCAGATGGAAATCGGCCTCGGCCTCGACCTCAAGGGTGGTATGAACGTGGTCCTCGAGATCTCCGTCCCCGACATTCTCCGTCAGTTCGCCGCCGGCGAGCAGCAGCTCAAGGAAATTAACGCAGCCATCGACAAGGCCAAGGCCGCCGGCGCCAAGACCTCCGATAAGGACTTCATCAATAAGTTCGCCTCCTACTTCCAGCCCGGCACCATGGCAAGCCTCTTCACTCGCGAAGGGGAGTTCCTCGGCAAGATCAAGAGCGGTTCCTCCAACGGCGAGGTGACAGAAGCTCTCAACAGCCAGGTCGACAGCCAGGTGGACGCTGCATTCAATATCTTCCGCACTCGTATCGACCAGTTCGGTGTCGTTGCCCCCAACATCCAGAAACTTCAGGACAAGAAGGGCCAGATCCTTCTCGAACTCCCGGGTGTTAAGGAGCCGGAACGTGTGACCGAACTTCTTAAGTCAAGCGCCAACCTTGAGTTCTTCGAGGTCTACAACTACAACGAGATCGCTTCCGACCTCAACAACTTCGCGATGGCTTACGCCGCTCAGGACACCATCAACCACCTTAACCTCATCCAGCTTCTCGGCGGCTCTCAGCGCTCCGGTAGCCCGGTGATCGGTTTTGTGGCTCCCGCCAACCGCAACCTCGTTGACTCCATCCTCAACTCAGACCTCGCGAAGCAGAAACTCCCCAGCGATTTCCACGCTGCTTGGGAGGTGAAGCCTGTCGACGTTCCCGTTGCTGACGCACAGGGCAATCCTATCCCCAAGGGCAACGGCGAGTACAAGACCACTCCCTACTGGCAGCTGATCGCCCTCAAGGGTGAACCTGCACTTCAGGGCGACGCCGTGACAAGCGCTTCTTCGGAATACGACAACATGCGCGGAAACACCGTCAACATGCGTATGAACGACCGCGGCGCACGCGAGTGGGCCACCATCACACGCAGCAACATCGGCCGCCCGATCGCCATCGTCCTCGACGAGCATGTATACTCTTTCCCGAACGTAAACAACGAGATCACTGGCGGCAGCTCGGAGATCACCGGCAACTTCACTCCCGAAGAGGCCAACGACCTCGCCAATGTGCTTAAGTCAGGTAAGATGTCTGCTAAGGTTGACGTTGTCTCCAACAACGTGATCGGCCCGAGCCTCGGTGCCGAGGCCATCCAGCAGGGGTTCATCTCCTTTATCGTGGCTCTCGTGCTCCTCATGATCTTCATGATCGCCATCTACGGCGTCATCCCGGGTCTTGTGGCTAACGTAGGCCTCATGCTCAACCTCTACTTCACTCTCGGTATCCTCGCATCGCTCCAGGCAGTGCTGACACTTTCCGGTATCGCCGGTATCGTGCTTGCCCTTGGTATGGCGGTCGACGCCAACGTGCTTATCTTCGAGCGCACCAAGGAAGAGCTCAAGAGCGGCAAGAAACTCCGTCAGGCTATCTCCGAAGGTTACAGCAACGCCTTTTCCGCGATCTTCGACTCCAACCTTACTTCGGTCATCACCGGCGTGATCCTCCTTATCTTCGGTTCAGGCCCGATCAAGGGTTTTGCTACGACCCTCATCATCGGTCTCGTCTGCTCCTTCTTCACAGCAGTCTTCCTGACCCGCATCGCATTTGACCTCATCACAGCCAATGGCCGTTGCGCCAACATGACATTCGACACCGGCATCAGCCGCAACCTCTTCACCAACACCAAGATCAACTTCCTCGGCAAGACCAAGGCCGCTATGCTCGTATGGGGTCTCCTCATCGTCATCTCAGTGGTTTCGCTTTTGGTGCGCGGCATGAATCAGGGTATCGACTTCTCCGGTGGCCGCAACTATGTGGTTCAGTTTGAGAAGAATGTGGTTCCCTCCGACATCCAGGAGCGTCTGCTTACTCAGCTTCAGGAGGCAGCCGGCGACAAGACTGTCAGCGTAGGTGTCATCACCATCGACAACGACACAAAGGTGCGTATCTCCACCAGCTACAAGATCGACGACGAGAGCGAAGGCATCGAGAATGAGATCACCGATCTCCTCTACAAGGGTCTGCAGCCCGAGCTTACCAACGCTCAGGGTCAGGTGATGGACAAGAACGCATTCTCAGTTAGCGACGAAAGCCATGGTATCATCTCGATTCAGAAGGTAGGTCCTTCCGTGGCCGACGACATGAAGCGCGACGCATACTGGGCAGTCGGCATCGCGGTGCTCTGTATGTTCCTCTACATCCTTCTCCGCTTCCGCAACATCGCCTTCTCTGTAGGTGCAGTCTGCGCTGTGGCGCTCACCGCATTCCTCATCATCGGATTCTACTCCCTCTGCTGGGGCTTCCTCCCCTTCTCTATGGAGATCGACCAGTCGTTCATCGCCGCCGTGCTTACCATCATCGGTTACCAGATCAACGATACCGTGGTGGTATTCGACCGAATCCGCGAGATGATGAAGGTATATCCGAAGGAAGACCGTTACGAGACCTTCAACAAGTCGCTCAACACCACACTTACCCGTACGATCATGACATCGTTCTCCACCCTTCTGGTGCTCCTCTGCATCTTCTTCCTCGGTGGCGACACGATCCGTTCGTTCACATTCGCCATGATCTACGGTGTAGTAGTCGGCACATTCTGCTCCCTCTTCTGCGCCGCTCCGGTGGCTTACGCCATCCTGAAGCGCTCGCTCGCCAAGAAGCAGGCTGCCGAGACCGCAGCCGGTCCCGCCCTCCAGGGCAACCGCCGCTTCAAGTAATTCCATATACAATAAAATGATAAAAAGGAGTCTTTCCGGTAAGGGAGGGCTCCTTTTTTTTGATATAATCGCCCTATGAGCATGCGGGCGTATCTATTCCTTTCTCAGAAAAGTGCTTAAAAAAAACATCGATTTTTGGGGGAAATTGAAAAAAAAAGATTAATTTTGCATCTCGAATATCCGCGCACCATCACGTGCATGCAGATTAACTCTATTTCTACAATAACAACTAATACTTATACCGCCACCTTCAATGGATAAGAACACAGTCTATGGCCTAATACTGATGGCCTTGGTTTTCTTCGGCTTCATGTATTTCACATCGCCGGATCCCGCCGCAGTCGAAGAGCAGGCACAGAAGGAACAGACCGTCGCTGACAAGGAACCGTCTGCACCTGCCATCTTCACAGACACCGAACGCGAATGGCTCGCAAAGAACATCCTTTCCAACGGCACTCCGGTAGCTACGGAAAGCGGTGCGTCTGCCGTAGCCCTCAACAGCGGCGATGTCCACCTTACCCTCGCAGGAGACTCCATCTACGGCACTGTCGGAGTCAACGGCAAGCAGCTGCAGTGGAAAGACATCGCAGCCAACAACACGGATGCCATGACCCAGGCCGAGCACACTGCCGCAATCGACAAGGTGCGCGCACTCTCAAACTCTATCGGCCGCTACGGCCGCTTCGCTTCTTTCCTTACAGGAGATGACAAGGTGATAAATCTCGAGAACGAAGTGATAAAGCTCGACCTCTCTACAAAGGGAGGTGTGATCTCTCGCGCCGAACTCAAGAAATACGACACCGAATATGATCCCGACGAGACCAAGAATGTGAAGAAGAAGGTGGTGATGTTTGACAAGGAGTCAAATCAGATGAGTTTCACACTACCCCTGCCTCAGGAGATCGCGACCGAAGACCTCTACTTCACTCCGCGTGAGGTGACCGACAGCACCGTGCTGATGGCCCTCAACCTCTCTGCCGACGCTTTCTGGGGAATACGCTACACTCTTCCGAAAGGCGACTCCTATATGATTAAGATGGAGGTGGTGCAGAAGAACATGGCTCCCATCGTGCAGAGCAACGTGCGCAAGCTCGGCGTCAACTGGCATCAGGACATCCACCGCCAGGAGAAGGGCCGTATGTTTGAGGAACGCAACTCAAGACTCGCCTACAAATTTCTCGGTGGCAGCGTCGAGGAGATGTCGGAGAGCTCAAACAAGAGCAAGGAACGCCAGCAGAAACTCAAGTGGATCGCCTTCAAGAACCAGTTCTTCTCCTCTGTCCTCATCTCAGACAAGAGCTTCAATTCCGCCGACTTCAACAGCGAGGTGCTGAAGGGCAGTGTCTACCTTAAGTCGCTTACCGCCGACGCAGAAGTGAACGACTACGACTGGAACGCCGAGAATCCCGCAGGATTCAATTTCTATATAGGCCCGAACCTATATCCGCTGCTCAACAAGATTGACAAGCATACATATGAGGACGAGAATCTCAAGCTCACCAAGCTCATCCCGCTGGGATGGCCCATCTTCCGCTGGATCAACACCCTCATAGTGATCCCCGTCTTCAACTTCCTCGGAAGCTTCGGCTGGAACTACGGCATCGTGATCCTCGTGCTCACCATACTTCTTAAGCTCGTGCTCTTCCCGCTCACCTACAAGAGCTACGTCTCACAGGCCAAGATGCGTATCCTCGCTCCGGACATCAAGGAAATCAACGAGAAGTATCCCGGCAACGACAACGCCATGATCCGCAACCAGAAGACGATGGCACTCTACAGCAAGGCAGGTGCAAGTCCCATGTCGGGATGCCTGCCGATGCTGCTCCAGATGCCTATTCTCTTCGCCATGTTCACGTTCTTCCCCAACTGTATCGAGCTTCGCGGACAGTCGTTCCTCTGGGCGCATGACCTGGCGGCTCCTGACGCAATCATATCTTGGAGCGGCAACATCCCCTTGGTGACGGAATACTTCGGCAACCATATCTCGCTCTTCTGCCTTCTTATGACAGCCACCAACATCATCTACACGCGCTCTACTATGCAGAGCCAGAGCGGCGGCATGCCGGGCATGAAGTGGATGATGTATCTGATGCCGCTCATGTTCCTTGTATTCTTCAACAACTACGCCGCCGGCCTCAGCTACTACTATTTCCTCTCGCTGCTCATCACCATCATCCAGACATACGCCATCCGTAAGTGGTGGGTAAAGGAAGAGGATGTACGCCGCACCATGAAGGAGAACGCCAAGAAGCCCCAGAAGAAATCAGGCTGGATGGCACGCCTCGAAGAGATGCAGAAGCAGCAGCAGGAGATGCTACGCCAGCAGCAGAAAGCGCAGGGTAAGAGGAAATGAGGCAATTCCGGATAATGCTGGCCTTGGTGATGCTATTCGTATCACTGCTCTGGCTCCTGCTTGGCTCCAGAGCTCCGGTCTATGCGCTTATCTCGGAAGACTCGCAGATCATACCTTCGGCCATACAGGCCACTTTCGGCGCGACGGTAGCGTGGATCATAGCCACGCTGCTATTCGGACGCATCTACTGCGCTACGGCCTGTCCGTTAGGCACGCTTCAGGACTTGGTGATCTGGAGCAGGCGAAAGCTTGACCCGAAACATACCTTCCGCTTCGAGCACCCCAAGAAGATATGGATCGTCATCCTTCTGGCTTATGTAGGATCGCTCGTGGCGGGGATATGGGTGGTGGCCTACGTCATCGAACCCTGGAACATCATGCGCAACGCCGCATCGGCGGTGCGTCCTGCCGACACGGAGACCACATGGCAGGCTATCGGGATCTCGGTCAGCGTGGGTTTCGCGGCCGGAATCATTACATTGGCAGCTATCCTTGCCTCGGCATGGAAGTGGGGGAGGATTTTCTGCACCACGGTGTGTCCGATAGGCACGGCCTTGGGATGCCTGCATTCTCAGACTCTCATGCACATCGCAATAGACCCCGACAAGTGTATCAGCTGCATGGCATGCGAGGATGTCTGCGCAGCCAAGTGCATAAAGGTGACGGAGCGTCTGGTAGACAATTCTCGCTGCGTGAGATGTTTCGACTGCACTGCGGTATGCCCCAACGACGCCATACGCCTGCAGCTCAACAAAGGGCGCAACAGGCAGACACCGATGTTGATTGAGAATTAAGGATTGAGAATTGAGGATATTTCACGATGTATCCAAATGGCATCGAAGGATTCCCAATTCAAGATTCAAAGATTCTCAATTCCCAATTCTCAATTATCAATTGTTTATGAAACAGTATTTAGAATTGCTACGGCATATAAGGGAAAACGGTCACCGGAAGGATGACAGGACCGGAACCGGTACCATCTCCACTTTCGGGTATCAGATGCGTTTTGACCTTTCAGAGGGTTTTCCGCTCGTCACCACCAAGAAGACGCACCTGAAGAGCATTATACATGAACTCCTGTGGTTTCTCAACGGGGACACCAATGTGAAATACCTGCAGGAAAACGGGGTACGCATATGGAACGAGTGGGCCGATCCTGACGGATCTCTCGGCCACATCTACGGCTATCAATGGCGCTCATGGCCCGACTACAACGGCGGCCATATCGACCAGATAAAGGAGGCTGTGGAGACACTTAAGAACAATCCCGACTCTCGGCGTATCATCGTCAGCGCATGGAATGTTGCGGACCTCGACAATATGAATCTCCCTCCCTGCCACGCCTTCTTCCAGATGTATGTATGCGACGGAAAGCTCTCCCTCCAGCTATATCAGAGAAGCGGCGACTGTTTCCTCGGGATTCCTTTCAATATCGCGTCATACGCACTGCTCACGATGATGCTCGCACAGGTGTGCGGGCTGGAACCGGGCGAATTCATCCATACTATAGGGGATGCGCATATCTATCTCAACCATCTCGAGCAGGTGGACCTGCAGCTGACACGCGAGCCACGAAAGCTTCCGAAGATGAAGATCAATCCGGAAGTGAAGGATATCTTCGGATTCAAATATGAGGATTTCACACTCCAAGGCTATGATCCGTGGCCGGCGATAAAAGGGGAGGTGAGTGTATGAGCGATAAGAAGAAACTTGCCATGATAGCAGCCGTCGGGCCTAACCTGGAGCTCGGGAGCGGCGGCGATCTCGTATGGCATATATCGGCCGACCTTAAGAACTTCAAGACGCTCACCATGGGCCATCCGGTCATAATGGGGCGCAAGACCTGGGAGTCGCTACCCAAACGTCCGCTTCCCGGGCGTCTGAACATAGTGCTGTCGCGCTCGTTATGGGATCTGGAAGGCGCGCTATGTGTGCTTTCGCCTGAAGAAGCCCTTGAAGCATGCAAGGATGGAGAGATGCCTTTCGTGATAGGCGGCGAACAGATCTACAGGGCATTCCTGCCCCTGGCAGACGAGCTGCATATCACTCATATCGACTCCATACCTGAAAAGGAAATCGACAGCTGGATGCCGGAATACCGTGAAGACTGGAAACTCAGCGAAGCGTCGGAATGGGAAACCGACCCCAAAGGGATCCGCTATCGATTTGAGAAATGGATAAGAAAGTAGTCTTCCTAAGCCGCAGCGATCTCAGGGGAGGAGCAGCGATAGTCACTTACCGGCTTATGACAGCCATGCGAGAGCTGGGTGTGGACGCCCGGATGCTTGTATGCGAAAAGCTCAGCGACTCTCCTTATGTGGAATACTGCGCATCCAGACTTCGGATAGAGTATTCCTTCCTGAAGGAGCGCCTGAATGTCTTCCTTCATAACGGCCTGGATAGGTCGACGCTTTTCAAGATAGATCCTGCTACAGATGGGCTGCCCGTATGGAATCATCCATGGGTGAAGGAAGCGGACGCCATTTTCATAGGGTGGGTCAACCAGGGGATGGTGAGCCTTCAGGGAATAGAGAAACTGTCAGGGCTTGGAAAACCTCTGGTATGGGTGATGCATGACATGTGGAACATGACCGGCATATGCCATCATGCCGGAGACTGCAGGAGATACGAGGCCGAATGCGGCGAATGTCCACTGCTTGGAAAATGCGGAAGTGGCGGTGATATGTCGCATATGACGTGGGAGAGGAAAAAGAATCTTTACTCCAATTGCGGTATTCGGTTTGTGGCCGTGAGCAGCTGGCTTGCCGGAAAAGCTTCGGACAGCTCTCTTCTGAGGGACAGGGATATCGCCGTGATACCGAATCCGTTCCCAATTCCGGAGACGGAAACGCATCGAAGGGAAAGGAACGCAGGCGATCCGGTACGCATCATCTTCGGCGCGGCGCGTCTCGACGACCCGATCAAGGGGCTGCCTGTATTGAAAGAAGCCTTGAAGACACTCAAAGAGAGATATCCTGAAGAAGCCTCAAATATGGAGCTTATCACTTTCGGAACTTTCAAGAATCCCGAGAGCGTGGAGGACTTCGCCATCACACACAGACACTTGGGGGTGCTCTCGGGAGAAGACGCAATAAGGAAAGCATATGAAGGCTGCGACATAGTAGTGTCCTCATCAGACTTCGAGACGCTGCCCGGCACGCTCATAGAGGGGCAGGCCTACGGATGCATACCCGTCGCCTTCGACCATGGCGGCCAGCGTGACATCATCGCACACGAGGAAACCGGTTGGCTGGCACCGTGGGATGACGATCCTAAGAAAAGAGCACGGCTGCTGGCGGAGGGAATAGCGTGGGCATACCGGCATGCAGGAGATGCGGAGCTCACTGAAAGGATGCGTCGGTCGGTAGGGGATAAGTTCGGGGCTTATTCGGTAGCACGCCGCATGCTGGCTCTATTATAATGAATAAAAAAAGACACTGCCGAGACAGTGTCTTTTTTGTTGCGTCGGGGTGACAGGATTCGAACCTGCGACCACCTGGTCCCAAACCAGGTGCGCTACCGGACTGCGCTACGCCCCGATGGCTTTCGGGAGATTTTCCCTTTTAGCACTGCAAAGTTAATAGTTTTTATTGACACATGCAAGAAAATCCGCCTTTTTTTATTATTTTTAAGTAAAGGATGGATTATAGGAACGTCGGAGGATAACATTTTCAGTCGAGAATCGTTAAAAGAGTATGAAGACACTCAAAACCACATCCATATTGACGACAGCGTTGCTTATCGTAATGCTGCTTGGGGCGTTCCCGGCTTTGGCCAAGGACAACGCCAAGATAAGCTTCAACGAAGCAGTCTATGATTTCGGGCAGATATCCCTGAAGAAAGGGAAGGTAAGCCATGAATTCACATTCACCAACACGGGAGAGAAAAACCTTGTCATCACCGATGCCCGCGCCGACTGCGGCTGCACGCGACCGGAATACAGCGATGCCCCTATTGCGCCGGGAAAGACAGGAACGGTAAAGGTGACGTTCGCTCCCGCAGCCAAAGGGCACTTCACTAAGAAGGTCACCATCACCACCAACGGCAGCCCGCGAAAAACGAGACTCCTTATAAAAGGTGAGGTGGTGGAATGAAAAAACGCACCTTCCGAAAACGATCCTATAGATGGCTACCGCCATTTTGCGCTATGCTCGCAGCACTGGCGCCTTCGGCGTATTCCCAAATAGAGCGTTCGCTGAGATTTATCCCCGACAAAGTGGATTTCGGCATCATCCGGGAGGAAGACGGGAAAGCGACCCGATCGGTGAAGGCCGTCAACATATCTTCCGACACCACCTTCATCATCTCGGCTCGTACGAGCTGCGGCTGTTCGGCTGTGGAGTATTCCGAAGACTTGCTCGCACCGGGCGACACTACAGAGGTAACGCTGACTTACGACCCCGTGAACCGACCCGGAAAGTTTCTGAAGACAGCAAAATTCTTCACCGGCAAGGAACGTACCGGCAACGCCATCAAGCTCACCGGCACGGTAATACCAAGCCGGGAAAACCTTGACCGGGCGTATCCCGACAAGGCCGGTCCGCTGCGGCTGACCTCGGTGATCCTCAACGCCGGGGAAGTGTCGAGAAAGGAGGCCCGTCCGCTCTTCGTGGGGATATACAACGACAGCGAAAGTGAGATCGCGCTTACTGCCGACACCGATTCTGAGGCTCTCGAAGCCGCTCTCGCCATAGACACCATCGAGCCATTCGGCATCGGCACCCTCACTCTCATGCTAAAGGGTCGACTGATACCGGAAAGAGAAAGCGAATTTCTATATAAAACATACCTCACTGACACCGCCACCGGCGACACCATCACCTGTATCCCGGTCGGGGGCTATGTAAAGACAATAACCTCAAAATAACAGACACATCATGGACCATCCTGAAAATGATGCTAAATATACCGGCCTGCGCGTAAACGCCGGAGTGACATCGAATCCTACAGTCAACCCCTACCGGAAGGTAGTGAAGAAAAAACGTATCCTGACGCCCGGGGAATATGTGGAGGGAATACTGAAGGGCGACGTCAGTATCCTTGGACGGGCAGTCACGCTGATAGAAAGCACTGCCGACACTCATCAGGCGATCGCACAGGAAGTGATAGAAAAATGCCTGCCGTATAGCGGCAATTCTCGCCGTATCGGCATCACGGGAGTGCCCGGAGCCGGCAAGTCGACATCCATCGACGAATTTGGAACCTATGTGATCCGGCAGGGCCACAAGCTAGCAGTGCTCGCCATCGACCCGAGCAGCGAGCGCACACGCGGCAGCATATTAGGCGACAAGACCCGAATGGAGAAACTCTCGCTTGAGAAAGACGCCTTCATACGCCCTTCCCCCTCCGGAGGCTCGCTTGGCGGAGTGGCGCGCAAGACGCGCGAGACCATCGTGCTCTGCGAGGCTGCAGGCTACGACCGCATCTTCGTGGAAACGGTAGGAGTTGGCCAGAGCGAGACGGCGGTGCATTCGATGGTAGACTTCTTCCTCCTCATTCAGGTGGCCGGCACGGGCGACGAACTTCAGGGCATCAAACGCGGCATCATGGAGATGGCCGACGGCATCGCAATAAATAAATGCGACGGCGACAACGTAGACCGCTGCAAACTGGCTGCCCAGCAATTCCGCACGGCCCTCATGCTCTTCCCTCCGACACCGAGCAAATGGGTGCCCGAGGTGGTAACCTACAGCGGCTATTACGGCTACGACATCGACAAGGTCTGGGACATGATCGACCGCTACTTCAAGTATGTAGAGGAGACGGGCTTCTTCGAGCGCAAGCGCAACGAGCAGGCGCGCTACTGGATGACCGAGACGATAGAGGAGCAGCTTAGAAGCCGCTTCTATCACACTCCGGGCCTGAAGGAGCTTCTGGAGCAGAAGGAACTGAGGGTGCTCAACAACGAGCAGTCATCGTTTACGGCAGCGAAGGATATTCTCGACTATTATTTCAATTCGCTGCGCAAGTGATTGGAAAGTAGCAAGATGAGGGGGATCGGAAGACACTGCTTAAGAGAGGCGTGAAAAATAAGATGACGCAATAGTTGCTATTGTTAATTTTTTTAACTAACTTTGCATCACTACTTAATCACTCCGGACGAAGGAGACGGACAACCTAAGAAAAAAAGCACTTACAGAAACTCGTATGGAATCATCATACTGGATATATACAGATATGGCGGTGTTCTTCGTGGCATTGCTGCTCACGGGAATCATCATACCCCAGATTCTTCTCATCGCATTCAGCAAGAAACTCTTCGATGAGGTGGACGAGCGCAAGATCCACAAGGGAGTCGTGCCGAGGCTGGGTGGCATAGCCTTCCTTCCGGCGATCATCTTCTCCATATGCCTGGTGCTCGCCGTCAACATCAGTTTCGGATGGCTGGACTCGGGAGTCGCGTTTGAGAACTACAGCCAGTCGATCATGTATCTGCTCAGCGCGGAGATGCTGATATTCCTTGTGGGAATAGCCGACGACCTCATAGGGGTTCGCTACAAGGCTAAATTCGTATGTCAGATCCTATGTGCGATCTTCATATGCGCGTCGGGAACGTATATCCATAACCTCGAAGGCCTTATCTGGATAGAGGAGATACCCGGGTGGCTCGGATGGTGCGTGTCCGGATTCATCGTGGTCTACATAGTCAACGCCATCAATCTCATAGACGGCATAGACGGGCTCGCGTCAGGCCTGAGCGGCATCGCATTGATCTTCTACGGCATTGTGCTTACGGAGGCCCACGAATGGATACTTGCGCTCCTTGTGTGGGCGCAGCTCGGAACCTTGGTGCCCTTCTTCTACTACAATGTGTTTGGCAATCCGACAAAGCGCAAGAAAATCTTCATGGGCGACACGGGCGCCCTTACGGTGGGGATGCTGCTCTCCTTCATAGCCCTGAGCGTGACCAACATCGAGGCGCCGGAGGTTACGAAAGACTACAACCAGATCGTGCTTGCCTTCTCTCCGCTCATCATCCCTGCCTTCGACGTGGTGCGCGTCTACTTCCACCGTCTGCGTCAGGGCAGAAATCCATTCCTGCCGGATAAATGCCATATCCACCACAAGCTGCTTGCCCTGGGCCTCAATCAGCGCGCATCACTGTGCGCCATCCTTCTCTCGGCCGTCATCTTCATGCTGGTCAATGTGTCGCTATCCCCGTATATCCCGGCCACACTCCTCCTCGCCGGCGACATCCTTCTCTGGCTTTGCGGCAATCTTCTTATCACGCGCGCAATACGGCGCAAGGAGGCGCGCCTGAACACCTCACTATATGATTAATCAGTAATTCAGAAATCCATCAAATGAAGATAAAAACAATATTCCGATGTGCACTGTCGGCACTCGTAGCCGCCGTCATCTCGTCCAGCTGCTCCACACCCAAGAATATCGCATATTTCCAGGGTATGGAGAATGCCGACATTTTCGAAATTGCGAACACACAGAACATGGCCATCAAGGTGCGTCCGCACGACAAACTGTCGATCATCGTCAGCTGCAAGGATCCGGCACTCGCCAAGATGTTCAATCTGGAGGTCTTCACCAACAGCCATGTCAACACCTCGAGTCCTAACGGAGCCAACTTCAGGGATTACAATGTGGGCTACAACGACGGCATCGCAGCATATACAGTGTCGGCAGACGGGACCATCGACTTTCCAGTGCTTGGCATACTGAAAGTGGAGGGCATGACCCGCAGTGAGCTGGCCGGCTTCGTAAAGGGAGAAATCATGGGAAGAGGGTATATAAAGGATCCTGTGGTCACGGTGGAATTCCTCAATACCGGCATCTCGATGCTCGGAGATATCAACCGCCCGGGACGCTATGACCTCAATACCGACGTGCTCACCGTAGTGGAGGCCATATCCCTTGCCGGCGACATCGGAATACAGGGGCGGAGAGACAATATCAAGGTGCTCAGGAAGAATGGCGACAAGGTGGAGACGTATATAATAGACATGACGGATCCCAAGAAGCTGTACTCTTCGCCGGCCTACTATATGCAGCAGGGCGACATAGTCTACGTAGAGCCCAACGACATCAGAAAACGCCAGACTATAGCGAACGGCAACAGCGTGACCAATATAAGTTTCTGGATATCTATAGCATCGCTGCTTACATCAGCGGCACTGCTCGTCAAGAATTAATAAGGAGCATCATCTATGTGGCCATTTAAAGGAAAAACCGATTCTCTCGATTCAAGCGGACTTCTTGTCGGACTCACCGACTGGCATTCGCACGTGCTTCCCGGTGTCGACGACGGCATCAAGACTATGGAAGATTCGCTGGATGTGCTCAGGCATTTCGATGCAAAAGGGGTAAAGACACTTTGGCTTACACCCCATATAATGGAAGACTATCCGAACACTACCGACAGACTGCGCAGCCGCTTTGAGGAGCTCAGGCAGGCGTGGGACGGCAAGCTCCAGCTGCGTC
This sequence comes from Muribaculaceae bacterium, assembly GCA_029061225.1. Taxonomy (GTDB): domain Bacteria; phylum Bacteroidota; class Bacteroidia; order Bacteroidales; family Muribaculaceae; genus Lepagella. The sequence continues at coordinate 29,990 of JAIDSM010000140.1, forward strand.
TCGCATCGGAAAACATGCTTGACTCCCTCTTTGAGGAGCGTCTGGCCAACGGCGACCTTCTGCCTATAGGGGAACACGGCGACCATCTTCTCGTCGAGACCTCATATTTTTCAGCTCCGATGGGATTTGACGGCATCATCGACTCGATAATGAAGGCCGGATACTATCCGCTGCTTGCACATCCGGAGAGGTATACGTATATGAACGAGGCCGACTATATACGGCTTCACGACAAGGGAGTGAAGATGCAGCTCAATTATGTCTCTCTCGTAGGCGGATACGGCGAGACCGCCAAGAAAAAAAGCCTGTGGCTTCTTAAAAACGGGTTCATAGACGCATTAGGCAGCGACGTACACCGCCTTAAGAGCAACCAGACCCTTATCGCCCAGAAGCCCTCGAAGCAAGAACATATCGAAATGCTTCTCTCAGTCGTAAACGATAAAAACAAGATATGATGGCCGACAACAGGATACTGCTTAGGATGTGCCGTATGTCGGGCCATGAAATGCGCTTCATCGAGGAGGCGTTCGAAGGAGAATGGGTGGTGCCGCTCGGTCCTAACGTGAAGGGTTTCGAGGAGGACCTTGAGAGGTTTCTGGGAGAAGGACGACATGTAGTGGCTCTCTCATCCGGAACAGCTGCAATTCATTTAGGCCTCTTAGGCCTCGGAGTCAAGGAAGGGGATGAAGTGATGGTGCAGTCGATGACATTCAGCGCATCGGTCAATCCCGTAAGATATGTGGGGGCCATACCCGTGATGGTCGACTCCGAACCTTCTACCTGGAATATAGATCCCGAACTCCTGGACCATGCGATCGAAGACAGGGTGAGGATTACGGGGAAGAAACCTAAGGCCATCATCGCGGTGTGCCTTTACGGAATGCCCGCAGATTATGACAGAGTCATGGAAGTGGCGGAGAAATGGGACATCCCTGTGCTCGAAGACGCAGCCGAGGCCTTCGGCTCGTCTTACAGAGAGAGGAGATGCGGAACTTTCGGCCATTTCGGTGCGCTTTCCTTCAACGGCAACAAGATGATCACCACCTCAGGAGGCGGTGCGCTTGTATGTCCGGATGGGGAGTCGGCAAGGAAGGCCATGTACTACGCAACCCAAGCCCGCCTCGGCTATGCCTACTATCAGCATGAAGAGGTAGGCTATAACTATCGAATGAGCAATATCTCAGCAGGAATCGGCCGCGGCCAGATGATAGTGGCTGAAGAATACATCGCCCATCACCGACACCGTCAGGAATATTACCGGAAACATTTGGCAGAAATCGCGGGAATCAAGCTGCATGATAATCCGGACAGCCGCTTCGACAGCAATTTCTGGTTATGCACCGCCCTGATAGACCCGGACCTGAAGGTCAAAGGTCAGGACAAGGCATATTCTTCGGCGATCACATCCACAGTTGGAGGCGCAGGAGGAGTCACCGGACAGGGGGAATCCATCCATACGGACTGCGAGCCAAACGCCAACGTGGAGGGTCTCAGGCTCGGGCTGGCTGCCGAAGGCATAGAGAGCCGTCCGCTTTGGAAACCAATGCATCGCCAACCGGTCTTCTCGGGATTCCCGTCGTATGTCAACGGAGTCTCGGAAAGTCTCTTCCACCGCGGTATATGCCTGCCGTCTGGACCCTATGTGACAGACGAAGACGCCGACAGGGTGATACGGACCATCAGGTCGCTCATTCAATGACACTCAACCGCCATCGAAGATAAATCTCTACCAAATGAAAAACCAGTCGTTTGACCGTACGGCCCTGCTGGTGGGCAAGGAGGCTATGGCGCGCATTCAGGATGCGCGTGTGATTGTCTTCGGCATAGGAGGAGTCGGAAGCTGGGTGGCCGAATGCCTCGTGAGGACCGGCGTAAGACACATCACCCTCGTTGACTCAGACAGAGTGGCCGAGACCAACATCAACCGCCAGATGCCGGCCACCACGACGACCGTAGGGGAGGTCAAGACGGAAGCTGCAAGACGCAGACTGCTCGAGATCAATCCGGAAGCTGAAGTCAGGACGCTCACCATCTTCTATGATGCCGAGACCGCCGAGCAAATCGACCTGACGGAATACGACTACATAGTGGACGCAATCGACTCGCTCAAGGATAAGGCTCTTCTCATACTCAACGCCACACGCAGCGGCAAGAAGCTATACAGCAGCATGGGGGCGGCATTGAAGATGGATCCCGCCAAGGTGAAGGTAGGGGAGTTCTGGAGCGTCAAGGGATGTCCGCTTGCCCGCGCACTCCGCCAAAGGTTTAAAAAAAACAAGGAATATCCCTCAAGGAAATTCACGTGTGTCTATTCAGATGAGCTTCTGGAAAATAAGGGCACCACTCAAGAAACCTGCGGATATAAGGCGCGCATCAACGGAAGTCTCTGCCATATCACTGCAATCTTCGGCATGACCCTGGCAGGAGAGATAATCATGGACATATGCCACAACTAAATACACCTGAAGCGCGTTGTATTAATTAGCACTAAGACTATATCAGATGAAATCGACCCTGAAATCGGCCATAATCCGGCTTGCGTTTGCCTCGTTGCTCTTCATATCGGGCTTGGCAGATGCGTCGGCTGATATCCAAGTGGAATATCAGGCTTCCGTCACGGGACAGGCCTCGACAGGACAGTTGGCTCCATATATGCTCGGGTCGTGGAATCAAGGAAAGTATACCGAAGGCAACGGCTTATGGCAGGAGGCCGGTTTGATCAAACGTCTCGACATGAACAGGCGTTTTGACTGGAGCGCCGGCTTTGACTATATTGCCGGGATAGGAGAGAAGGCCGAATATGCCAGATGGGACGAAAAGACAGAGACCTGGGGCGAGAGTAGCCTCCGCAGAAACGCATTCCGGGTGCAGCAGCTTTTCGGAGAAATCAAGTACCGTGCGGTGTATCTTACCTTGGGAATGAAGGAGCAGCATTCGCTCATAGTAGACGACCGCCTCTCAAGCGGCGACCTGACACGCAGCAACAACGCCACTCCAATACCAGGCATAGGAGCCGGCTTCATAGACTTCGTGGATATTCCGTTTACCAAAGGATGGCTTCAGATCAACGGTGAGATAATGTATGGCCGCATGATGGATTCCCGTTTCAAGGAGCGAGAGTTCAATCATTACGAGGGTGTGTTCTCACAGCATCTCTGGTATAACTACAAACGATGCTATTTCCGGACGAATCCTGACAAGAACCTCTATATCACCATAGGCATGCAGGCCGCCGGCATGTTTGGCGGATGGGACGCCAAATATAAGGCCGGGGTGATAGTAAGGACGGAGAAGCGTGGATTCAAGCTGGCCGATGTATTCCAGATGTTCTTCCCCCGTGAAGGAGGGGAAAACTACTATACCGGCAACCATATAGGCACCTGGGACTTCAAAGCCGACTACAAGCTGCGCGACGGATCGCGCCTTTCGGCTTATTTCGAGTGGCCTTGGGAAGACGGATCGGGCATAGGCCGGATGAACGGATGGGACGGACTTTGGGGTCTGCAGTTCACTTCAGGACGCCAGGGAGCCGTCAACAAAGTTGTGGTGGAGTATCTTGATTTCACCAATCAGTCTGGCCCAATACACTATGATCCTGAAGACAATCCCTTCAATCCACTCACCGGGCACGCTCAGGGAGCGGATGACTATTACAACAACGATTATTACGGAGCGTATACCAATTACGGCATGAGTATCGGAACGCCGTTTCTCATGTCGCCGATATACAACCACAACGGCAGTCTGGCTTATCTTCACAACCGGGCGAGGGGCTTCCATGCCGCAATAGAGGGCTCCCCGACATCTTGGCTTGACTATAGGGTGATGGCCGGATATCAGAAAGCTGGAGGTTCGGGACGTCTGCCTGATTACACCAGAAAAAGCACTGTTTCGGCAATGCTCGACGTCACGACGCGTCCTTTCAGGAATACTCCTCAGCTGGAGCTGGGACTGAAAATGGCTATGGACAAGGGTGAGCTCAGAGGTGACAATTTCGGAGCACAGCTTCAAATCACATATCGCGGACTTTTTAGAACAGGGAAATGACCATCATGAATAAGCTATTGACACCTTTGCTATTCCTACTGATACTGATGGGATACGGCTGCACGCAAAACAACGGATATATAGGTCCGGTCTTCGGATCATGGTCGCTTACTGAAATCTCAGAAGACGGAGTCTCATTGGAGATGACGGGCGAGACGGTGTTCAGTTTTCAGAATGAGGTGGTCCAGATAGTGCGTTTCGACTCGGAGTTCAGCAGGCTGACGAGGTATGGGAATTTCACTGTCTCGGATGATGTCATGACGATGACTTTTATGACGGAGCTGACTCCTGAAAACCAAGGCTACCAGTTCCTGATGCCAGCATGGCTTTATTTTCCGACCGGGAAGATGCCCCTTGTGTTTGAGATCAAGACACTTAAGGGGAGCAAGATGGTGCTTTCCCTTGATGACGGGAGAAAGACATATGTCTATACTTTCAGCAGGACGTGGTGAGTAGTGAGCAGTGAGTAATAAACAGTAAGTTGTGAGTCGTAAGTTGTAAGTAGAGTTGTAAGTCGTAAGACATGAATCGCAAGATATATGAAAGGTCCGTTCCCTAAGGAGCGGACCTTTTGAATGTTGTATTGCGTTGGAATTTATTCAGCCTTTCCGTTGGAGCCGAGTACATTTACAATCTTCTCCTTGTAGAGCTTCTCCATTTCGTCGCGTGCCGGGCCGAGATATTTGCGCGGGTCGAACTCACCGGGCTTGTCGTTGAGGACCTTGCGAACGGCAGCGGTCATAGCGAGACGGCTGTCGGAGTCGATGTTGATCTTGCAGACATCCATCTTAGCAGCCTTGCGGAGCTCCTCTTCGGGAATGCCGATTGCGTCGGGCAGCTTTCCGCCGTTCTCGTTGATGATGTCTACGTATTCCTGAGGCACGGAGCTGGAGCCGTGGAGCACGATGGGGAAGTCGGGGAGCTTAGCCTCTACAGCCTCAAGCACATTGAATGCCAATGGAGGAGGAACGAGGCGTCCGGTCTTCGGGTCGCGTGTACACTGCGCGGGAGTGAACTTGTATGCGCCGTGTGATGTGCCGATGGAGATAGCGAGGCTGTCGCACTGAGTGCGGGCGACGAACTCGATCACTTCCTCGGGATCGGTATAAGTGTGGTGGTCGGAGCTAACTTCGTCTTCTACACCGGCGAGAACGCCGAGCTCGCCTTCTACAGTCACGTCAAACTGATGAGCGTAGTCTACAACTTTCTTAGTGAGCTCGCAGTTTTCCTCGAAGCTGAGGTGGCTGCCGTCGATCATAACGGAAGAGAAACCGTTGTCGATGCAGTCTTTGCAGGTCTCGAAGGTATCGCCGTGGTCGAGGTGGAGAACGATCTCAGGCTTTTCCCATCCGAGGCTCTTGGCGTATTCCACAGCACCCTGAGCCATATAGCGGAGAAGAACGGGGTTTGCATAGTTGCGGGCACCCTTTGAGACCTGAAGGATAACGGGGCTCTTAGTCTCGGCAGCTGCCTTTACGATAGCCTGGAGCTGCTCCATGTTGTTGAAGTTGAAGGCGGGGATTGCGTAGCCTCCGTGCACAGCCTTGGCAAACATCTCGCGAGTGTTGACAAGACCAAGTTTCTTATAATCTACCATTTTACCTAAAACATTTATTAGCCTCACCGGGGCGCGTCGGCCCTTCGGAAGCAAGGTTATCTAATAATAGTGTGCAAATTTAATTAATATTTTTGAATCTTGCACTATCCTTTTTGGAAAAATCGGCTTTTTTGGCTAAATTTGTAGTCGGAATAGCTAATGAGGTTTTTTCGGCTTGTAGAAAATCAAGCCGAAACAATTTCAGAAAAAGTAAAACGAAATTAAATGGCCTGAAGAAAAGATATGAAGATTTTCAGTTCCAAAGACATAAAAGACCTTGATGCAGCGACTTGCGAAGCTCAAGGCATTGACTCGCTTACCCTGATGGAGCGTGCGGCCAACGCAGTGGCCAAGGAGGTAAGCTCGCGGTTTCTGCCGAGCCGCCGTATAGTGGTGGTGGCAGGTCCCGGCAATAACGGCGGGGATGCGCTGGCAGTGGCCCGGATACTGGCGGAAATGGGTTACGGCAACATCGAGGTGTATCTCTTCAATGTAAGGGGACAGCTCTCTGAAGAATGCGAGGCTCAGAAGACAAGACTCTTTGAAGCTGCGGAGAAAGTGAACTTTACAGAAGTGACCACCACCTTCATTCCTCCTCAGCTCTCGAGAGATGACGTCATCATCGACGGCCTTTTCGGCGTCGGGCTGCGTGATCCTCTGTCGGGAGGATTTGCTGCAGTGGCACGTCTGATCAATGATTCAGGAGCTTATGTGATAAGCATCGATATCCCGTCTGGCCTTGCCGGAGAGTGGAACGCCAATTCAAGATTCCACGATATGGTGCATGCCAACCTTACGCTGACCTTCCAGTTTCCGAAGCTGTCGTTCTTCTTCCCTGAGCATGCTCCTATACTTGGCGATCGGAAAGTGCTCGATATCGGCCTTGACAGAGTGGCACTCAAAAGCAGGAAGTCAAACTGGCTTCTGATTGAGAGCCGCACGATACGTAAGTTGCTGCGCGCCCGAAATCCTTTCAGCGCCAAGCGTGACTATGGATCGGTCATGATGTTTGCAGGCAGTATGGGTATGATGGGCGCGGCAGTGCTTTGCGGAAAATCTGCGCTCAAATGCGGTGCGGGCTTGGTCACGGTGCACGCGCCCCGAATCGGACTGACCATACTTCAGACAGCGGTGCCTGAAGCCATGTTCGAGCCTGACCGCAATGAGAGGGTCATCAGCGACATGAGTCTGCACCATACTCATCAGGCAGTGGCGATTGGACCCGGTATCGGCTCCAACGACCTTACGGTCAACGCTCTTGAGGCACTTCTGAAGACGTGTCGCTCACCGCTGGTGCTTGACGCTGACGCTCTCAACTGCATCGTCAAGCGCCCGTCGCTGCTCACCATGATACCTCCCTGCACGGTCATCACGCCCCACATAGGGGAGTTTGACCGTCTTTTCGGCGAGCAGCCCTCTTCCGAACAGAGACTCAAGAAGGCCATAGAGGTGGCGCAGCTCTACAATATCGTGATAGTGCTGAAGAGCCACTACACCATGATCGTAAGGCCTACGGGCAACGTGTATTTTAACTCTACGGGAAATGCGGGAATGGCCACTGCGGGCGCAGGAGATGTCCTTACCGGCGTGATCGCAGGTTTCCTTGCACAGGGGCTTCAGCCTGAGAACGCGGCCACGCTCGGAGTCTTCATCCATGGTCTCGCAGGCGACATCGCCTCTGAGGAGATCGGTGAATACGGAGTGGTGGCGTCAGACATCGCGGACCGGTTGGGTCGCGCCATAAAGGCGGTGATCGACAGGACTGTTTAAGGGTTAAGAGTTAAGGATTAAGGGTTAAGTGCTTTTCCCGGATACGTAATATTAGATACGCAATAATCAATAATGAAGAAGATAATAACCGCCATGGCTTTCCTACTGAGCTTCCCTCTCGGATGGAGCCAGACTACCAAAGTGCTTACCGCTGAAAAAAGTAATGAATACGGTCTTGTGTATTCGCTTCCCACAACAGCTCTGGATGTGGTGGTGACGGCACGTCACGAAGTGGCAAGGAAAGGCCCTTACTATCTCTATGCGAAGAAATGCATAGGCACAGACAAGGCAGTGGCTGAAGACTACGAGAAATGGACCATAACCGATGTTCAGGTGCGTCCGTACGGGGTCTCGGACTCAAGTACGCAATATCTCATGCAGCTAAAGCCCGGCGCATTGACATCCATCACAGTGGATTCGAACGGCATGCTGCTGGCCATAAATAAGGAAGTAAGCGCGCCGGAGGCGGCAAACGATGTTGCTCTTACGGCGAAGCAAAACGTGAAATGGCCTACGGGCAACGAGTATCTTGAATTCGTAGACGAGGACTTCGTGGCGTCTAAGAGTTCGGCGAAGCAGGCTCAGCTCCTCGCAGAGTCGCTCATGGAGGTGAGAGACTCCAAGCTTGCGCTGACACGCGGCACGGCCGACGTAATGCCTGCCGACGGCAAACAGATGGAGCTTATGCTGGCTTCGTTGGGAGCGCAGGAGGCCGCCATCACGGCAGCATTTACGGGAAGCGTCACGACAGAGTACATAACGCGTCGGTTCACCTATGTTCCTGAAGGCGTGGACGCCAACGACGTGCTTTTCCGCATGTCGGAATTCGCAGGCTTCGTGGATGCCGATGATCTTTCGGGAGATCCCGTCAATATCCAGATAGAAGGCATCATTGAGCCCAAACCACCCGTAGACGCTAAAGGGGAACCCAAGAAACTTCCTAAAAACGCTGTGATCTACAATATACCGGGGAGCGCGCAGGTGACTATCTCCACTCTGGGAAAAAATCTTTATGACAAGGAGATACAGATGGCGCAGACCGGCATGACATTCGGGATTGATCCGACACTCTTCACCGATAAGAAGGAGCCTTCCTTCGCAGTGTTCGATCCGGTGACGGGCGGCTTGCTCGAGATCGGATCGATGACGTCGCGCTGAGATATTCCAACCGCTAAGACTACCAAACCGTAAAATCAACTAAACAGCTAAACAACTAAATACAATGGCAACAAAACCCTTCCATTATCAAAAGCCTTTCGAGCTTGGCCCCGACACTACGGAATACAAGCTCATCACCAAAGACTATGTAAAGACTGAAGACTGGAACGGCCACGAGATGCTCGTAGTCGATCCTGAGGCTCTTACCGTAATCGCCAATGTCGCCTCGCACGACTGCTCGTTTATGCTCCGCCGCGAGCACAATGAGATGGTAGCCAAGATCCTTCATGATCCCGAGGCTTCGGAGAACGACAAATTCGTGGCCCTTACGATGCTCCGCAACGCAGAGATAGCAGCTAAGGGTGTGCTTCCTTTCTGTCAGGACACCGGCACTTCAATCTGCGCCGCCTACAAGGGCCAGCAGGTATGGACCGGCTGCGATGACGAGGAGAAGATCTCACTCGGCGTCTACAAGACCTATACCGAAAACAACCTTCGCTACTCGCAGAACGCTCCCCTTACGATGTATGACGAGGTAAACACCGGCTGCAACCTTCCCGCACAGATCGACATACATGCAACCGAAGGAATGGAATATAAATTCCTCTTCGTGGCCAAGGGTGGCGGCTCAGCCAACAAGACCTATCTCTATCAGGAGACAAAGGCCATCCTCAATAAGAAGACCCTTGTGCCTTTCCTCATCGAGAAGATGAAGACCCTCGGCACAGCAGCGTGTCCTCCCTACCACATCGCTTTCGTCATCGGCGGAACAAGCGCAGAGAAGAATCTTGAGGTGGTGAAGAAGGCTTCCGTGAAATATTTCGACAACCTTCCTACTACCGGCAACGAATATGGCCGTGCTTTCCGTGACGTAGAACTCGAGAAGGAACTTCTCGAAGCCGCCCACAACATAGGACTTGGCGCTCAGTTCGGCGGCAAGTATTTCGCTCACGACATCCGCGTCATTCGTCTTCCCCGCCACGGTGCTTCCTGCCCTGTAGGCATGGGCGTAAGCTGCTCCGCAGACCGCAACGTAAAGGCTAAGATCAACAAGGACGGCCTATGGATAGAGAAACTCGACGAGAATCCCGGCGAACTTATCCCGGTTGAACTCCGTCAGGCCGGAGAGGGAGAGGTGATCGAGATAGATCTCAACCGTCCGATGGAAGAGGTGCTCGCAGAACTTGACAAGTATCCCGTATCTACCCGACTGTCGCTCAAGGGTACCATCATAGTAGGCCGAGACATCGCACACGCCAAGATCAAAGAACGTCTTGACGCCGGCGAACCTATGCCCGAATATCTCAAGAAACATCCCATCTACTATGCAGGTCCGGCCAAGAAACCCGAAGGTATGCCTTCCGGATCGTTTGGCCCGACAACAGCCGGACGTATGGATCCCTATGTAGACCAGTTCCAGGCAGCCGGCGGCTCCATGATCATGATCGCCAAGGGCAACCGCTCGCAGCAGGTCACCGACGCCTGCAAGAAGCATGGCGGTTTCTATCTCGGTTCGATCGGAGGTCCGGCCGCTATCCTTGCAAAGGATTCGATCAAGAGCGTAGAGCTGCTTGAATATCCTGAGCTCGGAATGGAGGCAATCTGGAAGATCGAGGTAGAGAACTTCCCCGCCTTCATCCTCGTAGACAATAAGGGCAACGACTTCTTCAAGCAGATCAAGCCCCGGTGCCCGATGGGGTGCTGAGTCTTAAGTCTTCAGTCTTGAGTCTTAAGTCTTGAGATGACTTATTGAAGAGAATGAATAAACCTATAAGAATATCGCCATGGAAGTGGATTCCCTCGCTGTATATAGCCGAGGGAATCCCTTATTGTGCTGTCAATACCCTTCCGGTGCTGTTCTACTGTGAGCTCGGCATTTCGATACCGGAAATCACCGCCTGTACCGGACTTCTGTCTCTTCCTTGGATGATACGCCCATTCTGGAGTCCATTCGTGGATATCTTTTCCACAAAAAGGCGATGGACACTGGCGATGCAGATGTTGATGACAGCGTGTATGCTGCTCGTAGCGCTATGTCTCCCGACTTCATTCTTCTTCGCATCAACTCTCAGCGTCTTCGCCTGTATGGCCTTCTTTTCTGCTACACACGACATTGCGGCCGATGGCTTCTATATGCTGGCTCTGACAGAAAAGCAGCAGGCGGACTTCGTGGGCATACGCTCTACGTTCTACAAAGTGGCGACGGTTCTCGGCCAGGGAGGACTGACGCTCCTTGCAGGATGGCTTGAAGGCAGAGGCATGGCCCCGTCGGGCGCATGGGCCGTAGTCTTCTATTGCCTGACAGGAATATTCTTCTCCATCTGGCTCTGGCATACGCAGACTCTGCCGAGGCTTGCCGACGACCATCCGGCAGGAGGCACGACGGTCACCGACATAATCCGAAACTTCGCAATGACATTCGTCTCTTTTTTCAGGAAGAGACATATTGCGGCAGCTCTGGCGTTCATGCTCCTTTTCCGTCTTCCGGAGGCTATGTGCGGAAAGATGGTAGCGATATTCATGAAAACGCCTCTTGAGGACGGCGGCCTCGGAATGTCGCTCACCGAGATAGGATTCGCCAACGGCACCATAGGTGTGATAGCGCTACTTGCCGGCGGTGTCTTAGGAGGCCTCGCCATAGGGCGTGGCGGCCTTGGCCGATGGCTTTGGCCCATGGCCCTCTCGCTGGCATTGCCATGTGTGGTCTATTGTCTGCTGGCGATATGGCCTACCGCCGACTTCTCCCTTATATGCGTGGCGGTCGGCTTCGAGCAGTTCGGCTATGGATTCGGGCTGACGGCACTTATGATGTATATGATCTACTTCGCGCGTGGAGAGTCGGAAACCTCCCACTATGCGTTCTGCATAGCATTTTCTATGGCGGGTATAATGCTCCCGGGAATGGCGGCAGGTTGGATATTCGAGCGAATCTCCGAATTCGGTATCTCCGGATTCAGCCATGGCAATTCCTTTGAGATCTACTTCTGGTTTGTGATGGTCTGCTGCCTCACAACGTTTGCAGCTTGCGTTATAGCAGGGCCGTCGATACGAGAGATCACTGAAAAACAAAACAAATAAACAATTTAAAACATGAGAATATTTCTAACCGCAGCAGCTCTGTCTGCCCTCGCATTGAACTGCGGCGCGTCATATATGGACAAGTATCAGGCCGCTCAGGCAGATCCCAAAATCGAGGTGCCTGATTCGACAGGATTCAAGTTTACCGACGTTAAGGTCAATAAGACCGGCTCGGTTAAGGATCAGAACAAGTCCGGCACATGCTGGGCCTTCTCAGGCACATCCATGGTAGAGGAAGACCTGATGCGTAAGGGAAAGCCGGAACTGGACCTCTCCGAGATGTGGACAGTACGCAACTGCTACATAGACAAGGCAAAGAAATACATCAGCACCGGAGGAAAGATCAATTTCGCCCAGGGCGGTTCGTTTGCCGATGTCATATATGCCATGGACAACTACGGCGCGGTCCCCGAGGAGGTATACGCAGGTCTCAACTATGGCGAGGACAAACACTCCCACTACGAGATGGCCGAGGCCCTTACAGCTTATCTCGACGCCATCAATAAGAATCCCAATAAGAAACTCTCCACCGCATGGCTTCCCGGATTTATCGGAATCCTTGACGCATATCTTGGGCCGGCAGTGGAGACCTTCACCTACAATGGCAAGACCTATACACCGCAATCATTCGCAAAGGAAATGAACATAGTTCCGGAGGAATATATATCCTTCACGAGCTATACACATCATCCTTTCTACAAGCCTTTCGCACTTGAGATCGCCGATAATTGGTTATGGTCAGAGAGCATGAACATTCCGATGGAAGAGATGAAGCGTATCGTAGATGAGGCCCTCGACGCAGGTTTTACCGTAGGATGGGCCGCCGATGTCAGCGAGAAGGGTTTCAAATGGCGCAAGGGATATGCCCTGCTTCCCGAGAAGAAGGCCAAGGAGGATATGGATAACGCCGAAGTGGCGCGCTGGACCCAGCTCTCTGACTCAGACCGCGACGCGATGCAGTATGACATCAAGGGACCGGTGAAGGAGCGTACCATAACGCAGGAAGACCGTCAGCGTACGTTTGAAAATCGTGAGACGACCGATGACCACGGTATGGTGATCGTAGGGTACGCCACCGACCAGGAAGGCAACCGCTATTACAAGGTGAAGAACTCGTGGGACACCAACCAGCTCTATGACGGTTATCTTTACGTTTCCGAGCCCTACTTCCTCGAGAAGACCCTCAACATCATGCTCAATAAGGCCGGTGTCCCGAAAGATATCGCCAAGAAAGTTGGCCTCTGATGGAAGTAAAGGCAAAAAAGGCCTTGGGGCAGCATTTCCTGACGGATCTGCCTACTGCTGAAAGAATAGCGGACACTATATCCGGCGAGGAGCTGTCGAAGGCCTGCGGGCCGGAAAAGGGTGCTGAATGGGGTCGGCTGCCGGTCGTTGAGATTGGCCCCGGAATGGGAGTGCTGACGGATTTCCTTGTAGCCGCCGGCCGAGATGTGACTGCCATCGAGATAGACCATGAGAGTGTCGAATATCTCGGAAGATACAAGAAAGATATAAAGGTGAAGGAAGGTGACTTCCTGCGTCTTGACCTCAATGACATAGCGGAAGGAGAAATCGCCTTGATAGGCAATTATCCTTATAATATCTCATCGCAGATATTCTTCCGTGCCCTTGAATACAGAGAGAAGATCCCTGTGATAGCCGGTATGCTTCAGAAGGAAGTGGCCGAACGAATATGCTCAGGGCCGGGATCTAAAGTCTACGGCATTCTGTCGGTATTGCTCCAGGCATGGTATGACTGCGAGTATCTCTTCACGGTAGAGCCCGGTGTTTTCTCTCCTCCGCCCAAGGTGAGGAGCGGAGTGTTGCGGTTAACGCGCAACTCCCGTACGGAACTCGGAGTAGATGAGAAGAAGTTCAAGACAGTTGTGAAGACTGCTTTCGGCCAAAGACGCAAGACCCTCCGCAACTCCCTCTCGGGTCTGATTCCTGCCGGAAATGCATTGCTTGAGGATCCAATACTCAAAGAGCGTCCGGAGCGTCTCTCGGTAGAGCAATTCATCTATATCACCAAAGCCCTCAGCTGATACATAAAAGACAGACGGCTACGCATCTGATGCGTAGCCGTCTGTCTTTTATATGTTTCGGAATAATTTTTACTTACATGTGTGGCTGACGCACGGGCCGTGGTGCGTCCATACCGTGAACTCAGCGGTCTTTATACATGTCATCGTAGTATTTTTCATACTCACCGGAGGTGATATTGTCCATCCACTCCTGATTGTCGAGATACCAGCGGACTGTCTTCTCGATGCCTTCCTCAAACTGGAGGCTGGGTTCCCAGCCGAGTTCCGACTGAAGCTTGCGGCTGTCGATGGCGTAGCGCATGTCGTGGCCGAGGCGGTCGGTGACGAATGTGATGAGTTTCTCAGAGTGTCCTTCAGGATTGCTCAGCAGGCGGTCGACGGTCTTGATGATGACCTTGATGAGGTCGATGTTCTTCCACTCGTTGAAGCCACCGATATTGTAGGTGTCGGCGATCTTACCCTCATGGAATATGAGGTCGATGGCGCGCGCGTGGTCCTCCACAAACAGCCAGTCGCGCACGTTCTCTCCCTTGCCGTAGACAGGCAGCGGCTTGCCGTGGCGTATGTTGTTGATGAAGAGGGGTATGAGTTTCTCCGGGAACTGGTAGGGTCCGTAGTTGTTGGAGCAGTTAGTCACGACGGTCGGCATTCCATAGGTGTCGTGGTATGCGCGCACGAAATGGTCGCTGCTGGCCTTTGAGGCGGAGTAGGGGGAGTGGGGATTGTATTTTGTAGTTTCGAGGAAGAACTCGGTGCCGTAGGCCATGTCGTCCTCGCTCGATGCCTTGGTGGTGAAGGGAGCCGGAACACCTTCGGGATGGGTGAGCTCCAAAGCTCCATAGACCTCGTCGGTGGAGATGTGGTAGAAGCGCTTTCCCTCGTATTTTTCGGGAAGAGATTCCCAGTATTCCTTTGCAGCCTGTAGTAGGGCGAGAGTACCCATGACGTTTGTGCGAGCGAAGGTAAAAGGATCCTTGATGGAGCGGTCTACGTGGCTCTCTGCAGCGAGATGTATGATTCCGTCGATTTCATGTTCCCTGACGATACGACGCATCTCATCGAGGTCGGCTATGTCGGCCTTTATGAACGTATAATTCGGTCTGTCTTCGATATCCTTCAGGTTGGCGAGATTGCCGGCATATGTCAGCTTGTCGAGGTTGACGATATGATAATCCGGATACTTATTTACGAAGAGGCGGACTACATGTGAGCCTATGAACCCTGCACCGCCGGTGATGAGGATGTTCCGTTTATAATTCATAAAACATGATTCATGAAGCATAATTATATTATGCGTGGTTATTTATATTTTGGATACACTTTCTGAGGGAATCTGTCCAGTAGGGTATATGGATGCCGAATGTCTCCTTCACTTTGGTCTTGTCAAGTACTGAATAGGAGGGTCGTGTCACCGGGGAGGGGAACTCATCACTGTGGCAGGGTTGGATGTCGCAGCCGTGGTTTCCAGCAATATCGGCTATCGCCTTCGTGAAGTCATACCATGAGCATACCCCTTCGTTGGAGTAGTGATAGATACCTTCGTTGCCTTCCATTTTCCCATCCTCGATTATTCCGAAAATAGTGTCGGCGAGATCCTGAGCGTATGTAGGAGTACCGACCTGGTCGAACACCACTTTCAGCTCAGGTTTTGTCGATGTCAGGCTTAGCATGGTCTTGACGAAGTTCTTACCGTATTCCGAATACAGCCATGCGGTGCGGAATATAAGAGCCTTTACCCCGGAATCGGCTATCTGTCGCTCGCCGTTGAGCTTTGTCTCGCCGTATACGCCGGTTGGATTGGCCGGCTCTTCCTCAGTGCGGGGAGTATTGCCTATAGACCCGCCAAATACGTAATCGGTGGATATATGTATCAGGGTTCCGTCGTTGGCCTTTACTGCGTCTGCAAGGTTGCGAACTGCCTTTGCATTGAGGAGCTCTGCGAAATCACGGTCGCTCTCAGCCTTGTCCACATTGGTGTATGCCGCGCAGTTTACGATGACCTTGATGTCGTTGTCCCTGACCATCTTCGCCACCGCTTCGGCATCTGTGATGTCAAGTTCTGACACGTCGGTGAAGTGGTAGGTGTTGTGCGTAGCGCGTTGCTCGTTATGCGAGGCTTTTTCTACGGAGTTGCGCATGCAGTTGCCAAGCTGGCCGTTAGCTCCTGTTACGAGTATATTCATGATCGTTAAAGTCATTAGGGCGGTATTTCGCGGTTATGCGCTCCACACCGTTTGGATGCTCAATATTCAAATGGAGAGTCGAAATCTTTTAAAAGTGGATGATGTCTGTCTTTTTCAGAGAGTATGGCATTCTCAAGAGCTATCCGCCAGTCGATGCCGAGTGATGGATCCAGCAAGGAGATTCCTCCGTCGCTTTCCGGGGAGTAGTAGTTGTCACATTTATACTGAAATACTGCTTCATCGCTCAAGACAGCGAAACCATGAGCGAAACCATGGGGAATGAAAAACTGCCTGTGGTTGTCTTCTGTCAATTCTACAGCTACATGCCTGCCATATGTCGGGGAGTCCTTCCTTATGTCGACCGCTACGTCAAGAACGGCTCCGCGCACGCATCTTACGAGTTTTGCCTGAGCGAACGGAGGCCGCTGGAAATGCAGACCGCGTATCACACCCCTTACCGATTTCGACTCGTTATCCTGCACAAACTTTACATTTGCGACTTCCTCATCGAATATCTTTTTCGAATATGACTCGAAAAAATATCCTCTTTCATCGGTGAAAATGCGAGGCTCTATTATCTTCAGGCCTTCTATCTCAGTGTCGGTTACGTTCATCTTCCGCTAATTTCATCAGGTACTGGCCATATTGGTTCTTGATCATGGGGAGGGCAAGCTCGCGTAGCTTTTCAGAAGAAATCCATCCGTTTGCGAATGCCATGCTTTCGAGGCAGGCTATCTTCAGTCCCTGGCGTTTTTCGAGCACCTCCACATATATCGATGCTTCGGCAAGCGAATCGTGAGTGCCGGTGTCGAGCCAGGCGAATCCTCGAGGCAGGGTCTGCACTTTGAGTTCTCCGTCTTTAAGAAATTCCTGATTGACTGTGGTGATTTCTAATTCTCCACGGGCGGAGGGCTTTATATGCATCGCTACATCCACAACCTTGTTGGGATAGAAATAGAGTCCCACGACAGCATAATTCGATTTTGGATCTTCCGGTTTTTCTTCAATTGACAGGCATCGTCCTTCGGCATCGAACTCCGCTACCCCATATCGTTCGGGATCCTTGACCCAGTATCCGAAGACAGTCGCTATCCCTTTTTTTTCGGCATCCTCCACTGCTTCCCTGAGCGAGTTTTCGAAATTCGGACCGTGGAATATGTTGTCGCCGAGTACAAGACATACGGAATCGTCACCAATGAACTCCTTGCCGATTATAAATGCCTGCGCGAGGCCGTCAGGGCTGGGCTGCTCGGCATAGGAGAAGCTTACGCCATAATCGCTGCCATCGCCCAGCAATCGCCGGAAAGCAGGCAGGTCATCGGGAGTAGAGATAATGAGAATATCCCTGATGCCGGCCTGCATAAGCGTAGCAACGGGATAGTAGATCATCGGTTTGTCGAAGATAGGCAGCAGCTGTTTGCTGACTCCTTTAGTAATTGGATACAACCTTGTGCCGGAGCCCCCGGCGAGAACTATGCCTTTCATGGTTCCATATTGTATTGGTTATGTCAACGGTAGAGCGCCGCATATTGCTTGGATATAGATTTCCAAGTATATCGTTCGCGCGCTATTTTCCTCATTGGGTTGCCGTCAAGATCATTACGCTCCAACAGCGCGAGCAATTCATCTGCAGTATGGAAATAATATGCCTGGTCTGCGGTAGTGGCGCGGTTGAAAATAACATCGAAAGATATGATCGGCATGCCGAAGAACATAGCCTCCACCAGTGATGGGTTGGTCCCTCCGGCACTGTGTCCGTGTACGTAAAGCCCGGCGTTGCTCCTCAAAGCGAAGAGAACATCGAGATCGTAGATGGCATCGAGCATCTTGATATTGGGAAAGCCGGAATACTTCTTTCTCAGTTCCTGTGAATACGGATTATGGCCCCAGTTTCCTATATAGACTATATTCCGGTCTGTACGAGAGAACGCTTCCAGCACCATGTCGCAGTTGTTTTCAGGTTCTATGCGGCATACGGCGATGGCATAATCCTTCTTCTTAAGTCCGTACTTCTCAAGAGTGGCCTCGGCGAAACCCTCCGGGAGTTCACGCATCACGTGGTCGCCCCCGTAGGCTATGAGTTTTGACTTTTTTCCGTATTCCATCGCTACGTAATCACGGATGGCCTTATTGTCGGTGATGATGACATCGGCGTATTTCACGGCCAGGGCTTCCGATTTCTTAAGAATACGCTTGACGAATTTATTCCATTTGTTTCGCTTATATTCCATACCATCGATGTTTATGATGAGTTTCTTGGAATTAAGCTTATGGAATATTGGAAGGAAGAGGCATCCCGAGACTCCTAACACAAGTATGACATCATAGCCGCGAAGCACCTTGCACATGGAAATGATGTCGTATGGCACAGACTGCAGTCCGTTTGCCCTAAGGGGAATATATTCCAGCCGGGCACCTTTGTAATGGGTCAGACGTTCCGTCATGTCTTTGCCGGAACAGAACACTGTGTATTCGATGTCTTTCGGACAGTTGTCGCCCAAAAGATTCTCCACAAGGCTTTCGAAGCCTCCGTATTTTGCAGGGACACCCTGAGTGCCGATTATCGCGACTTTAGTCATTTCTGGTCATTCTTGGAAGTGATCCATTTCCGGAACTGCGCCTTGAAATCTTCCACTTCCTTTCTGTTTTCATATCTTGCGTACTCGTCATCGTTGAAGAAATCAGAAGGATCGCGGTAGATCATCTCATGTAGAGCCTGAGAGAAATCTTTCGAACAATTCCCGTCAAGATAACCAAACGAAGGGAACAGAGTAAGCATTTTCCTGAAATAGGGAATGTCTGACGCTATGATAGGCTTCTTGAAGTAGAAAGCCATCTCGAGGATACCGCTCTGCGATGTCTTTCTATAGGGAAGGGCAAGATAGTCGACGTTGTCATAAAGAAACCTCAGTTCATCGTCTGAGATATGGCGTGTGAAGAACGACACTTTCCTGTCAGACTTAAGCTTTACGCGTCGGTAGACTCCATCGATGTCTTTGCCGGCGACGATAACATTGAGCCTGGCGGCATCTTTGTCTGAGATATTGTTGACTGCATCAAGAAGTATATCAATGCCCTTTTCTCTGGTTATGTTGCCGAAGAAGAGGACATTTACCTTGTCTTTGTCGACCGACCGGCGTATGTCGTCGGATATAGACTGCATATCGTAGTCGCGGGGAAATACGTATTTGAAGTGAGGCACTTCATATTTATTTCCTTCATAGCCGAACTGCATGAGATAGTCATCAGTTCGGGATGAGTGTGTGATTACGTCCGATATATTGCTTGAATAGACCTTTGCAAGTTTCTCACGCAGCCTTATGTTGGAGTCTTCGTTTTGAGCGAGAGCTTCGTGGATGTCGATGCAATGGTGAGGCGCTTTGGATATTACCTTAAGGAAGTATGGGTCCAGTATGTTGCCGTAGGTGAGATATATGAAATGGTCATCCCTGTGTCGGCTGATAAATTTCTGAAGTCTAATGAGATTGCGTCCGGCTGAGATTATTTTTCTGAGCTTGTTGCCTGCATAATGATTCAAAAGCACCGGGGGATTTCCGTCAACGGAATAATTGGATACAATTCCGACCTCGACACCGTCTAAGGATTCGAGAATCCTCTTAAAGGCATCAAGATAGTAATGCATTCCGCAATGCACTCCGATGAAGTCGACTAAATAAACCATATATAATCAGAATTCTGGAATATATCTGAATTTATAACGTTAATAATGCGGTGATATTGTCAAAGGCTGTTAAGTTTCCTGACAATATCTCTTCTGCAAGCTTTGATGCAGTCGTAGACATATGTCAGTCTCTCGCCTAATGTGGGATTGCGAAACTGATGGCTTATCTTGAACATAAGCTTTATATTCAGCAGATCGCGGTCGGAGGTGCCTTGTTTTTCCCATGTCACGACATCAACGTCAACTTTCTGAAATTTGGCACCGTTATGCCAGAGGTTGAAAATATTGTTATAGTCTAAGGCGTGACGGAATTCGGCCCTTTTGTCAAGTTCAAAGGGATATCTCTTGTGGAGGGATGTCCTTGTGAAAGACGCGTTATGCCGATAGATCGGTTTCTTTCTCAGCAGCCCGGTATCAGTGCCGGCGGCACTGAAGCTTTTACGGCCTTTATAGTCAATCATGGTGCTGTCTCCATATGCTACGTCGGAATCCGGATTAATCCTGCATGCCACTTCCTTTACCGCATCGGGCGACGAGAATGTGTCGCCGGCATTCATGAAGTTGATATATTCGCCTGTGGCAAGGGAAATGCCTTTGTTCATGGCGTCGTATATACCCTTGTCCGGTTCGGAAATGATTTTTGTGATTCTGTCGGCATATTTACTGACGGTCTCCATGGTGCCGTCTGTAGACTTGCCGTCGATCACTATGTATTCCAGATCTTCGTGAGTCTGAGATAGCACTGACTTTATGGTCTCTTCTATCAGTGTCGCGGCATTATAGCATACCGTCACTACTGTAATCTTCATTTTTTATTTAGTTTTCGTACGGATGGCCACCTGTCGGCGCAAAGGTTTCATCGTTGCTTGATGATTCTTGCCGGATTACCCACAACGGTGGCGTTGGCCGGGACATCTTTGAGGACTATTGCTCCGGCGCCGATAATCGCGTTGTCCCCTACGGTTATTCCTCCGAGCACCATAGAATTGGCGCATATCTTTACATTGTTGCCTATGATGGGGCGGGGCTGGTCGAGTCCGCTCCTTGATTTTCCGATGGTCACGCCCTGCCATACCTGACAGTTCCTACCCATTTCCCTGCATCCGATACGTGTCCCGAATCCATGCTGGATGACGAGCCCTTCACCAACTTTGGGGCAGCTTATCGATACGTGTTCTCCGGGATAGATGGCTCTTATCGGATTAAAATTACCTGTCCTGTATCGGTAATAAAGCAATGACCGGAATTCCGGGAGTCTGCTCATTAGCTCAATGGCGTTGAAGAAAGTGCTGTGGCTGTCGGGAAGCGGAATCACTTTCATCCAGTCTGTCGTCTCCCTTTTCAGAATCTTCAAGCCGCGAAAGCAGAAATACAGGAATAATGGAGTGAAAAGTATTGAGATAATTATCTTGTGTTTCATTGGTTTGTCGATAGATCTGCCGGCTGTGCCGACTCGTTTTCATCGGGCTCTTTCTCCGCTTTGGCGAGATATATGCCAATGACGTAGGGAAAAAGCCATGAGTACCAGGCCGGATATGCTCTTTGCAGGAAGCATAGGATGAGTATGATTAGAAAGGATATGGTGTATCGGTAGTCTGGCTTTGACGGTATCATGCTCAGGTAGATGAAGAGAGCCAGAAGAGTGCCGATATATCCGTAGTTGATGATATATATCTTATAGCCGGCTCCTGCAATCAGTTCCATGTTGGTGCGTTCTTTGACGCCGGTCAATGCTTCTCCTGATTCAACAGATCGTTGATACACGAAGTCGGTGTTTCCTGCAAATCGGTTGTTGCCCTTTATGCCGCTGCTCTCATCTCGTTCAAGCCTGCTTATGATCATATCGTTGAGGGCATTGTTGCCTCCTGAGAAGTTCTGCACGGCTATGACCAATACAGTAAGCAGAATAGCGGATACCACAACCTGTATCACCGATCTGATTTTAAGGAGTATGAAGCCCAGAAGAGCCAGGAGGTAGCCGGCAAGGGAGAATGATAGAATGATGCTGATGCCAAGTATCCAAAGCCATTTGCACTTCATGAATCTATATCGGTTGGCCATCAGAAGGAATGTGCTCAGGAGAGCCTGGTGTCCGGGTTCCAGAAAGAAGGAATTGAACCTCTCCAAATGTCCATAGTCAAAGGTTGTCTTGATGTAGAGAACATAGTTGAGATAAGGCGGATAATTGGGATGAACGAACTCACCGAGAGAAGGAAGGTTGACAAACTGAGTGATTCCGTAAAGAAAAAGTCCCGGTATCAGTAGGATGGCATACCATTTTGTGGTGAAATCGAGTAGGTCCTTCTGATAGGCGGCCGGAAGGACCATAATGTAGATGGCCGGCATATACATGAGCAGCGTAGTTATGCCCATGGCTATTCCATCGATATAGCAGAACCATATAGTAATCAATGTTATGAACAAAAAAGTCAGTCCGACCTGTCGGTTAAGCCTGATATCAAGACTAAGCATGCCCAAACATATGATCATCGCTACGTTTACCATCACGAGCAGCGGACCTATGGGGAGAAGAGCGGTCACCCAAAAGTAGGTGGAGGCGAGCAACCAAAAAATATTAATGAGTTTGAATAGTAACCACATGACTATGGGAAAATGACAAGGCGGATTATTTATGACTTTTTCTTTTGATGAAGTTCTTTATTATGCTGCGGTCAGATCTATCCAGTCCGAGAGTCACTATTATGGCGAGGCCTGCTAAGCCGCTCGCCAGTGTCTTGAAGGCCACGAGTAGAAATTCCGTGTCTGCAGCGAAACGGTCTATGACCAAGTAGAGAGGGATGCCCAAAGCGGCGACTTTCAGAATCGGTAGGATTACTGTATTGAAATACATTCCGTAGTCAAGGCCTACCTGATGGTGGGCTACATAGACACGCATACATTGAGCTATGGACATTACAATTATAAGTACGACCACTGTCATTACCGCTGATCCACCGAGATAGAGGACAAGGGCCGCAATAGGGATGTAACACAATGTTATGATTCCTACGGAGAGCTGGTATCGGCGGATATTGCCGGTGGCCTGTATTAGCCTGCTGATTGGAGATTCAAGAGAAAAAATCATGCAGTATATGAGTATCAGTTTTGAGAAGACCACCATATCGGGTGTCTTTGCATCCGCTGCCAGCCATAGGTTAAGAATGCCGTTCATGTTGCATATGAGTGGAAACGCAAGTGCGAAAATGAGCATGAACGATATCTTTGAGCTTTTCAAGACCAGACTTACAGTGCGGTCGATATCTGAAACAGCATAAGACTTAATGATCTGTGGACTTACGGCCATATATAGATTGATTGAAAAACCGTTGATTACGTGTTGAATCTTATCGGCTATAGCTTTTGATGTGTTTATGATAGGACCAAAAAAGATGTTAAGAAGAATATTCTGTCCGGATGTGGCGAGGATGGCGGATACGGATCCGAACATATTCCATCCGGTATATTTGGAAAGTTCAGTGAATATCTGTCGGTCCCATTTCCATATATATTTGCAGTATTTGAATTTAGCATGGCAGTAGCTCAAAGACATAATGAAGACGACGACAGAGATGGCTGCTGTAAGTATGCCATAGAGGATCAATCTGTTCCCTCCGAAGTTTGCAAGCCAGAATGCGACTCCAAGTTTCAGAATACCTTCCACGATACTGAATATCGCAAAGGCATCCATACGTTCGTTAGCTATGATTGAAGAGGAATAAGGAATTGTTATGAGACCGAAAGAAAATGAAAGGATTGAGGCCTGATAAACCCAAAAAGCAGATTCCCTCTTATCCACAGGTATCGTAAGCCAATCGAATATAAAGAAATAGCCCAAACCCTCACCTAAAAGAATCAGGATTCCTGCCGCGGTGATGAAGCATATGAGCAGTAGTGAGAATGTATGGCTGTATTGTTCGTAGTCATTGCGGCCCAGGTGGAATGAAAGATAACGTTGTGTAGCTGAGCTCATGGCTCCCGTAAGGGTTGTCAGTGAGAATACAAGATACGCGATTAGTTCAAATATTCCGTAATCTACTTTGCCTAAGGCTTGCAGTGTAATTCTGACCGTATAGAGATTTATGAAAGTCAGAAGAATCAATCTGAAATAGAGGAGTCCGGTGTTCCTTACGATTCGTCTGTTTTCAACTCTCATGGTGTCTGATCCGTTGCTGTCCATACATCAGTGGATTCTAATAGGGCGTAAATCAGCGGAAGCGAGCCTGTGATGAAAATCTAATTTTTTGGTAAAAATCGGCTACCGAGCTGACATACTGCTCTATGCTGTAGAGATTCTCCACTGTCTTTTGGCCCAAGGCGATCATCGTTGATGTATTGTCGGGAGAATAAGTTTCGGAGTGTCCTATTTGTGTCAGTATGTCAGAAAGTTCTTCTATGGTATTGAATCTCAATCCAATTTCCTCGGAAGTCAGCTCAAGTCCGTTGTCGAACTGTTCTTTTATGCCAGCCTTGTCCCGACCTATCACGAGACAGCCGTTGATAATTCCTTCTACGACTATCCGGCCGAAGGCTTCGTTGTGGCTTGGTACGACAAGAGCCTTTGCCTTATACATAAGGTCGTTGATGTCATTTCTCTCGCCGAGCCAATCCACGTCTTCAGAGATTCCTAATCTGTTTGTGAGGTCAGCGAGATAATCCATATATCGGCGATCTACCGTAGACCCCGCGATCTTAAGGGGGTGCTTCTTTCTTAGATCCGCATCGATTCTTGAGTAGGCTTCCAGAAGGTCTTCTATGCCTTTCTCCTTGAAAAGAGCTCCGACATATAGAATATAAGATTCCTTATGCGGACATATTCTGGAGTCTCCCTTGTTGACTATTCCGTTGTAGATTAGAATATTATCATCTCCTGTGCGCGTGTGCCACTTAAGAATGTCCTTACCGATGGCAATCCCGTGCTGAAGAGGATATGAGCGCATGCGACGTTCATGCCACATCACGGCACTGCAGTCTTTCCATCCAAACTCTCTGAAATGGCTGACATGTGGCAATCCAAGCCGTCGGGCGAGACGCAGTCCGATATCTGCCACTCCGGAATTTGTATGTATGATGTCCGGTTTGAATTCTTGAGCGAAATCCATCATTCTTCGAAGAGCCTTTCTATTCCTTCTCCTGTCGCGTATCAACTTAGGAAGAAATTTCAGTACGCCCTTAGAGGATCTTTCGAAATAAGGATAGGCCCACTCATAGCCGAATGTCTCGACTTTTATGCCATCCTTCCGTAGGGCCGAGCTAAGAGAACCTTCAGCAGGGCACGCTGCTACAATCTCAATGCCCCGTTTTTGCAAACCCCTGACCAAAGTGAGTCCGGATTTGCTGGCGCCTCCCTTGATCGATGACATATGGAAGATGAATAATACTCTCATTCTATCAGGAGGAATGTTGTGGTGATTGTCTTTTCCGGATGAACCTCGCCGGATTGCCTCCCCATATCTCTTCTCCGGGTATGTCTTTAGTCACTACGCTTCCTGCTGCCAAGACAGCTCTTTCGCCTATGTCGACTGAATTGACTATAAGTGTATTCATTCCGATAAATACTCTTGAGCCAATTGTCACCTTTCCATATTGGTATCTGCCGATAGAAGGATTGAAGAAATGTGAGATTATTCTTGTTCCGGAAGTGATGGTGACTTGGGAGCCGATTTCAATCAGTTCCGGCCGCATCTCATCGAAATATACATTTGCTCCGATAAAGCATCCCGGGCCCATCTTGATGCCCGCAGTCCTTAGAATGGATATTCTGATGCGGGAGGGGAATATTGCGCTTCTTGAAATCATGACGCATAGTTTCGAGAGTATACGTTTTATATCGTATGGGCGCTTTGTGATGACCGTCTTTTCATTCATGTCGCGACTTTTTGGGGAATGTGTATTCAAAATCAATAATGGGCCTCAGCGATTTAGGACCGGAATCAGAGCTGAGATTCAAGGAGAACTTAGGACGTACGACCAGATTTTTAATATGAAAGTCGAATCCCATGTTAAGTCTTTTTTCAGGCATCCTATACTCCGGAATGTTGGTGTAGCCGACCAGTATGTCGATATGTTTAGTAATGCATGCTCCCAGGCCGCCATAGTAGCATGAAGTATAACCGAATCCGGAGTCATAGTGCGGATTAAACCGCCCGTCGACAATCAGAAAAGGTATTGGACGTATTCTCGCTTCTACAGAGGCACCGGTGCTGTAATACAATCGGTTGAAAGTGGATCCAAAGTAAGCCGTTCCTTTAAGGTCGAACGCACTTATGTGGGTTTCATAGCCTGCGTATCCCCTCATGTACTGGAGTCCGGGCTTTTCTGAAAATACGCTTTGTTCAAGACGGGCGAAATAATGGTCCTTATATAGATATGAGATGTTTACAAATCTATTGCTTCTGATTCCTATCGATATCTGAGCAAAGGATGACAAGGCAACTATTGCTATCGCGAACAATGAGATTATTCTTCTCATAATGATTTTAGGAGTTTTTGGGTCAGGATTTCGTATCCGATTATATTGGGATGTAGTCCATCGCAGAAATAAGCATCGTTTATCTTGCCGTTCTTAATGAAGTCGCTGAATACATCGATATATACAATGCGCTCCATATCCTTTACAGTGTCGCTGACGATGGCATTGAATGCTTCAATATCTTTATTTATATCTTTTCTGTCGGTTTCGAATTCCCGTGGGAGAAGAGAGAAAAGATAGATACGGCGGTCTGTCAGTGTTAGTATCGTTGATATGTATTTTTCAGCGTATTCCTCCCGCTGTCCTTCCTTCAGGAAGTTGTTGTCGTTAGTGCCTGAAATTACTACGATGTCTTGGCCCGCAAATCTGCCGGCATAGCTCTCAAGAAGTTCTATTCCGGATCCTCCTATTCCGTAGTTATACACGCAATAAGAAGGAAAATCCTGATTGACATCCCATCTTGCTATTATGGAATCTCCTATGAAGTTTATTACAGGGTCGGCAGGAGGGGAATCGCATGAAGCCAGCCCGTATGAAGCAAACACACATAAGATGACAGCTCGAAAGAGTCTGCTATAGAAATTTCTAAATATGCGTGACTTCATAGCGTCATGGGTACAAGGTATATTCCGTCTTCGTCGAACATTCGACAAAAAACATGACATATAAGTTGTAATCTTTTGCTAACTAATGGATAAGAAAATAAATTGTACTGAATTTAAGAGTTTTTCAGTGTATATTCTTTCTTCCCATCCAATTGAACCTATGGACGGAAAATAGTTATGATTCCTAAGAGAGTACAAATTTAAGAAAAAAAGATGAGATGGCGAAATTTTCCCTAAACTTTTAATGTTCCCCTCGGTTTTCGTAAAAATTAAGCGCTCCCCGTCTTTCGACAAGGAACGCTTTTCTATATTAAGAGTTTTGTGTTATTTCGAGATTACTGTTTTCTTTCCGGCGACTATGTAGATGCCGGGAGCGAGGCTCTTCAGGTCGGCCTTGCTGCCCACGCGGACACCCTGCATGTTGAAGACTGCTGTATGCAAATATTTTGATAAAAAATGCGCTTTGGCATGCATTTTTGCGATGCAGTGCCAAAGCGCTGAGTGTATCAAGTGTAGCGTTAAAGACAAGAAGTCATTGAGATCAGTATCCGAAGATATCTTCCTGCTTCAGTACCACTACCTTGCCGAGTTTCTTAAGTGCGTCCATGTCGAGGTCTTCGACATCGCCGAGAATACAGTAATAGTATGTGCGTCCCTTTACGTTTTCCTTCTGGAACTTCACTATATCCTCAAGCGTCATCGATGGGAGCGCCTCAAATACCTCGCGACGCGTATCGTGGTCATCCCCCATGTCCTGTGCGTTGATATATTCCCAAGCGATGTTGTCCTTGATAATGCGGTCGGTGCGCAGGCGAGCCTCAAGACCTTCCTTGGCGAGGTCAAACGCACGCTGGCTCTCAGGCATGTCGTTGATGATCTCGTTGAATGCCTTGATGGCGTCATCCATCTTGTCGTTCTGGGTGGCGATCATCGAAGTATAATAGTAGGGGACATCTTGGTATGAGGGAGAATAATATCCGGCGTTTGCCGAGTATGCCAGCGAGCGGCTCTCCCGCATCTCCTGGAATACGATGGCGTTCATGGAACTGCCGAAATACTCGTTGTATAGCTGGCGTAGCGGTTCGTTGACCGAGCCGTATTTCTCTCCGTTGTTGGAGAACATACGCATGTAAAGCTGCTTGGCTGGATAAGGAGCAACGAAAACGATTGTCTCTTCCGGCGATTTCAGAGGATATTTGTCGCTCTTTACCGTAGGACGTAGAGCTTCGATTCCTTTGCCGTGGTAGGAGTTGAGCGTAGCTAAGAATTCATCGGGCTTCATTCCTCCGTAGTAGATGATCCGGTGGTCGATGGTGTTGAGGTTTTTGATGGCGTCGATTACTTTCTGCGGATCCATCTCGCGCAAGTCTTTGGAATGGAGCGCATCTGTGGCGGAGTTATGCTCACCGCGCATCATGTAGGTGGTAAGCATGCCGAAATTACGTCCCTGGTTCTTCTTGGCATTCTCTTCTGACTGGGCAATACGGTCTACAAGCGCGTCATATGCATCCTTGTCTACTACGGCATTGGCTATCAGGTCTTCCATAAGAGCCATAGCCCGGGGCATGTTCTCGCTCAGGCCGGAGAGAACGATATACGAACGTCGTCCGCCAGTGACGAACCTGAAATTGCAGGCAAGCGCATAAAGCTCGTCCTGAATCTGCTGAGCGGTCTTTTCAGGCGTACCGAGAAAATCAAAATAATCGGAGGCCACATCGAGCAGCGGATCCTGATCGGTGCCATAGTCGAAGATATAGGTAACCTGGAAAATGTCGTTTGAAGTGTTTGGCGTGTAGAGCACTTCCACCCCGTTGTTGGCCTTGAGTTTTGTAAGGTCTTTTTCGAAATCGACAAATACGGGTTCGATCGGCTTCACCTTGGAGTTGCGGATTTCAGTAAGGAATTCGCTTGTAGCGTCGCGGTTTGTCGCAATCGGTGTGAGTGCGGGCTTGGCGATCTTGAGTTCGTTGGGATCATCGCCTTGACGCTTGTAGATGGCCACATAGTTTTGCGGTCCGAGATATTTGTTGGCCACGCGAACTACATCGTCTTTGGTCACTTTGTCGAGGTTGTTCATACGCTCCACAATCTCGCTCCACTCCTGACCGTTGACGAAAGCGTCCACATACATGTCGGCACGGCTGTCGTTGCTCTCAAGGGCACGCTGCTGTGCCAGCTTCTCATTGTTGACAATCGCCTGTATTAAAGACTCAGAAAAGTCTCCCGCGCGTAGCTTCGCCATTTCCGCGGTCAGTAGCTCGCGGACCTGGTCGAGTGTCTGTCCCGGTTTTGGCTGTCCGATCAGTAGGAATGCTCCTTGGTCGGCGAGATCATACATTCCGGCTCCGGTACCGAGAGTAAGCTGCGGAAGATTGATGTCTACGTCAAGAAGGCCTGTCTTTCCGTTAGACAGTACCTCGGCTGCCACCTCAAGAGCCGGCATGTCCTCGCTTTTGACAGCCGGAGTGCGCCATGCGAGGTAGATGTTCTCAGCTTCCTTGCCGAGCACTTCAACATCGATCGGCGAGGTGATCGGATTGTCTACCGGGAAATTGAGTTCTGGAAGCACCGGATTGGGTTTCAGATGTCCGAAATATTTCTCGATGATGTCAACCATTTCGTCCGGATCGAAGTCTCCGGAGAGGCAGATAGCCATATTGTTTGGCACATACCATGTCTTGTGGTAATTCTTGACGTTCGTGATGGATGGATTCTTAAGATGTTCCTGAGTGCCGAGCACCGTCTGTGAACCGTATGGATGGCTTGGATACAGGGTAGCGAGCATCTTCTCGAACACCTTGCGGCTGTCTTTTGTAAGCGACATGTTCTTTTCCTCGTAGATGGTCTCCAGCTCGGTATGGAACCCGCGGATAACAGGGTTCTCGAATCGGTCGGCCTGAATCTTTGCCCAGTTCTCTATCTGATTTGACGGGATGTCCTCGACATAGCAGGTGACATCCTGAGAGGTGTAGGCGTTCGTGCCGTCCGCTCCGATTGCTGCCATAAGCTTATCGTATTCGTTGGGAATGGCGATAAGGGATGCCTGATAGCTGACGGAATCTATCTCGTGGTAGATGCGGGCCCGGGCAGCGGAATCCGTTGTGTTGCGGTAAGTCTCGAAAAGCTGCTCTATGCGGTCGAGCATCGGTTTTTCGGCAGCATAGTCCCGGGTGCCGAATTTCTCAGTGCCCTTGAACATGAGATGCTCGAAATAGTGTGCGAGACCGGTGGTCTCGGCAGGGTCGTTCTTGCCGCCGACGCGTACGGCGATGTAGGTCTGAATGCGTGGTGCATCCTTGTTTACGGTCATGAATACCTTCAGCCCGTTGGGGAGGGTATACATCTTCGTTTCGAGAGGATCGTTGGGGACAGTCTGAAACTGTCGTGCTGCCGGAGCTGACGCTGCCAACAACAGCGCGGTTCCAAGCAGAATGGATCGAAATGAACGTTTCATAGGCTTGAATTTGGATTTAACTGCAAAGTTAATGAAAATTTCTTTACATAATACACCGTACGCGGATTTTTATTTGCAGATGTCAGTTTTTCTTGCTAAATTTGCAAATCTCATAAAACTAACCTATATGAAATCGAAACATTTCCTCACCTTTTCCGCATTCCTGTCTGCTGCATGTTTAGGGTTGGCTGCCGATGCCACACCTTCCAGAGCACTATGGGGCTCTGTCTGCGGACTTTCCAATGCGACTTCCAACAGTTCATCGCTTAACAAAATATTTGTCTCCTGGCGTATGCTGCCGGGCGACAATGCCGATACAGCCTTCGACCTCTACCGTAAGGTTGGCGAAAACAATGAATTCAAGATCAACGGTAAACCGATCAAGGCAACGAACTATCAGGACACGGGACTCTCGCTCACCAGTGCCGGCGATGTGACGTATCGTCTTACATACGCAGGAGAGGAGGAGACGCTATGCACTTACGTCATGAAGGAAGGTCAGCGACACAACGCTCTTCCATATATCTCCATACCTCTCACCTCGACACAGGATGTATGCGACATCGAAGGGATGCAATATCAGGCCAACGATGTCAGCGTAGGCGACCTTGACGGCGACGGAGAGATGGAAATCGTGGTGAAGCGTCTGCTGGCCCACGGCGAAAATGACGGCACTGGCGGTGGACAGTCGCCTAAGGAAGTGAACCATACACTTCTTTATGAGGCATATAAACTGAACGGCACCATGCTCTGGCGTATCTGCTCGGGACCGAATATTCTTCTCGGCAACAGCAGCTCCTTCGCTATCGCTGACTTTGACGGTGACGGACGTGCCGAGATGGCAATAAAGACAGGGGAAGGTACAGTCTTCGGCGACGGAATGGAGATCGGCGATACAGACGGCGACGGGAAGACCGATTACCGTGGCGGCGGCAACTATATCGGTGCCGGGCCTGAATTCTTCTCAATAGTAGACGGAATAACCGGCAAGGAACTTGCGCGCGCGGACTTCATCAAGCGGGGCACGAGCGAGGAGTGGGGCGACAATTACTTCAAGAGAGCCAGCAGCCTCCGTGTAGGTGTAGGAAACTTCGACGGCGAGCATCCATCCGTAATCCTCGGACGCGGAGTATACGCCAAGTCGGTGATAGAAGCATGGGACTACCGTGACGGCAAGCTGACTCGCCGCTGGCATTTCAATACAGATGATAAACTGAAAGGTAAGGATGGCCTGTCCTATAGCAAATATGCCGGTCAGGGCAATCACTCCCTGAGCGTAGGAGATGTGGACGGTGACGGATATGACGAGGTCGTATATGGAGCGATGACAGTGGACCATGACGGCATAGGTCTCTATTCCTCGTGTCTTGGGCATGGCGATGCCCTGCATCTCGGGAAGTTCGATCCCTCGCGTCCGGGCCTCCAGATCTATTCATGCTTTGAGACGGGAAAGACTGAAGTGGCGCTTCGCGATGCGGCAGACGGAACTGTAATCTGGGACCACAAGAGCGCCACAGACGGAGATATGGGACGCGCGCTGATAGCCGATATTGATCCTAAGTCGCCCGGGTGCGAGATGTGGTGGTATAAAAGTACGGTACGCGATATCAACGGCAACGAGCTACCCGGAGATCGCGCGGGATATCCGGGTTCGACAAACTTCGCTATCTGGTTTGACGGCTCGCTCAACCGGCAGGTTTATACCGGCACTAAAATAGATAGCCGCAGCAGCGGCCGAGTGTTCACCGTCTACCGTTACGATGTCACGCATATCAACGGCACAAAGGAGAATCCCTGCTTCTACGGCGATATCCTCGGCGACTGGCGTGAGGAGCTTATATTCCCTACCTACGACAAGACCCAGGAACTGCGAATATTCTCGACATGGATTCCTACCAGCCACCGCATACCCTGGCTCATGACCGACCATGTCTATGAAATGAGTGCCCTGAATCAGAATATCGGATACAACCAGCCGACACATACCGGCTACTACCTTGGCAGTGATTACGCTAATGACGAGGAGATATGGGCTGCTTCGGGAGCTACCAGCGGTGTTGAAACAATCAAGGCTACCGATGTAATATCGGATGATATATACTACGACCTTACGGGACGGCGTGTAGTCAATCCGGGAGCCGGAATATATATCCACAACGGACAAAAGATACTCGTGAAAGATTGATTATAAGTCATATTTAAAGCGCGGACGCACTCCATGTGTCCGCGCTTGTTTTTTATGAATTCAGATATTGTCATTTACGGAGAGCATGTAGCCGAAGCCACGCTGGTTGATGATGGAGATAGAAGTATCGTGGCGGAGAGCGCGGCGGAGCTTGTGGATATAGCCGTGAAGGGAGTTGCGGTTGCTTGGATCATCACGATGTGTAAAGTAAAACAGTGAACCGTCTCTGACGGTGTAAATAATATTAGTTAATCGCCCTCAAATCTGTCAATATTTTTTAGGGACAGTCATTAGGCAAATCTCCGAAAGAATTGGCTCAAAAGACGGAGAGGAAATTGATGCTTTTACATGGATACTGGTAGTAAGATAGTCGATAGCGAGATGTAATCTCTGGAAAAAAGAGAAAGAATGATTTATTTGGAAATGTGAAATTTATTATTTAACTTTGCAGACATGGATGACTTGCATGGGAAAAAAGTCATTAATTTATAATTTCAGATTAATAAATGTAAATTATGGTTAAGAGAGTTTTCGTGACGCTATGTATGATAATGAGTGTTGTCAGTTTGGTAGCCGATAATTTTTCAGAGGGAAAAAATCTTTTTCTGCATGCCGATGCCAACAGTCAGTTCAGCTGGGCAGAGAGTGAATTTGAAAAGGCGTACCCGATGCTCTTGGCTGCCGCAGAAGAGGGGTATGGCGAGGCTGCTTATATGGCGGCCATGATAAGGTTAAAGAATCTTGATGGTCAAGGCTACGATGCAGACAAAGCTTATGAATTGTTTTTATTCGCGGTAGAAAACGGTTATGAAAGAGGACGTGTCGAGCTTGGTGATTATTGTATGACCTTAGGTGATGAGGAATTAGCCTTTAAGTATTGGAGTGAAGCATTAGACTATAATGAAAGGGATGCTTTGTCTAAAGTTTTCAGTGCGATTTGGTATGGGATCGGTACTGACGAAGACAAGCAGAAAGCAGCTCTGATGGCGAAAAACAATTATGAAAAGATTGCTTCTTCATCTGATGAAAACGGTCTTTCCGCATTGGGAACCCTTCTGCTTTATCCCGACCTTAGGGATCCAAAGTACAATAATAATTATGATGAGGAAGCTGCAGCTTTGTTTAATAAGACGGAAAATCCCTATTTTATGCTTGTAGGTGCAGATATTTTAATTGACGGAAACAAAGAGTATTATAAATCAAGATTATTGAATAAAAGTAGTAATACCAATCAACTTATTACAGATGTGATTAGAACTGCAGATATTCCTGATAGTATCAGAGCAAAGGCCTGCCTGAGTTATGCCCGGTTCAATGATAGGCTGAGCAAGTCATTCGCGTCGGACAATTCAGAATCTTTGAAATGGAACTATGGAATTACTCCTGGAGAGGCGTTGCTGTGGGCCGCGGACAATTATGGAGATGCGGAATCCATTGAGTTGGCGGCTCTATGGTATCGTCTAGGTGTGGGATTGCCTAAGAATCTTGTCAAGGCCAAGCATTATGAGGCTCTTCTTGATGAAAAATATCCTGAAAGAGCTAACAAGGGTATCATTCCTGCTGGTATGACTGTTGGAGAGGGAGAGATAGTGGAACAACCTGCTGAAAATGCAAAATTTCCGGGACCAGACGGTGCTATGTCTCGATGGGTCGCTGCAACTCTTAATGATCCTGGAAATCAGGAAGGCGTTGTCGTGGTGGAGTTTATCATTGAACAGGATGGTTCAATCAGTAACATTGAGGTGGTCAAGTGTACCGTTTCTGATGACAGAAAACGTGAAGCTTTGAGAGTGACACGCATGTTGCCTCAATTTATCCCTGCTAAAGATGAGAAAGGCAATCCGGTTCGTTCTAAGATGAGATATAAATATAAATTCGACCTTTGTTGGGGATAATCGTCAGATTTTTTCCAGCTTTTGCAGAGAGTATATTGATCTCTGATATACTCGCATTTTTATGACATAAGGAAGTCTTCCAGTTCCCATACTGAGACGTGTCTTACTCCGTCGCGCATGGGGAAAGGGTCCTCGTCCATAGTGATGAGAAGTTTCTCTCCTTCGCCTTTAATTCCCTTAAATGCTCCGTATTCTCTTTCAGCTGTAGTATGATCCTCAACGCTGTAGGCAACCTGGATATAGAGAGTCCTTCCACCAGAGGTGGCTACAAAATCTACCTCGCCGTTATGCAGTACGCCTGTATTGACATCATATCCTTTCCGCAGCAGTGTCATGTATACTATTCCTTCCAACGCATAGCCCCTACCATATGCCGCGTTTGGAAAGAGATAATTATGATATGCCTGGTCGTTCGGGTAGATCTTGAAGTTGCCGCCAAGCATCTCCTTTCCCGATATATTATAGCGTGTTGACTTATGCAATAGAAAGGCTTGCTGAAGATATTCTATATATGCTGCGACGGTGTCATAGGTTGCCTTGCTGCCGCGTCCCTTCGTGTATTTGACTATACCGGGAATGGATACCATATTCGAGGCATTGTTGACAAGGTATGTGAATAGATTCTCCAGAAGAGCCACATCCTTGATCGCGTATCTTCTGACGATATCCTTCAGCATTATCGAATCTCTTAGACCTTCAACATACCTTTGTTTTACTTCTACGTCCGATAGATTGATAAGTTCCGGCAGTCCGCCATCTTTCAGGTATCTTAGAAATGAGCTCCTGTTTTTTTCTAAATTCCATACATCTTTGTATTCTGCAAATGAAAAAGGATATACTTTCATACCTATATATCTGCCGGAAAGCAAAGTGGCGAGTTCGCCCGAGAGCAGACGGGAATTAGAGCCTGACAAGAATATCTCAGCATCAAAGGTATAATCCTGAGATAGTGAATTTATCGTCTTTTCCCATCCAGATATGTCTTGCACCTCATCGATGAAAATATATATCTTACCCTCAGAAGCGATCTCGGTCCTAAAGGTGTTGATTAAGTCATCAAGATTTGCGGAGGTCTGAAGAAAGTTGAATACAGACAGTT
Organism: Muribaculaceae bacterium; assembly: GCA_029061225.1. Taxonomy (GTDB): domain Bacteria; phylum Bacteroidota; class Bacteroidia; order Bacteroidales; family Muribaculaceae; genus Lepagella. The sequence continues at coordinate 65,257 of JAIDSM010000140.1, forward strand.
CTCGGTTGATGAATATTATATTGCGGCGATCTACACCAGTTTCCACCAATCGCATTGCCAGCTGGCGCATAATGTAGCTTTTACCTGCTCGTCGTTGGCCTGTAAGGATCTTTACCAACCGGTTGCCGGTAAAACTTGCAAGTTTATCGGTATATTCATGGCGTGGATATCCAGTTGGAAGTACATTGCCGTTCCATAGATTGTAAGGAGCTATTTTAGTCAGTTGGCCTTTCATATCAAAATTTTTTGCAAATATAGTGATTTTTTCGACTACAGACGAAAATTTCATATGATATTGTAAAAAAATCGACTGTAGACGAAAAATATCAATAAATGTAGGGAAAATTCGAGTATAGTCGAAGATTTGTTGCACCATAAAAAGTAGACAGTAAAGAAGGGAAAATGTTTGGATTTTTACGAAAATCGACGATTTAATTGTTTGGATTTTTACGAAAAGTGGCGATTTAATTGTTTGGAAAAATAAAAATTTGTATATTTGCACTCTGAAATTAAGTAGATTACGTATTTCGAGAGTACAATAGAGAAATATCTGAAGGAATGGGCGCAAAAGACAGAACGAAAACCATTAGATTTTTTCAGGCTGATGGAGGGTGTAGACGTGGCTACGGATCTCTTCGGCAAGCTGCGGGAAGGATTTGCCGGACTGCTTCAGTTCGGAGACACTGATCGGCTGTCCTATTATGATGCGAAATCGCTTGCCGCGTGAGGCACACAGCTCGGCGGGGAGAGTAGCCTGCTCGATATTGACCTTGATGCCGAGTTTCTTCCTCCATTTGGAGAGACGATAGAAGCGTTTTCTATTGAGTGCTATGAATCTCACCGGAACGATGTCACGGTCATTTTCAATGGCTTTCTGTACGAATGCCTTCTGCCATTTTAAATCATGAATTTCTCCTCCGGGATGAAGCCTCGATACGAGCCCTGCAGGAAAGATTACGATCTGACGGTCAGATGCATATGCGGCATTGATAGCCTCTGCTGCAGCCCTGGCCTGGCTCCCATACTTGTTGATCGGAAGAAAAACGTTGCTCAACGGCTCTACATTCATAAGCAAGTCGTTGACCAAAAAGCTGATATTTTCATCCCCGTAGCGTTCGCCTAATACTGCTATAAGAGCAATGCCGTCAAGGCCTCCGAGTGGATGGTTTGATGCGAAGACGACGCGATGGTCCGGTGACGGGAGATTCTCCGCTCCGTCGACTTCCACTTCAATGTCGAGATGATTCAGGACTTTTTGGGAGAACTCGCTTCCCTGAGAGGGATAGCTTATCCTGAGTATTTCGTTGAGCTCATCCTGATGAATTAGACGGGAGAGCGCGGTGTATAGGAATCCAGGTATGAATTTCTGCTTACTGGAAGGGATTCTCTTTTTGAGAATAGCTTCGATGTCAAGTTGAAGTAATTGTCTGTCAGGCATGATAAATACAAATATAATAAATCATAAAGTGCCTTTCCGAGGCTGCTGTCATATTACAGGATGACCCCAGACCGGAAGTCTGGGGTTTCTACATAATCATCAGCTATCCAAGCTGATTTGCTAAGTCACAGATTATTTACCGGTGCCTTTCTTGGCGCCGCGCCAGGTGGCATCTTCGTCGTTGACAGACTGCTCCTCGTCCCAGAACTCGTCTTCCCACTCCTCGTCGGTCTCGGGCATCCAGTCCTCATCCTCCTCGTCGTCCTGATGGAAGATGAACTCGTCTTCCTCTTCCACGCGGTGGTGTCGGTCAAGATTGCGGTGGGTGATGGTAGACTGGGCAAGGTTATCCTCAGAATTAATCTCACGCCAGAGCAAATCTTTAAGCTCTGTGAGGCCGAATCCCGTTACGGCTGAGATGAAAACAGTAGGCACTCCTTCCGGCAGTTCCTTCTTCATCTCCTCCATCATCTCTTCGTCGAGCATGTCGCACTTCGAGATAGCGAGTACACGGCTCTTATCCATAAGCTCGGGATTGAACTGCTTCAGTTCGTTGAGCAGTATTTCATAGTCCTTCTTTATGTCTGCCGAGTCAGCGGGAATCATGAAAAGAAGCACAGCGTTTCGCTCGATATGGCGCAGGAACCGAAGACCCAGCCCCTTACCTTCACTTGCTCCTTCGATGATGCCGGGGATATCTGCCATCACGAAGCTTTGCCCGTTGCGGTAGCTTACGATGCCGAGACTCGGTTCCATAGTAGTGAACGGATAGTCGGCTATCTTGGGCTTTGCTGCCGAAATCGATGATAGAAGTGTAGATTTTCCCGCATTTGGGAATCCGACAAGACCTACATCGCCGAGCAGCTTCAGCTCCAGCACCACGGCTTTTTCGATAGCCGGCTGCCCGGGCTGCGCATAGCGGGGCGCACGATTTGTGGATGTGGCGAAATGCACATTTCCGCGTCCACCCTTTCCGCCGCGAAGAAGCTTGATCTCTTCTCCGTCGCGGGTTATCTCGCACAGGTATTCACCCGTATCGGCATCAAACACGGTAGTGCCTACCGGAACCTCTATTATACGGTCCTCGCCGTCCTTACCAGTGGAACGGTTCTCGCCGCCGCTTTGTCCGTCGGTAGCGAAGATATGTCGTTGATAGCGGAGGTCGAGGAGGGTCCATTTATGTCTGTTGCCACGCAGGATGATGTGGCCTCCGCGGCCGCCATCGCCCCCGTCAGGGCCGCCTTTTGGAATATATTTGGCTCTATGATAGTGTCTGCTGCCTGCACCGCCCTTGCCTGATCGGCAAAGGATCTTTACATAATCTATGAAATTCGATTCTGCCATAGTCTTTTCAATTCATAATGCACAATGCATAATTCATAATGCATAATTATCATTTTAGATTAATCTTTAATAATTAATCTTTAATCTTTAAGAACCGATCGAGTGACCTCGTTGGCATATCGGAAGTCATCCGGAGAGCCGATGTCTATCCAGGTGCCTTCGATAGCGAAATGAGACACTTTCAGCCCCCTTTCGATCAGTGACTCCACAAAGTCGGGGGCATCAAGGTATTCACCACGCTTGATGTCTTCAAGAACCTTGCGGTCTATCATATATACGCCTGCGTTGGCAAAATGGTTGAATGTAGGCTTCTCTTCGAGCCCGGTGACCCTGTCTCCGTCTGTCCTCAGGATTGCGAAAGGAACCGATACGGTATATGGTACTGTGGCCATTGTGAGCACTGCTCCAGAGTCGACATGATGGCGCCAGAGACGTTCGAAATCAATGTTTGTGAGCAGGTCGGAATTCATCACTATCACATAATCCTGGGTCAGACTGTCGATGAGTGCCACACTGCCAAGCGTACCGAGGCGGCAGGGTTCCTCCACGCAGTGAACGCGTCCTCTCCACTTACTATCCGCGAAATGACGGATAAGCTGCTCCTTTAGATAATTGACGGTCACATACACGTTTCCCACCCCATATTTCAGAAGGGATTCCACATTATAGTCAATTATCGGTTTTTCTCCCACTTTCAGCAGCGGTTTAGGTGTGTCAAGGGTAAGCGGACGCAACCGCTCTCCACGCCCTCCGGCCATCAGCACAGCATCTGCCGGAATGGCCGACTTTATTTCCCGAAGGTCAATTATATCGGTAAGCAGGCCGTCTTCGATGACCGGAAGAAGATTAATCCTTCTCTCCCTTGCCTTTGTCACCGTATGGTATCTTTCATCCGGAGAAGCATCCGAGGGAAGGGAGATAAAGTTTCTGAAGGCGATATCACGTACTCTGTCTTCAGTGGTGTGTCCGGCGATCAGAGCCCTTCTGATATCGCCGTCGGTCACGCTGCCTATGAGTCGGCCTTCCGTATCAACAGCAAACAGCGTCATGGAGTCGCCGCTCAGCAGGTTGAGCGCCACAAGGGTTTCCCTTATCGTGGCGCTTCCGCTGATGGTATGTCGGTCAATGAGGCTGTTCATTTCTGCATCTCTTCGGCATCTTCAGGAATCAAGGGTGTCTCGTCTTCCTTCGGACCGTCATACATAGCCTCGATCTCCTTGGCATAACGCTTCGCTACTACCGGACGGCGAACCTTCATTGTGTTGGTCACTTCGCCGTGAGTGATGGAGAAGTGATTTGGCAGCAAGGTGATCTTCTTGATCTGCTCGTAAGACGCAAGATCTTTCTGAAGCTCATCGATCTCGCTCATGATCATGTCGGTCACGACCGGATTCTTAAGGAGCTCTTCTACATTCTCGGTGTCCAGTTTTTTCGAGGCTGCCCATGCGAGAAGCTGCGAAAGGTTGGGCACTACAAGTGCGGTGACGTATTTACGTTCGTCGCCTATTACCGCGACCTCATCGATAAACTTATTTTCCGCCAGACGGCTTTCAAGAAGCTGCGGCGCTATATATTTACCGTTGGACGTCTTGAACAGGTCTTTTACGCGTTCCGTCAGGACGAGAGCACCGGACTCGGTGAAATATCCAGCATCGCCCGTTCGGAACCAGCCGTCGTCGGTGAAAGCCTTGGCGTTGGCGTCAGGATTGTTGTAATATCCTGCGGTCACCGTAGGTCCTTTGACGAGAATCTCACCCTCCTTGTCAATTCTGACCTTTACCATAGGGAGCGGTTTTCCTACGGTTCCGATTTCAAAATCGACGAAGGGGAAAGCAGACACAGTGGCTGTAGTCTCGCTCAGTCCGTATCCTATGATGACATTGATGCCTATAGACTGCATGAATTCCGTGATTCGAGGACTCAGAGGGGCTCCGGCGGTAGGGAACATTTTGGGGTTGGGTATTCCGATCGCACTTTTGACCTTCGAAAAGACTCTCTTGTCCCAGAATCTGTATTCCTTCTCAAGCCAGGCGGGAACCGGTTTCCCTTCGCGTCTGAATCCGAGGTTGCGTCGGTAACCCACACGTATGGCCCGGCCTACCATAGCCTGTTGCACCTTGCCCATCTTGGAGATCTTTTCCTTTACTCCCGCATATACTTTTTCCCAGAAGCGGGGCACGCACGTCATAAGATTCGGACGCACCTGAGGAAGAGTGTCCTGAATGATGCGAGGATCCTCGTTGATGGCGATTCGTATGCCTTTTGTGAGGCAGAAGAAACACCATGCCTTCTCCAGTATATGGCTCATAGGCAGAAACGCCATTGAAAGATCCTTGTCTGTGACGTTTATGAGGAATTTCAGATGGGCCTCCATAGCGGCGTCATAGTTGGAATGGCTGAGGCATACGCCTTTGGGTTCGCCTGTAGTGCCCGAAGTGTAAATAAGCGTAGCTATATCTTCAGGCAGTCCACGGTCAGACCTCTGTTCTACAAGAATACGTGTGTCCTCGTCTGCGTCCACCCCGATCTTCATGAATTCCTCCCAGGAGATGGAAACTGTGTCGTCGGCATTGATGTCAAATCCCTCTTTTTTGAAGATGACGATTTTATCGATCTGCTCGGGATGCCGTTTCCAATAGTTATAGGCGAGAGGATACTGATGCTTTTCACCCACAAAGAGTATGCGTGGCTGGCCGTCGTTGACGATGTAGTCATATTGGCTCTGACTGCTGCTGGAATACAAGGGGATAGTAGCTGCTCGATTTCGGAATCCGGCATATTCTGTGATAAGTATCTGCGGGGTATTGTTTGAGCAGATGGCTATCGTGTCCTTTTCCTTCAGGCCGAGCCTGGCAAGAGCCCTGGCTGCGACGTCGATCTGTACCCGGAATTCCTCCCAGCTTGTCGGCAGCCATTCTCCCGGCTTGCGCCAGCAATAACGGTATGCCTCACGGTCGCCATATTTTTCCGCCTGGCGGCGAATCATTTCTACAAGTTTGTTTGCCATTTTAATTTAATTCACAATGCATAATTCATAATGCATAATTACGTTGAAGTGGGTATTTGTAATTTTTGCCTTGACAACGACTAAAACGCTGACAATGACGAAAACGAGAATAGCCCTACACTTATATAACGATTAAGAATATATTTTTTCCAAAACAATACACCTTAATATTGTGT
>JAIDSM010000141.1 GCA_029061225.1 Muribaculaceae bacterium
GAATTGGTAGACGCGCTACTTTGAGGGGGTAGTGAGCTTTCGCTCGTGTGAGTTCGAGTCTCATTTCGGACACAAAAAAGGTCGCAGATTTCATCTGCGACCTTTTTAAGTGATAAGCGCTGTGAGTCTGAGTGCTTCATACCTATATAATCAAAGTTATTTCTGTATTTCTTCGATCAGCGGCTCGTCGAGATGACGGGTCTTGGAGGAGAAGTTCAGCCCGATGAGAAAGATGCGACGATGGTCCTTGGCGTATGAAAGAGCATACTGTTTCTCCTTGATCTGTGCCATCGCCTCCGCAGCCGATCCGTCGAACTTCAGCTCTATTATGTAGATATAGCGCGATGTCTTCACCACTAAGTCTATGCGACCGTCAGACGTGCGAACCTCGGTCTCAGTCTTCACTCCGATCAGTCTCAGAAGGATATAGATGGCGGTGTGGAGGTTGTTCTCGCTTTCCATCTTCATGTCATACGGAATACCCGCGAAGAAGATGTCAAGATCCCTGACAAACCTTTCAGGCCGCCCGAGGAGAAGGCTGTTTACAATATTCCTTGCCACAGTCTCCGCATCGCCTCCTCTTTTCACCTTGACATAGTAAGGCAGCAATTCCCTGTAGAGACTTTCGGCCACCTCCCTGTTCGGAACTCCCAAAGTATATAGCTCCGTCTCCCGGTCATAGTCCTTGATGGTAAGGTAGCCCGTCTGGTACAGCATGGCAAGAGGAGAGGCGCTCTTGAGGTCGAAGCCCTGCAGAGTGGTCTCGTCGCACTGCGTGTTGAGGAGGCTCTCGATATCCTCGTCAAATTGGTACATAGCCTCAGCTATCAGTGTCGGCTTACCGGTGCGCCCCCAATAATTGGATATTTCCCTTTTTGACAGACAGCTCAACACTGACCATGGGTTGTAGATGTCACTCCCCTTCTTTGCAAATCGGTAGCCGTCATAATTGCTCTTGAGTCTAAAACAGGCTTCATCGTATGTATAGCCATTCTCTTCAGCAAACATCTCTATACCCGGATTGAAGCTGTTACGCAGCTCCCGCTCTGTGATACCGCAGATGTCGGCGAACTCGGCCGAGAAGGTTATGTCCCGAAGGTTGTTCAGATCTGAGAATACGCTAAGCTTGCTGAAACGGCTCACTCCCGTCAGGAAGACAAGCTGGATATGCTCCGCCGAACTCTTGAAGTTGGAGTATACGGAGGCAAGCTTCACTCGGTAATGCTCGAAGTTGTCGTCATCGTTGAGGTTACCCACAAGCGGCTTGTCGTATTCGTCCACAAGTATCACCACCTTGCGTCCTGTCTTCTCGTGGATGGTCTTGATGATGGTGCTGAATCTTTGGGAATGGTCGCGGTCCTTGACCTCTATATCATACTTTTCTTCCCAGTCCCTGAAGATCCTGTCAAGCACGCCGTCAAGAAGTCCCGGTTCCTTGTATTTCTCTACGTTGAGGTCAAGTCGCAATACAGGATACGGCTGCCAGTCCCAATCAACCGTATCAATATAGAGTCCTTTAAAAAGTTCACGCTCCCCTTTGTAGAAATACTCCAACGTCGACAGAAACAGGCTCTTCCCGAAACGACGCGGACGGGCCAAAAACCAGTACTGCGTCCCATTGTTTACTATTTTCTCCACAAAGCGGGTCTTGTCTACATACAGGCAATTATCCTCCCGGAGCACCCTGAAGTTCTGCTGGCCTATCGGATATCTGCGCGATTCATTCATAATTTCCTTCTTTTCCGCAAATTTAACACAAATTTCCGACTCCTGCAAATTAATTACTTATATATACTAAAATCCAAGCATTTATCGTTTATATATCACATATGCTTTTTAATCTCACACATTAAAAATTCATCAGTCGCCATGAAAGTACTAAGAATTACTCTGATCTTATTGGTAATCGTCTGCCAGCAGTTTGCCAGCAGTGAGGCCATAGCCTCTCAGTCCGAATCTCACCGGATACAGCACATCGAACGCTCTGACAATAATGACGGCCAGAAACCGGTTATAGATTCCATTTCAGAGTTGACATATCATATAGACGAGTATGTATTTACGCTCGAATTCAGGGTATATTTTCATGGAACTGACAGAATACACGTTGAATTGGAAGAAGATAGCAGCACCTCACTCCGGGACTATAATTTTGAAGGGATTTCTTTTGATGACATATACATGGCTCATGTAAAAACAGGAAGAATGACAAGGTTAGGCTACTGCTGGGTGACGGTTGTGGCATCAAACAAATACGGAACCACCAAGCATACCATTGAGATTCCTCCCCATTTCACAGAAGATGCAGTTGAAGAGGTTGCGGAGCAGGATCTATCCATTGAAGTTAACGGATCTACCGTCCTTATAAAGTGCGGTTCAGAACTAAACGTCTCGGTTGCTTCCCTTGACGGAAAGATTATCTACAACGAAAAAATCACCAGAGATTCAGAAATTTCCTTGAAGCCGGGTATCTATATATTGAACTGCAACAGCCAAAACTCATCTTACACAAAGAAGATTTTGATACGATAAATGTACACTAACCATACTTAAATTGTCGTTAGATAAATACCACATTCTTGCATAAATTAGTAAACTATGTTTATTCAAATGTAAAATCTGTTACCGATTATTAATAGCTATGGGAATACGTTTTATGTTTCTTTTTAAGCATCTGGCATATCAGCTCGGAGAGCTGTAATTGTGGAGAAACCTCAGGCTTCAGCCTGAGGAAATCCGAAAAGGCTCAGTAGCCTTGGAGAGAAGCTTTATGATATAGTCATGATTTTTTGCATATAAAACTGAACACCCTAATTATTAACAGACAGGCAAGGGAAAAAATGGAAAACTAAAGGACTTAATGCCATACCAAAATGAATGCTAGATTTATAATTCTTTCGATTATATTGGCTTGTTTCTCAATACAAGGCAAAGCGACGAATCTGATCTCAAGCAAGATTGAGCAGAGCGGAGTATGGAAAGACAACCTCAGTCCCATTTTAGGATATGATCCAATCAAAGTCGTTTTAAACGACCCAAAGATCAAAGGAGAATGGGACCTTGAAATGCTTGATAAATGGGATCACTACAAGAATATTCCGGGTGTACAGACGTTTGACGGTTACTGTCTCATTACTCCTGAGATTCTAAAGAACTGCTGGTGGCAAGATATTGCAATGGAGTATGACGAGTGTCTTAACAGGGATTTATTCATTCTCAGGCTATCCTTTACCGATGAAGCCGGAAATACAGAATCCATTATACTCAAATGGGGACTCATCCCAACACGTCCGATAGTCAGTGATGTGAAATTCACATATAAATATAACTGGGAATGGGATGATATATGGCCTAACGGACATTTCATCTTTAAAGTTGAATCGCAAGATGCAGAGAGATTGGAGTACAATGTGACAAATAGCTTCCAATTCGGTCCTCCATTCTTTTTTGCATATTATTATGAAATAGAATCCCAATCTCCAGCAATTGTGGATTATGATGCGGACTGGGGTGAATTCATACAGGTCGGAGCAGGCAATAAATATGGCTTTTCCCATAGTGAAATAATATGTACTACCGATTACATCACCGATCCTGAGATTTTAAACAGAATTCAGGAAATTGCAGCCGTAGAGAATCTGGAAGGGGACACTGAAGACCCCATACTCAATATTAACAACGAAACAATAACATTTAGTATTCCGATTAACATAACGATATATGACATTTCGGGCAAGCAAATCTTTTTCGAAAAAAGCACGAAAGAAGTTTCGACAAGCTCTTTTTCATCCGGAATATATTTGGTTTCTTATAGAAATGCAGAAACAACCTTCACTCTCAAATATCTAAAAAAATGATCAGCCTCTGCCACTTGACTTCCAACTCACGCAGTCTTAAGTCTTAAGACTCAACACAAACCTTAAGACTTAAGACTCAGGACTTTAGACTTAATGACGTGTTACTGATACTGATAAGTAGCGGCCAATTCGTCGAGAGACTCCGGATCGATCTCCCACTTGCCGGGATCATCTACCGACATTGAAAGGAGGTCCATTACTTCCCAGTAGTCCTTTTCTGATTGCTCCACATCCGCGTCATCCTCGTCATAGAGACGGCAGTCAAGCGTCTTAGGATCTACTTCTATCATCACATGGTCGCTCCAGGCTTCAGGAGCGTCAAGGTACTCTTCAAGGAGAGCCTTTACTTCTTCTTTTATCATTTGGTATAATTGTTTAACTGTTCAATGTTTTCTACGCACCTTACCCCTTTGCGGTCGCAGCGGGAGAATAGTTACTGCAAAATTAATAAATTACTCTTAAAAAACAAATAGCCGGACAAATATTTGTCCATATGCGATTTTTTTTGTATCTTTGCGCGTTAAATCATGCCCGAATGTGGACCATTGCCGCTTTTGGACCTCATAAGCACATGATTGACAAAACATTAAATCAACAAACAGGACTATATCAATATGATCAACATAACCTTTCCCGACGGATCAAAAAGGGAGTTTGAAGCAGGCGTGACGCCGTTTCAGATAGCCGAGAGCATCAGTCCCCGCTTCGCAGCAGACGTGCTCGCAGCAAAAGTCAACGGTCAGGATTGGGACATCTCCCGTCCCGTAAATGAAGACGCATCTATAGAGCTCTTCAAATGGGATGACGCCGAGGGCAAACACGCTTTCTGGCACTCTTCAGCCCACCTCCTCGCTGAAGCACTTCAGGAACTGTATCCCGGTGTGAAGTTCGGTATTGGACCGGCTATCGAAAACGGTTTCTACTATGATATCGACCCGGGAGAGCACAAGATCACTTCCGAGGATTTCCCGAAGATCGAGAAGAAGATGCAGGAGCTCGTGGCTCGCAAGGAAGCGATCGTACGCAAGGACATCTCTAAGGCTGACGCGCTGAAGATGTTTGGCGACAGAAATGAGACCTACAAGTGCGAGCTCATCAGCGAACTCGAGGACGGCCATATCACCACTTACACACAGGGTGACTTCACCGACCTCTGCCGTGGTCCGCATATCCCCACCACTGCACCCATCAAGGCCGTGAAGATACTTTCACTCGCCGGAGCATACTGGAGAGGCGACGAGAAGCGCCAGCAGCTCGTGCGCGTCTACGGCATCTCCTTCCCGAAGAAGAAGATGCTCGATGAGTATCTGACCCTGCTTGAGGAGGCCAAGAAACGCGACCACCGCAAGCTCGGCAAGGAAATGGAACTATTCGCCTTCTCTCCGCGTGTAGGCCAGGGTCTCCCTCTCTGGCTCCCGAAAGGAGCCGCACTGCGCGACCGCCTCGAGCAGTTCCTCCGCAAGATTCAGAAGGAATACGGTTATCTGCAGGTGATCACCCCGCATATCGGCAACAAGGCCCTATACGTGACCTCCGGCCACTGGGCTAAATACGGTAAGGATTCCTTCCAGCCTATCCACACTCCTGAAGAGGGCGAGGAATATATGCTCAAGCCTATGAACTGCCCTCACCACTGCGAGATATATCAGGCAGCTCCCCGCAGCTACCGCGACCTTCCGATGCGCCTGGCTGAGTTCGGTACCGTTTACCGCTACGAACAGAGCGGCGAGCTTCACGGTCTGACCCGTGTGCGCGGTTTTACGCAGGATGACGCCCACATCTTCTGCGCTCCCGAGCAGATCAAGGGCGAGTTCCTAAAGGTGATGGACATCATCCTCTATATCTTCAAGGCTCTTGATTTCCAGAACTTCGAGGCTCAGATTTCACTCCGCGACCCTAACAACAAGGAGAAATATATAGGGTCTGACGAGAACTGGCATCTTGCCGAGAACGCCATCATCGAGGCTTGCGCCGAGAAGGGACTGAAGGCCAAGCAGGTGGAAGGAGAGGCCGCTTTCTACGGCCCGAAACTTGACTTCATGGTGAAGGACGCTATCGGTCGCCGCTGGCAGCTCGGTACTATCCAGGTCGACTACAACCTGCCCGAACGTTTCGGCCTTGAATATACAGGAGCTGACAACCAAAAGCACCGTCCCGTGATGATCCACCGTGCTCCATTCGGCTCTATGGAACGCTTCGTGGCTGTGCTTCTCGAGCACACCGCAGGCAAGCTTCCCATCTGGCTCATTCCCGATCAGTGTGTAGTGCTCCCGATCTCCGAGAAGTTTAACGACTACGCACGCAAGGTTGTCAAGCAACTCGATAAGGAAGGCGTACGCGCCATTATCGACGACCGTAACGAGAAGATCGGTAAGAAGATCCGCGACAACGAGCTTAAGAAGATACCTTACCTCCTCATCGTGGGCGAGAAAGAAGCGGCTGATGATGCCGTGGCCGTGCGCAAGCAGGGAGAAGGCGACAAGGGCGTGATGGGGATCGCGGAATTCGCTGCCCTGATCAATAAAGAAGTAGCAGACGCCACTCACAGGGATGAGTGAGGGTCTTAATGAATAAAAAATAAGTTAAACCAACACCAACACCACACTTTGGAGAAAAAACCCCAATTCAGCGGACCACGCCCCCCTATGGGAGCCAATCGTCCGAGACCGGGACAGCGACCCGCACCCGGCGACAGAAACAGCAACGGCAAGGACCAGCACGTGATCAATGAAAGGATCCGCGCACGCGAGGTGCGTCTGGTCGGAGACAATGTCGAGCCCGGCATCTATCCTATCGAGAAAGCGCGCCGTATTGCCGAGGAACTGGAGCTCGACCTCGTCGAGATTACAGCTCAGGCTGATCCTCCGGTATGCCGAATCATCGACTACCAGAAATTCCTCTATCAGCAGAAGAAGCGTCAGAAGGAGCAGAAGCAGAAGGCTGCGAAAGTAGTGGTGAAGGAAATTCGTTTCGGACCCCAGACCGACGACCATGACTACAACTTCAAGCTCAAGCACGCGATCGGTTTCCTCAAGGAAGGCTCAAAGGTGAAGGCCTATGTCTTCTTCCGCGGTCGTTCGATCCTCTTCAAGGAGCAGGGAGAAGTGCTTCTCCTCCGTTTCGCCAACGACCTCGAGGAGTATGGACGTCTGGAGTCGATGCCGGTGCTCGAAGGAAAGCGCATGACAATAATGATGGCGCCCCTGAAGGCCGGCGCGAAAAAAGCAGCTCCCAAGCAGGAGGCTCCAAAGAGCATGGCTCCCAAACCGGAACCAAAGGATGAAGAGACTGCCAAAACAGACTCTGAAGACTGAAGACTGAAACAATGTTCGGAAGAACCATTTAATAATTAGAGACCGTAGGCACACTACTATCCCGTATGGGATGGAGTGCTGCCGAGGTAAAAACAAACAACTAAAAATTTTAAACAAAATGCCAAAGGTAAAGACCAACTGCGCGGCGAAGAAGCGTTTCGCGCTCACCGGCACAGGAAAGATCAAAAGAAAACACGCTTACCACAGCCACATTCTGACTAAGAAGAGCACTAAGCGTAAGAGAAACCTCGACCACACCGCACTCGTTGACAGCGCCAACATGCGTCAGGTGAAGTCTCTTCTCAATCTCCGCTAATCCTGACTATCGGATAAGAGGAGATAAGTCTTTCCCAAACCGGGAGAACAACAAACATTTTTTACAAACCGAATGCACAGCTTCAAAGAGCAAACGAGCCGCTGACATTCAAAAAACAACAAAAAAATGCCAAGATCAGTAAATCACGTTGCCTCAAGAGCAAAACGCAAGAAAATCCTTAAACTCACCCGTGGCTACTACGGCAGCCGCCGTAATGTGTGGACCGTAGCTAAGAACACATGGGAGAAGGGTCTCACCTACGCCTACCGCGACCGCAAGCAGAAAAAGCGCGATTTCCGTGCCCTCTGGATCCAGCGTATCAACGCTGCAGCACGTCTCGAGGGTCTGTCTTACAGCCAGCTGATGGGCCTTATCCACAAGGCTGGTGTGGAAATCAACCGCAAGGTTCTCGCTGACCTCGCCATGAACAATCCCGTAGCGTTCAAGGCTATCTGCGAAAAGGTTCGTTAATATCCACTGCGAATCTTACTGCCGCTTGCACAGCGGCATCTCCGAACTAAAGAGACCGTTCGCCTTCCGGCGTCGGTCTCTTTCTTTAAACATATACAAAACCACAATCGTATGAAGGAAATAATACCCCTGGAAAGCTTTCATAGAAAAGAGAGCGTCAAGTTCTTTAAGGATTTCGTTAATCCAAACGTCAGCGTGACGTGCATGGTAGATGCATCCGAATGTTATCGGCATGCTAAAGCGTCTGGAGAGAAATTCTTCTACAATTATCTTTATGCGATTCTCAGAGCCGTAAATGAAATCAAGGAACTGCACTACCGTTTCACGTCTGTAGGCGACATCGCATACTATGCCAGGATCGATGTATTGTCACCAATCAGACTTACCGGTCATGACTCATTCACGACCCTACGGTTTCCCTATACATCCGATAGAAAGGAATTCATAGAATCCGTAGGAAGAATTATAGAGAATGCAGGCAACCTGTCCAGTTTCGGTGAAGAAGAAGGTCTTGAGGAATACGATGTAGTATTGGTCAGCGCTATACCAGACCTTCCTTTCACATCGATTTCATACACCCAGAAGCACCGGCATGGCAATGACTTCCCACTGATAAACGTAGGCAAGATGGAAGCCGACGGTAAAATGCCCATAGCCATCTGCGTCAACCACGCATTCGTCGACGGCCAACACCTCTCCCACTTCTACAATCTCCTCCAGAAATACCTAAATACATATGATCTCCGAATATAATACAATTAAGACTTAACGAAATCTGAAGGTGTACGCTGCTCTGTCATCGATATAATTGCTTCTATACGTTCAATATAATCTTCAACGGGCATATACATAGGTTTGACGTCTGATTCTTTCCAATCAAACAAATCTTCATAGTCTCCAGTCTGTCTCATGGTAAATAATCTTCCTAATAATTGGGAATCTTCAGATTTCAAAATACCTTGTCTGACAAAAGAAAGTCCTATCATACGAACGATACCCTTATGGGATGACGCTTCTATACCATTATGAATCAGAAGTGCTGCACTTGCGTAGTATGCCGCATAGTACAACCGATTGGCTGCAAGATTCCAATACCCAAGATTACCTATATCCGTAGCCTCTTTTAATGTTTGTCTTGCTCTTTCTAATCTATAAAATACTATATCGTTTCTTTCCTGTGATTTTAAGGTCATGGAGCATTAGTTTTGAAATATTACAACCTTATCTTTCTCCACATTTTTATAAAAAGGCAAGAAACTCCTTTTCAACCACCCTGCAAATGAATATAACCGTGGATTTACCATTTCATCATAAAGCATACCAATAGCGGCAAAAGGCCATGCATAGACATCCCATTCAGACCATGGCACTCTTTCTTCTCCGGGAATCAGAATCTGTAGATCCCAATCAGAATCTTCGTGAGCATCACCTCTTGCCCGTGATCCATACAAAGCTACTTGAGATCCTTTTGGAAGAATCTCAGCCGCCTTATTTTGTAGGGCTTGGACAAGCACTGTATATTTCTCCTCTTGCGACATAGGTTTTCTATTTTATTTTATCATACACTGTTTAGCCACTCTTTACTATTATGACAAATATTTAAAGCTTATTGTTTTTGGATATCCATTAGATGCAGTATTAATTTCTCTCAAACCACATGTAATTGACAGATTTTCTTAATCCATCCTATAGCTTCTTCTGTACATTCCCAGATCATCTCTTGTCCTATAGTTGCGGATTGGAAATATTCTTTATTTTCCGGTTGCTTAGGAGAATGACCAATCTTAATTTCTTTAAAGAAATCAGGTAACTTCCACTTTGACCGAGTCATTCCCGAAGCGGTAAGTATAAGTTCCGGAGAGAATTTCAACATAGAAGCTCCGGGAGCAACCGGTAAAAAATCAAGATGCTCGGTAGGCAAAAATATTGCATCGCTCCGGCTCCCTTCTTTAATTCTACCGACGTGAGGATGTTCCATTAGCCAATCAGGAATATCATTATCGCCTGATAAGATGCTACCTACCTGCATGTACCCATATATGAGCTGAATATCGGGAGCGTTTCGTTTATATCTTAACTTTCCAGTCACATATTCTGTCTCACGAAACCAACCGAAAAACAAGAATAAATCTCCTTCTCCAAAATCATTGTTTCTTAATTCTGACAATGATTGATCAGCCTGTCCAAACGCAGGCTTCCAACCCTCTTTCCTATATTTCACTTCCATTATAAGATCCGGATCAAGATGACAGCCGCCATCTCTTTTGAGTTGCGTCCGAGGTCTTAATTCTGATATAATATCAAAAAAAGAACGATGATCAATGACAAGAGAGTTATAACGATCCTTTCCTGTGCTGTCAGGTATAGGAAACGGAAGTAATGTGCCGTCCGGCAGAATGGCATTCGGCTGCCCTCCGTTCTTAGAATCAAACCCTTTTCTACTGAAACTTACTTTCATCTCGCACATCCTTTCTTTTTTTCATTTTTTTGTCTTATGTCGGGTTTAATATCAGAAACATTCTCCCATTCAGTGATGGATGTATCAGGATAAGAAACAGGAATATTACCGACAATACCATTTTCTACCCCCATCTTTTTAGCAGAATTCCTAACATATTCAATAAATTCCTCTATTATTGGCTCTCTCTTCAGACTCTGACCTTTTGCTTTATGAACAAGAGGTCTATAATAATCCGGAACTTCAAGACGGTTATCTCGAGTGAAGTAATAAAACTCCCTACACACCAATGAATTTTTACCATACAGATAATCGCGTTTCGCAACCTCGGCACCCTCATGATCACAGGTATTAGGTTCCGCTACCACATTTCCCTCTTTATCCGTATGCTCTTTATGATAAATATTATCACCAGACCATCTAGCATCGAAAACAGTCACATTCGGATTGCTGCGTTTTTCCGGGAATCTTTTCCAATACTCATCCAAAGGAATTTGTTCGTCAATTTTTGCAAGATAGATAAGTTTTTCGTGTCCAGGTTCACATCTATCAATTCCACCTCCATAAACTTCAGAATTGTGAGTAGTGCATGCCGTCCAACCGGCAATCCATGTACCGTTAACACTGTTTGGACTTCTCCGAATCGATGGCTTGCAGGTTGCAAGCGTAAGTACGCCCCACAGAGGATTCGGGGCAAACAATGAATCGTGGACAATCTTATATGACCACATTTTTGGTTCTTTTTTCATTTTCTCCAGTTAAATTCTATTCCTAATACTTCGTTAGCATGATATTTCCAGACTTCCTGATCAAAGTTTGGTGTATAGCGTGACATGACGAGCCGGTCCTCCTTTGTCAATTCATCGGGATGCCAAGGTTGAAATCCATAGCATCTCTCCGGAATGCTTACGGGATTATCACACCAATCGAGTTGATAAAAGACTGTCCCTACTCTTGTCATTTTCCTACACATCTCAGGACGTATACAATGATTATCAAGAGCAAAGGCATAATATGCCTCTCTCCCTTCCTCATTTCTTCCGAATGTCCCGAGTGCAAAGGTATACTCAGTGCCTCCATCCTTCAATTCCATCTCTATTACATCTCCTGTGTATATGTAATCTCCATTTGCATCCTTATAAGGTGTCCGCACTCCTGCGAAAATTGCAGGACAGCAATACCCACGTCCGCGGCATTCATCCTCAAAATAATCTTCAACTATGTCTTGATTATGAGTTTCTGCAAACTCCTTATTTCGTGTCCAGACATATAAATCACCGGTCCTCCAGAAAAAGAAATCTCCAAAATCAGCATAACCAAAACGATCACGGTCTATTACATATCTTATATGTATTTCCGGTTTAGGGGCAGCCAGAATTCGCGCCCCTATGATGTATTTATATTCTTCACATAACCGCTTAAGATCTTCTTCTGTAATAGCCTTTGGTATCTTGACCCTCTTTTTCTCCGGGACTATTCCAAACGCAACAGCACTTACAAATACTTCTTTTGTAAGGATAGCCATCCATTTCTTTGGAATGGCAACATTATACAGATCAAGAGCCTTTTGAAAGAGAGGTGCCATTTCTTCATCCGAATACCCTGCTGAACCACATCCTACTCTCGTAACTAAAAATCTATTGTCAGGATGAGATCTCGCATATTTTATGAAATTATCTACGTATGGTCTAATTTCATCAATTGTCAGATGACTTGTTGGGATAGCATAGCACTTGCCGGTAGGCCCTGCACCGACTCCCCATTCCGCACCAAAACGCTCACATGCCATAAGTGAAGCACCTCCGCGATGATGGCCCTTAAGATTACTTCCAAACACAAAAATCTCGCACATCGACAATTCCGTGATTTTTTCGGGTGTTATTCTTCCTACCATAATCATTTCTGTGTATAGTTGTCTTTCATTGTCGTACAAATACGTGGAGTGTCAAGATGGCGGGTCGTTGATGAGAAATTGAGGCCGAGCTTGAAGAGACGGCGCGGGTCGTTGGCATAAGGAAGAGAGTATTGCTTCTGTTCGATCTGGGTCATAGCCTCCTCTGCCGACTTGTCGAACTTAAGCTCTATTATATAGATGAATTTCGGAGTTTTCACCACGAGGTCTATGCGGCCGTCTGAGGTATGGACTTCCGTTTCCACTGCAACACCGAGGAGTGTCAGCAGGATAAAAAGGGCATTGTGAAGATTGTTCTCATCATCCATCTTCATCTCGTATGGTATACCGGCCAGGAAAATGTCAAGATCCTTTACAAATTTCTCCGGTTTGCCAGTCCTCAGATCCATAATGATATTCTGCACCACTAAATCAGCCGTGCTACGTCGGGTCTTGACGTAATATGGAAGAAGGTCGTCGAAAAGAGACTGCCGTACTTCAAGATTTGGAACACCGAGTGTAACGTAGTCAGATTCAAAATCATAGTCCTTTATAGTTATGTAGCCTGTTTGATAAAGCAATGCCACGGGATTGGCGCTTTTCAGGTCAAGTCCTTCAAGAGTGTACATGGACACAATAGACGTCAATATTCCCTCTAAGTCAGCATCTACATTTTTCAATGCCTCAGCAATTATGGTCGCTTTTCCCGAACGTCCCCAATAATTGGAGATACTCCTGTCCTGCATGGCATTGAGAACAGACCAAGGATTGTAAATGTCACTTCCTGTCTTTGCAAATCTGTAGCCGTCATAATTTTTTTTAAGTAAGCCATAGGTCTCCTCATAGGATATTTCATTTTCTTCTGCAAAAGCTCTTATTCCCTCCTTAAAATTATCCAGAAGTTCCTTCTCTGTGATTCCGCATATATCCGAAAATTCATTTACAAATGTTATATCCCGGATATTATTGAGGTCGGAAAATATGCTAAGCTTACTGAATCGACTGACTCCCGTCAGGAATACAAGCCTGATATGCTCAGCCGAGCTCTTGAAGTTGGAATAAACCGATGCAAGTTTAGCTTGATAATGCTCAAAAGTTTCATCCACATTGAGATTTCCGACAAGTGGCTTGTCGTATTCATCTACAAGAATGACGACCTGTCGACCGGTCTTTTCATGAGCGGTCGCTATGATATTTTGAAAACGTGTGGAAAGGGTTTCCGCTGTTTCCTGAATGCCGTATTCTTTCTCCCACTTCTTGAAAGTATTGTCAAGCAATGAATCAAGAAGACCCGGAACCTCATACTTTTCGGTATTGAGGTCAAGTCTTAAGACAGGATACGGCTTCCAATCCCAGTCGGTAGAATCAATATAGAGGCCCTTGAAGAGTTCTCTTCTACCCTTAAAGAAATACTGCAGGGAAGACAGAAAAAGACTCTTGCCGAACCGACGCGGACGGGCAAGGAAATAATATTTGTGTCCTGAAGAGATAATCTTTTCTATATATTGAGTCTTGTCAACATACAGACAACCCATCTCTATTAGAGATTTGAAGTCCTGTTCTCCTATCGGGTATTTCACTGTGTCTGCCATATTTCCTCTTTTTAATGCAAAGATACGTTTTTTTTAATTATCTTGCAAATGAAAAAATTTTTACATCAAAATTATTTTGTCGGAATGGAATTTTTGTATTAACTTTGCCGATGGATTGGATGCTTGAGTGCTTCCAATCATGTTAATAATATAAACAGGGGTGTCTCTTTCCGGACACGGAATTGAGGCTGAGATTATACCCTATGAACTTGAAGCGGATAATACCGACGAAAGGAGATTTTTATGAAACTATTTGTAAACCAAAAGGAATACCATACGGATTCCAACCAATTGACAGTCGAAGAACTGCTCAATGAGATTCAGTCACTGAAGCCCGGCGTGGCAGTGGCGGTAAACGATAAAGTGGTGAGAAAAGTGAACTGGAATAGTACACTGCTCACCGAGGGAGATCAGATTACCGTTATCACTGCAGTCTGCGGCGGCTGATGAAACTCATTGCAATCACAACGCCCGACTTCTTGCAGGAAGAAGACCTTGCCATCCGCCGTCTTATCGACCGCGGATGGAATCGCGTGCATATACGCAAACCTGAGGCAGCTCGTGAGCAGTTAATCGGACTCATTGAAAGGATTCCCGTAACATACCGCCAATACATCTCCATTCATGATCATTTAGACCTTGCAGTCAAATACAACCTTGGTGGTGTACACCTCAATAGTAGGAATCCTTTTCCGCCGGTCGGGTGGAAAGGACTTATAAGCCGCAGTTGTCACTCCATAGAAGAGATCAAAAAATTTCCGGATCTTGACTATCTAACGCTCAGCCCAATCTTCGACAGTATATCGAAACCCGGATATAAAAGCCGGTTCTCTCTGGAAACACTGAAAAATACGAATCTAAAGAATGTATATGCCTTGGGAGGTGTGACATTTTCGCAACTCCATAAACTAAAGGAAATAGGATTTGAGGGAGCCGCGATGCTTTCCGAGGCATGGAAAACCAAAATGGATCCACTTCAATATATTACCCATACCGATGCAGGACTTGAGGAAGCTCTGCGTGGAGGCTGCCGCTGGGTGCAGCTAAGAATGAAAGATGCCTCAGACTACGAATTCATCAGGATGGCTGGAAAGATTCTTCCTATATGCCGGAAATATAATGCTGTTCTTATAATCGACGACAGGGTGCATCTTGTAGACGCAATCGGAGCCGACGGCGTACATCTCGGAAAAAAAGACATGCCGGTCAGGGAGGCAAGAAAGATACTCGGACCAGCAAAAATCATCGGAGCGACGGCAAATACCGAAGAAGACATACTCAATGCTAATGAAGACGGAGCCGACTATATCGGATTAGGGCCTTTCCGCTTCACGATAACTAAAAAAGGGCTCTCCCCTATTCTTGGTATTCAAGGATACGGAAGGATAATGTCTCACTGCAGGAATCGCGGCATCACGCTGCCCGTTGTCGCCATAGGAGGCATCACACTCGAAGATATCGGAGCACTGAGCCAAACGGGAGTTGACGGCATTGCAGTGTCCGGACTGATATTAACTTCAGAAGACAAAGAATCTACAACTAAAGAAATACTGAGATTATGGAAAAACTGACAATAGGAGGACATGAATTCGGTAGCCGGTTGTTTGTCGGCACCGGTAAATTCAGCTCCAACAAACTGATGGAAGAAGCCATAAAGGCTTCCGGAAGCGAGATGGTGACAGTAGCGCTGAAGAGGATTGACACAGAAAACAGTGAGGACGATATGCTCCGCCATGTATTGTTGCCGGGCATTCAGCTTCTCCCCAATACTTCAGGAGTAAGAAACGCCAAAGAGGCGGTCTTGGCGGCACAGCTCGCCCGCGAGGCTTTCGAGACGGATTTCATAAAACTCGAGATTCATCCTGATCCCAAGTATCTCCTGCCCGACCCCATCGAAACCCTTAAGGCAACCGAACAACTTGCCAAAGAGGGCTTCATAGTGCTTCCCTATATCCAGGCAGACCCGGTGCTCTGCAAACGCCTTGAAGAAGCCGGCACTTCGGCGGTCATGCCGCTCGCCGCTCCAATAGGCACGAACAAAGGTCTGGTGGTGAAAGACATGATTGAAATAATAATCGCTGAGAGTCGGGTGCCTGTGGTAGTGGATGCCGGTCTCGGAGCACCGTCTCATGCCGCCGAGGCTATGGAGATGGGTGCCGACGCAGTGCTCGTCAATACGGCAATAGCCATCGCCGGGAATCCTGTCGCTATGGCACGCGCGTTCGCTAAGGCTGTGGAAGCCGGACGTGAAGCATTTGAAGCCGGGCTCGGTATTAAATCGGATATAGCAGTAGCAAGCAGTCCCTTAACTTCATTTTTAAGCTGATGTTTTCTGAAGTATTATCTCATTATGACTGGCAGGAGACAACCGACAGAATACTATCTAAGACAGCGTCCGACGTCGAGCGTGCCCTCTCGAAAAGAAATCCCGGCATAGAGGATTTCATGGCCCTCGTCTCCCCTGCCGCCGAGCCATATCTCGAAAATATGGCCGTGCTCAGCCGATACTATACTCATGAAAGATTCGGAAAGACAATTTCCATGTATATTCCGATGTATATCACCAATTCATGCACAAACTCCTGTGTCTACTGTGGCTTCAACCGCCATAATAAATTCGAACGGGTCATACTCTCCATGTCTCAGATAGAGGATGAATGCAAGGCTATCAGAAAACTCGCCCCATTTGAGAATCTTCTCCTTGTTACGGGTGAGAATCCGAAGATGGCAGGAACGGACTATCTTGAAAAAGCATTGAAAACCTGCCGCCCATACTTCAACAATCTCTCGATGGAAGTAATGCCTCTCCGGACGGAAGATTACGAACGTCTCACACACTCCGGCCTCAACGGAGTAGTCTGCTTTCAGGAAACATACAACAGAAACAAATACAAGACCTATCATCCGGCAGGGATGAAATCCAACTTTGAATGGAGAGTAAATGGCTTCGACCGCATGGGAACTGCAGGTCTCCACAAAATTGGAATGGGCGTACTGATAGGGCTTGAAGACTGGCGTACCGATGTAACAATGATGGCACTTCATTTACGCTACCTTCAGAAACATTATTGGCGTTCACGCTTCAGTGTCAACTTCCCCAGGATGCGCCCTGCCGCAGGAGGTTTTCAGCCTAATGTCGTGATGACCGACAAAGAACTCGCCCAACTGACATTCGCATTCCGTATCTTCGACCATGACGTGGATATTTCTTATTCTACAAGAGAATACCCAAACTTCCGCGACAATATGATGGCTCTTGGGGTAACCTCGATGAGTGCCGGGTCGAAGACAGATCCCGGTGGGTATTACACATATCCGCAATCGCTGGAGCAATTCGCTGTCAGCGATGAGAGAACTCCGCAAGAGGTTGCTGTAGCTATCCGTAAAGGTGGCTATGAAGTGGTTTGGAAAGACTGGGATAAAGTTTTTGACTGAAATGGAAAGATATTCACGGCAGATTATGCTCACAGAGATCGGCAAGGAGGGGCAGGAAAAGCTTTTCAAGGCATCAGTGCTTATTGTTGGTCTCGGAGGACTCGGATCTCCTGTTGCGCTCTATCTTACAGGAGCCGGAATAGGAAGAATCGGTCTTTGCGATAAAGATACTGTCTCAATCAGCAATCTGCAACGACAGATACTCTATAGCGAAGAAACAGAAGGACGGTCCAAAACAACCATAGCGAGCCACCGTCTTTCCGAACTATCTTCACATACAAGATTTGACCTCTGGAAAGATGGACTTACGACCGAGAATGCGAAGGAAATAATCTCAGAATACGACCTGGTAATTGACTGCACCGACAACCATAAGACCCGTTATCTGATCGATGATGTCTGCTTTAAACTCAACAAGACATGGATTTACGGCGCAATCGAAGGATTTGATGGTAGAGTATCTACGTTCGGCAAGAATGGATTTCGATATTCCCATCTTTTCCCGGAAAGAGAGTCACTTTCGATGTTACCTAACGCCGCAGGTGGAGTGATAGGTCCACTCCCCGGCATAATCGGATCTCTTCAGGCAGCGGAGGCGATCAAACTCATATGCGGATTCGGCAATACCCTTGTCGGGAAACTTCTTCTTTTCAATCTAAAGGAAATAACTCTAAAAATACTTGAACTATGACTGAAAAATACAAATGGAGCGATGAGGCCTGGAAGGCCGCATCACCCGTCTATCAGGAAATACTTAACCTTCCGTTCGTTCGGCAGCTGGCTGAAGGAACCCTCTCCGGTGATAGGTTTAATTTCTATATCGAGCAAGACTCAATCTACGTTGAGAACTATTGCCGCGTGTTGGCACACATAGCGTCGCGTCTTTCGCACCAGGAACACATTGCCGACTTCCTCAAATTCGCATCAATCGGGGTCGAGGTGGAAAAAATCTTGCATGAGACATATCTCGGATCCGGACACTCCATAACATGTCCAACTCCTACTACTCTGCTTTACAACTCTTACGAATCGGCTAAAGGACTGGGACCGGTAGAGATAGAATCTGCCTCCATCCTGCCCTGCTTCTGGGTCTATCAGAAAGTTGGAGAGCATATCTTTAAGACTTGCTCGCCCGACAATCCATATCACCGATGGATCGAGACATACGCAGACAAGGAGTTTGAAAAGTCGACATTGAGGGCGATTGAGATATGTGACGAACTGGCGGAAAACGCCTCAGATGTGATACGCAGACAGATGACGGAGGCTTTCGTCATGGCTACGCGCATGGAATGGATGTTCTGGAACAGCGCATACAATCTTGAAAAATGGGAAATATGAGACCACGAGAATACAAAAGGGTCATGACCATCGCCGGGAGCGATCCAAGCGGAGGAGCCGGAGTGCAGGCCGACATAAAGACAATCTCAGCCTGCGGATGCTACGCCACATCAGCGATAGCAGCCCTGGTGGAGGAGAACACAATGGGAGTCTATGGTGTATTCCCGGTGCCTGACGCATTTGTTGCTGCTCAGATATATGCGATTCTTGACGATATCGGGACGGACGCCGTCAAAATCGGAATGCTGCATTCCACAGAACTGATCCGCGCTGTTAAGACTGCACTTGACCGATATCCGGAGATAACAGATATAGTCCTCGATCCAGTGATGGTTGCTACTTCTGGTGATCCCCTGCTTGAAGAAGAAGCCATAGCGACTCTTCGAGACGAGCTAATTCCGAGGAGCCGGATAATCACCCCCAATATTCCCGAGGCTGAAATACTTCTGGGACGAAGTATCCGCAGTCAGGAGGAATTGCCTGATGCAGCCGCCGAACTGTCTCGGCTTGGTGCTTCCGTACTCTTAAAAGCCGGCCATCTGTCAGATGAGCGACTTATCGATATACTTTATAATGCAGAGACTAATGAGACCATCTATTTGGAATCAAAACGCATAGATACGGTCAACACTCATGGGACAGGATGTACGCTCTCATCAGCAATAGCTTCATTTCTTGCTAAGGGAAATGCTCTTAACGATTCCGTAAAACTTGCCAAAGATTATATCTCGAAGGCAATAGAATCAGGAGCTCAATACAAGATCGGCAAAGGACATGGCCCCGTCAACCATTTCCACAATAAAATTTTTGAAAAAATTCTTTAGTCAGAATTTGGAAGTTTCAACCTTATGCATTATCTTTGCGTTGTAAAAACAGAGCGACGGAGAGCCGAAGCTTGAAAATGACAATCCCATAACCACATCAAAGCAATTTGGGAAACTCATCAAACTTTAATGAAATACCGAGACCATCTGCCGGATGCGATGGCGGGCCCCCCACCTTCGGGTGGCGTCTCCCCTCAGGGAGCACAGGCGGATTACAAAGCGCCGGTGGAACTCAAATCCTGTCTATCGGAGTTTCATCACAAAACCTTTGGTGTGGTCCTTATAAAGGAGGCATGAGGCTCTATTGCCTCATGCCTCCTTATTTAATCCCCACCTCAATCCTCCACCCTTAAAACTTAACCCTTAACCCTTAACCCTTAACCCTTAACTCTTAACACTTAACTCTTAAACCCAATAAACCCAAAATATGAAAGACGTAAAACAGACCCTGCTCGACAGGGTATCCATCCGCCGCTACGAGAGAGAGGCCATACCTCAGGAGACTATGGACTTCATCTACGACGCTGTCCGCAACACTCCTACAAGCTACAACGGCCAGCAGTATTCAGTAATCGACATCGACGACCAGGAACTGAAGGAAAAACTCTATGAGCTCACCGGCCAGAAGCAGCTCAAGACCTGCAACCGGTTGCTGATCTTCTGCTCAGACTACAACAAGATGACACTTCTCGCCAAGAAGAAGGACGTTGTCATGCCCCCTTTCACCGACACGATGGACGGTACGATCATCGGAATAATCGACGCATCGCTTGCCATGATGAGCGCGGTAGTGGCTGCCGAAGCCTGCGGACTCGGATGTAACTGCGTAGGATACCTCCGCACCGTCGATCCCAAGGCAGTGGCAGAGCTGCTTAAGCTTCCAAAGGGCGTCTTTGTTGTGTGCGGACTTGCCCTCGGCATTCCACGCGAGCATCCCGACCTGAAGCCGAAGCAGCAGCGCGACCTCGTCTTTATGAAGAACTGCTACTCACAGGATCCGGAAAAGCTGACCGAGGAACTTGTGGAATACGACAAGATTGTCTCCGACTACAACCGGCACCGCGCCGGCGGCACTTCAGACAACGACTGGTGCGCCCACATCATCAACTACTATGACCATGCCATGGAATATCAGATCCTCAAATATCTCAAAGACCAAGGCTACGACATCAAAAAATAATTCATAATGCAAAATTCATAATGCATAAATTGGCTAAGCAGCTTTTATTATGCATTACGCATTATTAATTATGCATTGAATCGATAAGAAGGGAGCAGCCTGACTGAAATAGTCAGGCTGCTCCCTTCTTATCGATTCTCATTATCGCCGTCCGCCGGCTTTCTGACGCATCTGGCGCATCATGGCCATAGGATTCTTCATGCCTCCCGTGGCCATTCGCATCATCTTGCGGGTCTCCTCAAACTGCTTGAGCAGGCGGTTTACCTCCTGCAGCGTCGTGCCGCTCCCCTTGGCAATGCGCTGACGACGCGATGCATTGATGATTTCAGGATTCTGACGCTCGTAGGGGGTCATCGAATAGATGATGGCCTCGATGCCCTTGAAGGCGTTGTTGTCTATGTCGATATCCTTGATCGCCTTCCCGACTCCGGGAATCATGGCGGCGAGATCCTTGATGTTGCCCATCTTCTTGATCTGCTGGATCTGCTTCAGGAAATCGTCGAAGTCGAATTTGTTCTTTCTTATCTTCTCCTGCAGGCGTTCGGCCTCCTTCTGGTCGTAGATCTCCTGCGCGCGCTTGGCAAGCTCCACGATATCGCCCATGCCGAGAATTCGGTTGGCCATACCTTCAGGGTTGAACTCCTGGATATCCTCCATCTTCTCGCCGATACCTACAAACTTGATGGGCTTGTCTACAACCGAACGGATTGAAAGAGCGGCGCCACCGCGTGTGTCGCCATCGAGCTTGGTAAGTATTACGCCGTTGAAATCGAGACGGTCGTTGAATTCCTTTGCCGTATTGACTGCATCCTGACCGGTCATCGAGTCTACTACAAAGAGAGTCTCGTCAGGATTGACAGCTTTCTTTATCGCCGCGATTTCCTGCATCATCTCCTCGTCTACGGCAAGACGGCCTGCCGTATCGACGATGACAAGGTCATACTTATTGTCTTTTGCAAATTTTATAGCGTTCTGCGCTATCTGCACGGGATTCTTATTTCCTTCCTCAGTGTAGACAGGCACGTCGATCTGCTGGGCGAGCACCTTAAGCTGCTCGATAGCTGCCGGACGATATACGTCGCCCGCTACAAGCAGAGGTTTCTTGCCTTTCTTCTTAAGTTTGAGAGCGAGCTTACCGGAGAAAGTGGTCTTTCCTGAACCCTGAAGGCCCGACATAAGGATTACCGCAGGTTTTCCTTCGAGCACGAGAGGTGCTTCCTGGCCTCCCATAAGGGCCGTGAGCTCATCATGTACGATCTTGACCATCAGCTCCTTTGGCTTAAGGGCATTGATCACGTTCTGGCCAAGGGCTTTCTGCTTTACGGTGTCGGTGAAGGTCTTGGCCACCTTAAAGTTGACGTCTGCATCGAGCAGGGCCCTGCGGACGTCTTTCATAGTCTCGGCAATGTTGATCTCGGTGATTCGTCCCTCACCCTTCAGGATCTTAAACGATCGCTCGAGTCTTTCGGAAAGGTTGTTAAACATATATAGTCTTCAGTTTTATTATTACTTCAAAAGGTTTGTGGCTGTGTCGGGAAAGATCACCTTAGGCTCAAAGGTCTTCGCCTCATCAGGTGTCATAGAGGCATATGCAATGATGATGACGATATCGCCTACCTGTGCCTTGCGGGCGGCCGCGCCGTTAAGGCATATTATACCCGAATTCGGCTTGCCGGCGATGACGTAAGTCTCCAGACGCTCGCCGTTGTTGTTGTTGACCACCGCCACTTTCTGTCCCGGCAGAATGCCTGCTGCGTCAAGAAGCGCGGAGTCGATCGTTATGCTTCCGATGTAGTTGAGATTGGCCTCCGTGACGTGGACACGATGTATCTTCGAGGCCAGCATTTCTATCTGCATAGCTTTAGGTATGGTTTAGCTTTGACTTATTTATACCTTATGTTGTCGATCAGACGCACCTTGCCGCAATAGACCGTGATGCATCCGACTATGTCGGGAGACTCCGACCACTCCTCTACCGGAAGCAAGGTGCGGCCGTCGACTATCTCGAAATACTCTACATTCATATGCGGAATCGCGTCGATTCTCTCTACGACGGTGTCGTGGGTGGCTCGCACGGAGTGTTCCTTTGAATATTCCACACTGTAGGCGAGTGCCTCATGAATGCCGGGTGCTACCTTGCGCTGCTCTGCCGTCAGAAGGGCATTGCGGGAGGATAACGCGAGTCCGTCTTCCGCCCTCTTGATAGGCACGGGGACAATCTCGACGTCGATATGCTCGGACTCCACCATATTCTTGATCACCGCTATCTGCTGGAAGTCCTTCTCTCCGAAATAAGCGCGCGTAGGGCGGCACAGTCTGAAAAGGCGGCTCACCACCTGGGCTACACCCTGAAAATGACCGGGACGGAACTTTCCTTCCATTACCTCCGCGGCGGTACCGAGCTTGAATTCATGGTCGGAAGCCGTTCCCTCGGGATACATTTCCTCGACCGTGGGCGCGAAGACCGCTGTAGCCCCCTCTTCGGCAAGAAGCCGGAAATCAGACTCCTCGTCGCGGGGATATGTGGCGAGGTCTTCGGGATTATTGAACTGAGTCGGATTGACAAACACACTGACCAGAGCTACGTCGTTTTCAGCGACAGCCCTTTTGACGAGTGAGAGGTGTCCTTCGTGAAGGGCACCCATGGTAGGAACGAATCCTATCGTCTTTCCTTTGCCGAGCGTCGTGGCTACGAATGTCTCCAGATCGCTGACACTACGAATTATCTGCATTGCCATTGCTTTAGAATGATATTCTTTTCAAAAAAAGCACCGCGCGATTGCGGCGAAACCCGCTCTATGGATTTCAACTTGCAAAGTTAATAAATAAGTCATAAACGAGCCAAGTATTTCAGCCAAAAATCTCAACTCAATGTTAAAAAAACCGAAAAAACACTCGTCGAAATGCAAAAGAATCAAAAAGGGGCCTCCTCATAAGGCACATGTGGAATTTTTTTTGTAATTTTGCACTCGGGCATATAGCGACGCGGGAAGCGAACCGATATGCAGACTAAAAACAAAGATATGGCCAAGAAAAAATTCCTTTTTGTAGCGCAGGAGGTAGCGCCCTACCTCCCGCCGGAAAATATATCTTCTTTGGGCAAGGAAGTTGCCACAGGCATCCATAAGAGAGGCTATGAGGTGCGCACTTTCACTCCCAAATGGGGCGGCATCAACGAACGCCGCAACCAGCTCCACGAAGTGATTCGCCTGAGCGGGCTAAATGTGACTATCGACGACAACGACCATCCGCTGCTCCTCAAGGTTGCGAGCCTTCACCCTACACGGACACAGGTCTATTTCATCGACAACGACGATTTCTTCCAGAAGCTCGATTCTGATATCGACGAGGTGGGTAGCAACCGCCCCGACAACGACAAGCGTATTCTTTTCTTCACTCGCTCCACTCTCGAGACGGCTAAGAAGCTCCAGTGGGATCCTGCCGTCATCCACTCCCAGGGTTGGGTTGCATCGCTAATTCCGGTATATCTCCGACAGCTTGCCGACTCTGTCTCATTCGAAGACTCTAAAGTGGTCTTCACCGTCCTTCCTGACGACAACGAGGTTGTTATCGACAATGACATTTTCCGACGCCTTAAGGAAGACGGCGTGAAAGAGGAATACCTCAACCTGTATGAAGGGCTTGAGAAGAACACCTCGCTTCTGAACCGAATGGCCATAGATAATTCAGACGGAGTTATTTTCATGACAGAGACTCCTGACCCCGATCTTCTCGCTGCTGTCGAAGCTAAGGGAATACCCTATATGACTAAAGAGGAGGCCGACGGAAACCTCGAGGCCTATATTGAGTTTTACGACAAACTTTCCGACAAATGATCTTACCCGACTCCCTGCGCAGGCGCCTCGGGCTCCTCGCCGCTCCTTTCCTGGCCATTGCTGCCGGAGGATTGCTTCTATCATGCGAAGACACGACTCCAACCGTAGGCGGACAGCTCGCCTCCGGCGAGGTGCAGATAGCCCTTGACTCCCTGATATGGGATGGCACTCAGCAGTATATCTACAGAGGCGATGAAAAGACTCCATATCATTGCCCGAAGATCTCATACACCACAATCTTCGACGATGCCGTCGACACAAGAAGCGCCACTAATCTTATCGGCCGCATCAGCGTTCCTGAATACGGCGACCTTAAATGTTCGTTCGTCAGCCGTATGCTCTGCACGACTTCGCTTGCTATCCCCGATTCGATCAAATCGGAGCAGATCGATTCAATGAAAATCATCATGACCGTCCCCCGCGGAGACTTGACAGGCGATTCTCTTGCCCCTCAGCAGCTCAAAGTATACCGTCTGACCAAAAGTCTGCCCGCCGATATCGACAACCGATTTGACCCGACCGGGTATTATGATCCGGCAAATCCACTTGGCAGCCACAGCTTCACGCTCTCCAGGCTGGGCTTGAGAGACTCACTATACGTCCCCTTGATCGCAATTCAGATACCGTTGCCGCGGGAAATGGCGCTTGAGACTGTCAATGCATACCGCGATGAGAAGAAGAAGTCTATCTTCGCATGGCCACAGACATTCGAACAGTATTTCCATGGCATATACGTAGAGCCTACCTTCGGCCGCGGATGTATCGCCAATATCGCCTATACAGACTTCGCCATTTATTATAATTATAAGCAAACAGTGGCTTCGAAAGATTCAGAAGGCAACCCCACTACCACTGTAGCTACCAGGGTAGGCGTGGCCGGAGTATTCACTTCCTCTCCTATCGTTCTCAGCAGCAACAATGTCATATATCAACCGTCAGACTTCCTGAAGGCCAAGTATGCTGACAACGAGGCGCTCGTCACTTCTCCGGGAGGATACCGTATCGACCTTACATTCCCGGGCAGGGAACTCGCAGACATTTACAATGCATCGCAATCTAAACTTTCAGTTATCAGCAACCTTCTCTTTAGCGTACCTGTTGAGGAAATCAACAACGAATACGGTCTCACCCCTCCTCCGTATCTCGTCATGGTGAAGACTTCGAAACTCAAGGAATTCCTTGCCAGCAACTCGCTCCCCGACGGAAAGGACTCTTTCTATGCTGCTTATGATTCCAAGGCCAAGCGATATTCCTTCACTTCCATGAGAAGCTATATCCTTGATCTCATCAAAAACGGAGTGAAGGAAGAAGACCTTAAGTTCACTATCGTTCCCGCCAATCTTGAGTTTGAGAAAGATGATGAAAGCAATAGTTATGCCAACAGCTATATGGCGCTTATGATGGGGTACTACGGATACTACCCTTCGTCGAATAGTAATAATAATAAAGAGCCCATCAAGTGTACGCCCTACATCTCCAAGCCGTCCATGTGCCGACTTAAGATGGACGAGGCTCGCACCATTTTCTCCTACTCAATACAGCAGATGAAATGATCATGAGTCTATCCACCCTTCTACTCTCTTTCAGCCTCCTGCAGATGATCACCGGCGCTTCGGCCTCCACGGCCGACAGCACAGAGATGGCGCCTGCAGGAGCTACTGTTTTGTTTGCCGGCGACGCTATGCAGCATCAGGGGCAGCTCGATCAGGCACTTCTCGTAGGAGGCGGTAAGAGCTATGACTACTCCGACTGCTTCCGCTGGATCGCGCCTGCAGTCACAGAGGCCGACTATGCCGTGGTCAATCTTGAGGTACCCCTCGGAGGAGGTCCGCGCTACAGCGGCTATCCATGCTTCAGCGCGCCCGACAGCTACGCGCAGGCTCTTGCCGATGCCGGATTCGACCTAATGCTTACGGCCAACAACCATTGCCTCGACTCAGGAATGAAGGCGGCGCGCAGGACGCTTTCTGCACTCGACTCCATCGGCGTTGACCATATCGGCACTTACCATAACGCTGCCGACCGTGAAGCGAAGGTTCCGTTCGTCAAAGACATCAACGGAATTAAATTCGGATTTCTCAACTACACATACGGCACCAACGGCATTCCTGCGCGCGACGGCATGGAGGTTGCTCTTATAGACCGAGAGAAAATCGCACACGAGATGAAGCGCAGCCGCGAGGCAGGAGCCGAGATTCTGGTGGTGACTATGCATTGGGGTATAGAATATGTGCTGCGTGAAAATGCTATACAACGGGATCTTGCACGTTTCCTTATCGACAATGGCGCCGATATGGTGATCGGAAGCCATCCCCACGTAATCCAGCCTATGAAGATGGTGCGCGACGAGAAGCGGCAGCAGGATGTACCTGTTGTATATTCTCTCGGCAATCTGATCTCCAACATGAAGACGGGCGACACTCAGGGAGGCGCTTATATGCGTGTCAGGGTGGAGCGAGATAAAGACGGAAAGGCGAAGGTGAAGTGGGCCGACTATGACACTTTCTTCTGCGCCAAGCCTACCGGTAAAGGCACAAACTACACAGTCATACCATCTGACCGCACCGACCTGATCCCGGCTTCCCAGATGAGGCAATGGCAGATATTCGACCGCTCCTCATCCAAGGTATTCGACGCCGAGAACGTCAACATCCCCCGTCGCAAAAAAACGAAAACCGAAAACGAATAAATCATTAATCAAAAACGTAAAACGTACAACGTACAACGTAAAACGTAAAACGTAAAACGTAAAAACACCCCAAAAGACATGAAAACCCAGATAGACACCCCTAAGGCTCCGGGCGCGATCGGACCCTACAGCCAGGCAGTGAAGGCCGGCAATCTCATCTTCGTATCAGGACAGCTCCCCATCAATCCCGAAGACGACACCATGGGGGAATGCATCAAATGCCAGACTCGCCAGAGCCTTGAGAACGCGAAGGCAATCCTTGAGGCTGCCGGAGCATCTTTCGCCGACGTTGTGAAGACTACCGTATTCCTCGCCGACATGAGTCTTTTCGGCGCGATGAACGAGGTATATGCCGAATACTTCGCAGCCCCCTATCCCGCACGCTGCGCTTTTGCCGTGAAGGAACTTCCGAAGCAGGCCCTCGTGGAAATCGAGATGATCGCCTCCCTCTGACCCTTAACCCTTAACACTTAATGTTCACTGTTTAATACTTAACACTTAAAAAGGAGAGCTGAGGCCAAAGCCTCAGCTCTCCTTTTCCATAAGTTCCAACATCCTCATCTCCGCCTCGTCAAGCCGTGAGATGACCTCCTCCATCCTTGCCCCCGCGGCTGTGATCTCATCCACCGACATGGAGCCGGAAGACATGGCTGATTCAAGTTCAGACTTTTCCTTTTCGAGGCTTTCGAGTTCTATCTCGAGAGCCTCCATTTCTTTTTTCTCTTTAAATGAAAGTTTAGGCTTACGCTCCGTCTTCTGCTTGCCTCTTGACTCTTCACTATTGACATTTACCCCTTCACTCTTAACCTTTGCCTCCTTCTCCTCCTGACGCACGCAGTGACGGTATGTGGAATAATCGCCCGGAAAGTCCCTAACTTCGCCGTCACCTTTCATCACAAAAAGATGGTCTACTATACGGTCAAGGAAGAAGCGGTCGTGGCTCACCACGATTACACATCCCTTGAAGTCCGCAAGATAATTCTCGAGGACTCCGAGTGTCATTATGTCAAGGTCGTTGGTCGGCTCATCGAGGATCAGGAAGTTAGGCTGCCGCATCAGTACTGTCGCAAGGTAGAGCCTTCGCCGCTCGCCTCCGCTCAGCTTGTAGATGTATTTCTGCTGCGTGGCCGGTTCGAAAAGGAAATGGGTTAGGAACTGCTGCGCCGTAAGGGTGGTTTTGTCGTCTATTCTTACTGTCTCGGCAATCTCCCTGACGGCATCGATCACCTTCTTCCTCTCGTCGAAATCCGTCATCCCCTCCTGTGAGTAATATCCCCATCTCACGGTCTCCCCAACGTCGAAATGTCCGGAGTCAGGCTGGAGCTCACCGAGAAGCATCTTGATGAACGTGGACTTTCCGGCGCCGTTGTCGCCGACTATACCCACTTTCTCGAATCGGGCGAAATTGTAATTGAAATCATTGAGTATAGGAATAGCTTTGACCGACCCGTCGGGCAATGTTTTCTCGAATCTTTTGGCCACATGCACAGCCTCGAAGATCTTGTTGCCTATATAGCTTCCCTTCACTGCAAGCCGCACGTCTTTCTCGCTGAGATTGACGTGGCTACGTTTCTCAAGGTCGTGGAAGGAGTCTATCCTGTATTTCGCCTTGCTCCCTCGTGCCTGAGGCTGACGCCGCATCCATTCCAGTTCGGTGCGCAGCAGATTCTTCACCTTGGCGAGTTCCGCGCTCAGCACTTCATGGCGTTCGGTACGTTTCCGTAGATAATAGTCATAGTTGCCGTCGTAGATAAATGCCTGCTCCCGGTCTATCTCAAGGATACGCGTGCAGACATTGTCGAGAAAGTATCTGTCGTGGGTCACCATGATCAGAGTGACCCTCAGTCGTGTGAGATAAGCTTCAAGCCACTCCACCATCGCTATGTCCAGATGGTTGGTCGGCTCGTCGAGAATCAGTAGGTCCGGTTCCTGAAGAAGCGTCCGTGCGATCGATACCCTCTTGAACTGTCCGCCCGACATAGTGCCGAGCTTCTGTCCGAAATCGGAGATACCGAGCTGGGAGAGCATCTGCTTCGCACGGTCTTCTGCACCATAGTCTTCACTGTCGTGCGGAGCCGGCTTCGCGTATTCAAGCGCAGTCGCCTCCGGGTCGAACTCGGGACTCTGCGACAGATACCCCACACGACAGCCGTCGGAAAAGGTGATCTTTCCCGAATCGTAGTCGTCGAGGCCGCATATGATATTGAGAAGGGTGGTCTTGCCCGAACCGTTGCGTGCCACTATACCTATCTTATCTCCCTCTTCCACCGTCAGGGAAAGATCGGAAAAAAGAATCCTGTCTCCTATCGACTTAGTGAGGTTCTCGATCTGAAGCTTTATCATTACGAATTATGTAATTGATCAGATTAAATTTATGGTATCCGCTAATGCTTTCAAATGATACTCAGCGTCAAACAATTATTAATTATGCATTATGAATTAGCACAAGTAGTCTACGCAGGCGCGAGCCTCCTTATAGGGGCCGAGAATCGCCGCTGCGGCCACATGGGCCGGATGCTTGGCGTAGACGGCCACGTCCTTCATAGTAGGCACTGTGGCTGTCAGCACCACATCCCAGTCTTCTGCCGGATTCACGTTTATGCCTACCTCCATGCTTTCGAGACATTCTATTTTCTCAGGCAGCGCGAGAAGCGCTGACTTGAAGTCTTCGGCTATCTTGCGGCGGAGCTCTTCGCTGCCGTGAAGCTTGAACATTACTGTATGTTTTACCATGTCGTTTTATATTTTTTGCAAAGTTAATAAAAAAATCCTAACTTTGCACCCTCAAACATCAATAGCACTCATGAAAAAGCACTATTTCATCATTGCGTCGGCCTTCCTGCTGACATCGCCGTCTTTCACGGCATCAGCTGAGACTGCTCCTGAGCCGGCCGAAGGAGCTGACAAGATTAGCTACATTCCCGAATTCCATGGAGCTGTCAGGCCTCGTTGGGAACTCGATACCGAGACCGGACAGAGCCGCTTCGAGGTAAGATGGGCGCGTTTCACAGCTGAAGGAAAAGTGGCCCCGAAGATCGGATATTTCCTTCAGGTTGATCTCTGCGACCAGGGTGTATTCAAGTTTCACGACGCATATGTGAAGATGGGCGTTGCCAAGGGTCTCGAGGTGCAGGCCGGCCAATTCCGCATGCCGTTCGGTCGCGAGCCATTTATGGCTCCCCAGAACTATGTCTTCGCCAACCGTTCATTCATGGGCAAGCAGATGTGCAACTACCGTAAGGTTGGCGCAAAACTCACTTATACGGTTCCCGTATCTCTCCCCCTCACCGTTGAGGCGGCTGTGGGTAATGCCGGAGGAGTAAGCAACCACAACACATGGAGCAAGTCGTATATGGGATGCGGACGCGTGACCCTTCAGGCCGGAGACTTCAATATTTGCGGAGGTGTGATGGATATTCTGCCTGATGTCACGCGCATCATGCTCTACGACATCGGGACGACGTGGAAGCGAGGTGACTGGCGCGGCGGTGTGGAATATATGAACGAGCATTATGTCGGCTCGAGCCACAAGGACGCCCACTCATGGGTGGCCTGGGGCGACTATGGACGCCCCGCGAAACTCGGCATCTTCAACCATTGGAGCGTCCAGGCCCGCTACGACGGAATGAATCGTCAGTGGAACGGTGTCGCGGACACGGCTGACAATGAAGGGCGTCATCGCCTGACGCTGGGAGGTACGCTCTCCTATCGTTATAAGAAAGTGTTCGCCGACGTCATGCTCGATTATGAGCAGTATTTTTATCAGCACGGCTATACCCCGACCGAAGGCCAAGGCAATAAACTCGTCCTCGAACTCGCCGTCCGCTTCTGACATGATAGAAGACATTACATACAAAATCCAAATGTTAATTAAATGTTAAAATCATAGTATATATTTGCCTTAGGGAAAATAATTCTTACCTTTGTAATCGAAATGGTTGCTCTGTCATCCAAGAGAGGAGGCATCAAGGAGCATTAAAAGGGAATGAGGTGTGATTCCTCGACAGTACCCGCTGCTGTATTTCCCCGTTCCATGACTAAGTAAATACGTTATGGAATAAAGGTTTTTCGCATCCTGCCACTGGTCATTTCAAGACTGGGAAGGCGCGAGAAAACCGGGATAAGTCAGAAGACCTGCCATTATCAATCAAGAAAAGCGCCCACGGGACTATGGGTTGGTCTTCTCACAGTCCCTGGTTTGCAGTGGATGTGAGATAATTCTTATACGGTTCTACTGATTACTCTAAGAATATACCCATATCCCGTCGAAATACCATTATCGGTATTCTGGCGGGATTCTTTTTTTATCCATTGTAATCGGTAGGAAATGGCAAATCGCTTATTCTGGTCTATTGTCATCCCATGCATTCTTCCGGGTGTGATCAATGCTGAGCAACAATCAGACTCTACATATCTTCTTAAGGAAGTTATCGTCACGGCCCGTCAGAACAGCCGTGACATCATACCCGTACAGACGCTCTCCGGCGAAGAGCTTCAGAAACTCAACAGCAACA
Organism: Muribaculaceae bacterium; assembly: GCA_029061225.1. Classification (GTDB taxonomy): domain Bacteria; phylum Bacteroidota; class Bacteroidia; order Bacteroidales; family Muribaculaceae; genus Lepagella. Next base: position 31,719 of record JAIDSM010000141.1, read on the forward strand.
GCATCGCCGACGCCCTACGGTATTTTTCCGGAGTGCAAGTGAAGGATTACGGAGGTGTCGGAGGTTTGAAAACCGTAAACATCAGGTCGATGGGCACTAACCACACCGGCGTCGTCTACGATGGAGTGGAGCTGGGAAATGCCCAGAACGGACAGATTGATCTCGGACAGTTTTCACTCGACAACATTGAGTCGCTTTCCCTCTACAATGGCCAGAAAAGCGAGATCCTGCAGCCCGCGAAAGACTTTGGTTCAGCAGGTACCATATATATGAAGACCCGGACACCAGTCTTCAATGAGGATGAAAACTATCATGTGCGGGCTACCCTTAGGACTGGTTCTTTTGATCTGTTGAATCCTTCTGCTCTAATAGAACTCAAGCTAAGTCGGAAAGTCACGGCTTCCCTGAGTGCAGAATGGGTTAACTCAAGCGGCAAGTACAAATTCCGTTACCGGCGCGTAAATCCGGCGGGAGAATTGGCTTATGACACTACCGCTGTCCGACAGAATGGAGATATTAACGCTACCCGCATAGAATTGAATACGTACGGAGAGTTAAACAACGGCTCATGGACATTCAAGGCCTACAACTATAATTCTGAGCGTGGTGTGCCTGGCGCGATAGTCAATAATGTCTGGCGTCGTGGAGAACGCATATGGGATACCAACTCATTCGTACAGGGACGCTATACCGGACTCTTTGGCCGATTCTCTACCCTTAACAATCTCAAATACGCATTCTATCGCACCCACTATGTCAACAATGACGACAAGCAGGTGAAGATCGACAACCTCTACAGGCAGAAAGAGATATATTTATCATCTGCCAACGAATATGGAATCTCTGACCGATGGAAAATATCGGCCAGCTATGACTTCTTTTGGAATACACTCGATGCTGATGTCTACGGTTTTGTCAAGCCGGACAGGATTTCACAATTTCTTTCAGCGGCCACTGCGCTTAATCTTGACCGGTTTAAGATGCAGGCAAGCGTTTTGGGGATTTTCATTCATGACCGTATAAAAGGACAGCAGGCTCCCGCAGACAAGCATGTGCTCTCACCCGCTGTGTTCATAAACGGATATCCTCTTGGAAACAAGGATTTCTCCCTTAGGGCTTTCTTCAAGAAATCTTTCAGGATGCCGACCTTCAACGACCTCTATTACGCCGACATGGGCAACTCCAGACTGTCTCCTGAACACGTAGTGCAATACAACGCCGGAATACTGTATGACCATAGTTCATCCTCTTCCGTAATTGCGACAGCCCGGTTGAGCGCCGATGTCTATTACAATAAGGTAAAAGACAAGATAGTGGCCTATCCTAAAGGCCAGCAGTTCAGGTGGACCATGCTCAACCTTGGACTTGTCGACATCCGTGGCATCGATGTGACGGGACTTATGACCCTGCATCCTGCGAAAGATCTATTCCTTACCCTAAGGGCGCAATATACTTTTCAGCGTGCCATCGACATAACAGATCCTTCCGACAATTACTATAGAGATCAGATTCCATATATTCCCCGGCATTCGGGATCTGCCGTGGCCAACGCTCAATGGAAAGGGTGGATTTTCAACTACTCTTGGATATACGTCGGGGAAAGATACAACCAGCAGGAAAACATCAGATACAATTACACACAGCCTTGGTATACATCCGATATTTCCATAGGAAAGGATCTAAGGTTCGGGAAAGTCAGCTTGAGATGCCTTTTAGAGATAAACAATCTTCTGAGTCAGGACTATGATGTCATTCTCAATTATCCTATGCCGAAACGTAACTTCAGACTGACCTTAAACGTGGAAATATGAACATCAAACAGTTTTTCTTATATTTTTTCCCGCTCCTGACGGTAGCCACAAGTTGTCGTGAAGACGAACTTGTGGTTCCCTCGGAGTATGAGATAGTAGGCGACGAGGAACGAGGGGGTTCCGTCAGGGGATTCTATCTCGTCAATGAAGGAAACATGGGATCGAATAAATGTACACTTGATTTCTACGACTATCATACCGGTCTTTATTCCAGAAACTTCTATGCCGAGAAGAATCCTCATGTGATAAAGGAACTCGGCGACGTGGGCAATGACATAGGCATATATGGCAGCAAGATGTATGTTGTCGTAAATTGCTCGCATAAGGTGGAGGTCCTTGACGCGCGTTCAGGTGTCCGACTTGGGCAGGTAGACATTCCTAACTGCAGATACGTAAGGTTTCATCGAGGCAAAGCGTATGTCAGTTCTTATGTAGGCCCGGTTCTCATCGACCCGCATGCTCCCAAGGGTGCTGTCTACGAAGTGGACACCCTGTCGCTTTCCATCACACGGAAAGTCTCTGTCGGCTATCAGCCGGAAGAGATGGAGATTGTAGACGACTATATGTATGTAGCGAACTCCGGAGGTTATCGTGCTCCTTTGTATGATAACACAGTTTCCGTCATACAGATGGTAGATTTCAAGCAGGTGCAGCAGATTCCGGTCGGTATCAACCTGCATCGTCTGAAAAAGGATAGATACGGCAAATTGTGGGTGACGTCTCGCGGCGACTACCAGTCCCGTCCATCAAGACTGTATGTCATGCAGAAGAAACCGGGGTTCAATCAGATGACGGTCACTGATACTATTCCGATAGCATGTTCGAATATGGCTTTCTACGGCGACTACATGTACTATTACGCCACTGAATGGAATAATTATACCGCGTCAAACACAATCAGCTACGGCATAATAGATATCCGTACTAAAGAAATAATATCCGGTAATTTCATCACTGACGGTACTGAAAGAGAGATAACTATTCCTTATGGAATCGCTGTTCATCCCGACACCGGCGACATCTTTGTGACTGATGCGAAAAACTATGTTTCATCCGGAACGCTTTACTGTTTCACTCCCGACGGACGTAAAAAGTGGAGCGTAAGGACCGGAGATATTCCGGCTCACATTACTTTCTTGAGAAAATGAATAGGCAGTCTTTTATTTTTACGGGATTGATTCTCCTGGCAGCTTGTACTTCGGAAATACCAATGGTCAACCTTGGTATAGACGACACATATTATATATCACGAATGTCTAAACTGCCGTTGGAATCAGCTTTGACAGGTGATGCCTACGTCTGGAAGGTGAACGGAGAGGAAGTGTCGACCGACCGGAGCTATGTTTTTATCGCCCGAGACGAGGGGTCCTACGATCTATCTTTTGACATTATCGATGAGCGCACACCGTATCATTTCGACTTCACAGTAAACGTGCTTCATGAGGATGTGGAGTATTCTCCATATATATCAAAAGTATACGAATATTGTCCTGCACCGGGACAGTTCGTCAATGAAATGCCGAGATATGAGGAGGGAGATTCCTACGCCGACATTCTTCAGAAAGCCGAGGAGTCGATATCGGGTACCAACGATATAATGATAACGCTCGGCGGTTTCGGCGGATATGTTACATTCGGATTCGACCACTCGGTGATCAATGTCCCCGGAGAGTACGATTTCAGGATCTGGGGTAATTCTTTCTATGAGTTGACTGATACTTCAAGGAAAGGTGGGTCGGCGGAGCCGGGAATTGTGATGGTAAGTTATGACTGGAATTGCAATGGTATTCCTGACGATGAATGGTACGAACTCGCTGGAAGTTCCTACCATAACACATCGACGATACATAATTATATGGTAAGTTATAAGCGTCCCGATGTCAACCGTATTCCTGTTCCCGACGAGAGTGGTTACTTATCCGATACGGAATATATACCATGGCATGATTCCGAAGGAACAGATGGATTTATTCCAATGAATATTTTCCATACCCAGAGTTACTGGCCGGAATGGATCGAACATGACGAGCTGAACTTCAGCGGAACGCGATTACCCCCTAATGCGGTAGACACCAGTGGTATCGGGAGGTATTTTATTCTGTATTGCTTCGACTGGGGCTATGTAGACAATCATCCGAATGATTATGCCGACCTTAACAGTTTCAAGATAGACTGGGCCGTCGACTCTTGCGGCTGTCATGTCGATCTGCCTGCAATTGATTTCGTCAGGGTGTATACCGGTCTTAACCAATATTGCGGTTGGCTTGGGGAGACATCCACCGAATTGTGCCGCGCCGCCGACCTTCATATCAAAGATCTGACCGGAATACTTCCGCAGGTGCCTTGAGAGCTTATTAAAAAAAACGACATACAATGAAAATCAGAAAAATCAATCAGGCAATTGTATGCCTGACATTCGCGGCTTATCTCACAGCCGACGCATTCGTAGTGGATTGGGATAAGATCAGGCATTGGGCCGGGGAAGGGACCAATAAGGCAGCGCTTGTCGTCCAGTTCAACGATGGCGGCGAGGAAAAGGCCTATGTATGGGGTTACCGATGGAGAGATTCCGAAACGCACCCTTCCGGTGAGGATATATTTCGCGCTATCGCCACTGAATGCGACGACCTGTATCTTTTCACCCAGTATACCGGATGGATGGGAAACACGGTCTGCGGCATAGGATACTCTCATTCAAATGCAGTGGCAGAGCATATCGGGTTTGACTTCGACACCGCTATGGAAGACCCGTGCATAAGTTTCAACTGGTTTTCCGCCAATGAGATGCTCGGACAGACATCCACTCCGGGATGGGACACTCCCGAGCTGTGCGAACGGGCTATCGAGGATTCGAAATCGACCCATATACTGGAGCATCCTATTGATGCCCGCCACTACGGTTATGCCTGTTACGACTACGACCATTGGCTTCGCTACGGAGGAGACTCGTCCATGCGCTGGCATGCCGGGTGGTATAAAGGATATTGGAGCTATTGGGTCGGAGGTGCCGACTCGGAGAGTCTCAGTTATTCGGGACTTGGATATTCGTCTCGCCGACTGTCTGATGGCTCCGTAGATGCATGGAAATATTCATTCCTTGACGGGCCCGTGGGCGGTGACTTCGACGGAGTGAGCGGAGCGACGGTCTCGTGGCATGAACTCGACTATGCCCATTTTGACAATGCGGGAATAACTATGCCGGATAAAGACACCGCTAACCGTTCAAGACAGATTTATCGCCCTGATGGCTCTATTGTCTATGATCTATCGACTGCCGCGCCGGGAATTTATATCGTGGTGGAAGGCAACGAAACGAAAAAGATAATCATTCACTAATATTAATTCCAACAACAATGGCAATGAAGAAAAAAGTTATTGTTTCGCTCGCGGTTATGGCGGGCGTGACAGCAGCCTATGCATTCCTGCCGCGCACTGTCCAGGGCATTCCATATGTTCCTAAAGACGACCACGCGTCGAATGCCAAGCGTGCTTCAAGCGACAACCCGTTTGACCCGGGGCATGACCTTTCTGTTCCGGAAGGTGACTTCACCTTCGACATGATCGAAAGCTGGAGCGGCGAAGGAGCAAACCGTGCTGCGCTGGTGATTCAATGGAATGATCCGGAAGAGACTGAGGCTCTCGTTTTCGGCTACCGTTGGGACGGTCTCGCTACGGGAGCGGACATGATCCGTGCCGTGGTGGCAGACAATCCGCAGCTCTACGGCCTCATTCAGTACACCAACGTATCAAGCCCTACCGATCCGCTCGGCGGTTATACCATCAACGGTTTCGGATGGGACAGGGACGGCGACGGGGAGATAGCCCTCAAGGACACGAAAGACAATCAGATCTATTACTCGGAGAACGGCCTCTTTATCCATCCGCGTGGATACGATCCCGACAAGGGTGGATCGTCAGACTATGACTACGACGACTGGGTGGCTGTAGACGACGATGACTTCTGGGGAGCTGGATGGTACCTTTCTTACTGGTCTTACTGGGTAAAGGGTAGTCAGGAGAGCTCTTTCGGATATTCAGGTTGGGGCGCATCGGGCCGCGTATTGGAAGACGGCTGCTGGGACGGCTGGAACTTCTCGCTCGACATGATGCCGAGCGAATGGAAGAACTTCAAGGCTGCCCCCAATCCGATGCCTGAAGGAGCTGTTACAGAATTCAAGGTAGACGGATTGTATTATAACCTTACGAACTTTAACTCACGCAAGGTTGCGCTCTCTGCCCCGTTCGAGATGGAAGGCGAGGAGATCACTGCCTACACCGGTGACATAACAATCCCTGCCACTATAACGGTTGGAGACGAGACATATAATGTCACTGAAATCATGGCTTCAGCGTTTGAGAACTCTGCGGTAGAGATAGTTTCGGTCCCCTCCTCGATCACTAAGATTGGAGATTACGCTTTCCGCAACAGCAATCTCAGGCATCTCGGCCTTGAAGAAGAAGGAGCTATAGTCTCAATGGGCAAAGGAGTGTTCAGCGGTTGCTCGGAGTTCTCGCAGTTCATCCTTCCGGCAGCTGCCAAAGTTATTCCGGATGAGCTATTTAAAGGCACTGCACTGACAGAAATCTCACTTGAAGGAATAGAGAGTATAGGCGTTTCTTCTTTCGAGGACTGTAAGTCTATCAGCAATCTTGATATTCCTGAATCTGTTAAATCTATCGAATCAAAGGGATTCCGCGGATGTACCGGTCTGACCGAAGTCAAGGTTAACAACACATTCCCTCCATCCTGCGCGGAAGATGCTTTCGCTCAAGCATCCGACGAAGCTACGCTTTATGTGCCGATGGGTTACACGCAATCTTATGCTGCGGCCCTTGGTTGGAATGTATTCAAGAAATTCGACGAGTTTAGTCTTGAAGTCAACGTCGGCGACAGGTTCGCTATCTCAGGCATAGCCTATATCGTCACGGGAATCGAAGAAGACGCACGAACGGTCAAGGTGACTTACCAGAAGACAGTCGGCGACAAGACGGAAACAGCAGCTATAGCGGATGCGAATAAGGAAGGATATACCGGTGCTGTCGAGGTTCCGGCAGCGATCTCATATCAAGGAAAGGAATTCAGTGTCAACGAAATTGAAGAGAAGGCATTCTACGGAGCAAGCGAAATGACTTCCGTTTCTCTCCCTGTCGGAATTACATCGATTCCTCCATATACTTTCCAGGATTGCACCTCACTCGGTTCGGTCTGTCTGCCGGCAACAGTGACTGAACTCGGATCCAATGCTTTCGCATATTGTGAATCACTCTCCGATATCACTCTTCCGGAGGCAATCTCCTCGATTGGTAGCCGTTGCTTCCAGAATGCGGGCATATCGTCTGTAAACATTCCTTCCTCGTTGACTTCTTTGCCCGAATATTGTTTCTATGGAACCGCTCTCACGTCTGTGACTATCGGAGATCAGATAGAGACAATTGGCGCCAACTGTTTTCAGAACTGCAGGCAGCTGGCCTCGGCAGTACTACCCTCAGGTATAGAGAGTCTTCCTTCGAGCTTATTCTCCAACTGCTCTTCCCTGCAGTCCATCATCATTCCCGAAAGTGTCGCCGCCATTGGTAGCAGCGCCTTTGCCGGATGCACGAGTCTGGAAGCCGTATCTATTCCTGCATCTCTCAAGGAGTTGAGCCACGGCATGCTTCAGAATTGCTCTTCACTTAAGGAGATAGTGGTTCCGGCAGGAATAACATCACTGCAGAATCAGGTCTTCAGCGGTTGTAGCTCTTTGGAGAAGGTCACTATGAGTCCTGAAATCAGCGTCATCAACCAGAGTGCCTTTGCCAACTGCACCAATCTGCATACCATCGCCTACCACGGAGATAATGAGAATACAATCCCGGGCATCATCAAGCTCTCTGACAATACTCTAAGGATAGACCAGTATGCTTTCCAGAACTGCAAGGCCATCACTGAAATCATCCTGCCTGACGGATTCACTACCATTGGTGGTCGTGAGCCGTTCAAGAATACCGGAATCAGCGAGCTTATCATTCCCTCTTCCGTAACCGCGATGAATCAGAACTACATATGCGGAGATAATGAGGCTGTCAAATTCTATATGTGCGCAACCGAACCCGTTGCGGTCAATAAGTTCACTTTCGCTAAGTCAAGTGGCGATTACGCCTTCCCCGTCATTGTTCCTACAGGTTATGCCGAGACCTATAGGGAGGCCGCTAACTGGAATTGGTATTCCATAAGCGAGCCTGTAGTGGAAAGCCTGTCACTCGCTGAATTGAGTATTAACGACGGCATCCTTTACGGACGCATGGACGTGAACTACGATATTCCTCTTCCCGAACGTTTCGCCCTTGTCAACAATGCAATCGCGCTTGACGGCTTCGCTGTCTCTGTGTCCCTGACAGGCGAAAATATCGAGCCGTTGGAAGTGGAGATTTCCCCTGCTGCCGATGGCACATTCTCAGTTAAGCTCGAAGGATTCAAGGGTCGAGCTGGTGTCACTGCTGTAGCTCATGCAGTCAAGGGAGAAAGCAGTTATGATTCTGAGGCTGCCGAAGTAGATGTCAAGGTATCCGTACCTTTCGCTTTCGCTCAGTCTGAATACAATGCGCACTTCGACGAGCAGTTTACGCCAGAGCTTGTATTTGATGATGACTCCTACTCTATAGCCGACCTTAACTTCAGCTCTTCCGACAGCGACGTGGCCTACGTCAACAAACGCACCGGTGCCGTAAGCGTCAAGCGTGTGGAAGGAAAGTCTGTAATCAGGGCTTTCGTCGTTGACAATCCTGAGATTTATACTGAAATGACTGTGCATGCAGCTCTCGCTAAGCCTGTGGAAGGTTTCGTTCTCGGTGATGGAAACAGGAATATCACTCTCAGCTATATGGACATATATGCTCTTTGTCCCTCTGTAGTGCCTACTGATGCCGACATTCAGAGCTACGACATTGAGATCTCTGATCCCGAGGTGGCTACCACCTACAGCGTTACAGCCTTCAATCCTACCCGCAAATATTTCGAGCTTGTCACCCACAAACCGGGCGAGATCGACTTAACATTCAAGGCCCAGGATGGAAGCGGAGTGGCCTCGACCTATCATTTCATCATAAAGGATTCAGACCGCAGCGAGGCTAAGGATTCATGGCAGGACGGAACATTATGGCTCAATGAGGATTGGTTCGGACATACTAATGGTTCAATCAATTATATTGAAAAAGACGGCACGGTCCGCTATCGCGCATATGAATCGCAGAACCCCTATGAATCATTTGGCTGCACTTCTCAGTATGCTATGATTTTCGGAGGAAAGCTATATGTCATGTCTAAGCAGGAGACTGACGGAGGCGACACAAGAAGAGGCGGAGGCCGTCTGGTGGTAGCCGACGCGAAGACCCTTAAGAAACTCGCCGGTTTTGACGACATTCTCGATGGCGGCGACGGACGCGCTTGTGTAGGCGTCAATAGTGAAAAGGTCTATATCGGAACCACGGCCGGAATAGCGGTATTCAATCCCACCACTCTGGCCATCACCGGAAGAGTGGAAGGAATCGAGACAGGAAGCAAATACGCAAATCAGCTTGGCGACATGGTATGCGCCGGTAAATATGTGTTCGCCATCAAGCAGGCTTACGGCACTTATGTAATCGACACTGAAACCGATAAGGTTGTTACTGTTCTTGGCCGCAACGAAGACGGCACGGTCTTTGCTCATCCTCAGGGCGTGACCATGACAGCAGACGGACTGGTATGGATTGCCGCTACTTCATCCGCCAACGGCAGGGCTACAACCCTATACTGTTATGATCCTTCGGATCTGAATCTCGTCAGGTCTGTGGAAATGCCGGAGCATCTGTCCATCACCTGCGGATGGGGAGCCTGGCGTTCCACCAACTTCTTTGCAGAGAAAGATGACGTGGCTATATGGTTTGGCTCGGGAGTTGAGGCAAGTATTGTATCCGGAAATTCCGGTTACTATCGATGGGATACCAAGAGCGATGTAAATACGCTTCAACCTGTGTTCGTCTTCCCCAACGACCTTGCGGGCATCAACGAGAATACGAAACAGGCTCCTTACGCTACCGTACGCTACGACGACCGGAACAATCAGCTTCTGATTGCGGCTACACACGGTGCTTCTTCCAACTACCGTTACACTTGGCTGCATTTCGTCGACTGCGCTAAGGGAGAGATTGCTAAGACAATCCGCCTTAAAGACTATTATTGGTTCCCCGCAATGCCTGTATTCCCTGATAAATACGCTCCTGAATTTGACGAAATCGAAGACCTCGAGCTTGACATGAACGACGACAAGGATGGCCGCGTCATTGATATCAATGTCACCGACCGTGACAATATTGACAAAGCCATCAGTCTTTCTATCGTGGAAGGAGAGCCTTTAGTGACCATGGAAGATAATCCGGTTATCCCGGCTGCCGGGGACCCTGTGTTCGAGACTACCTTAGAAGCCAACAGACTGAAGGTAATCCCGTTGAGACAGGGAACCGGTGAAATAAACCTCAAGGCGGAGTCAAACGGTGTCTCAACTTATCTCTCATTGCCGGTGACTGTTAAGGATGAGACTTCAGGCCTCAACGGGATCTCAGGCGAAGGTGCGCTCATGAGCGTGACTGGCCGTAGGTTCCATGCTGTAGGCTTCAACGGCCACACCATGCATGTCTACAATGCCAACGGCATACTCGTAGCTGCATTTGATGTAGTGAACGACGATTTCAGCCTTGACCTTCCATTAGAGACAGGCATGTATGTCATCGCCGACTTTAATTCGAACCGCACACTCAAGTGTTTCATAAAATAATCATTCAATGAATTCAAGGTCCGTGCCCAAGGGCTCTCAAGGTTCGGGGGCACGGACTTCATTTATTTCCAGACATGAAGAAATTATATCTTATTCCGTTGATTGCCTCATACATTGCCGTTTATGCTGAAAGCGACTACACGAAAGGAGTGTTCATCGTCAACGAAGACTGGTACGGACATCAGAACTCCACGGTAAACTATCTCCTTCCTGATGATCCTGAAGGTGACTATTGGGAATACCGCGTGATACAGAAGGAAAACCCGGGAATGGAACTTGGATGCACAAACCAGTTTGGCGCTATATGGTACGATAGGTTTTATTTCATAGCCAAACAGGAAAAGGATCCGGGAGCGGCCGTGACCGGCGGTCGCATTACGGTAGCCGACGCTAAAACTTTGAAGGTCCTTTATCAGAATGAGCTTATCGACCCGTCGGGAGCTCAGTGCGACGGACGCGGATTTCTCGGAATTGACCGCCATAAGGGTTATATATCCTCAAGCAACGGTGTTTGGGTATTCGATCTTGATACTTTCACTGTCAAAGGAAAGATAAAGGGCACTGATAACCCGAATGCAGGTGATGACAAACCCAATACAGACCCTACAGGTTCATTGTATTTCGGGCAGAGCGGTTCGATGACGATGTCATCGGGAAAGGTTTTCCTTGCGCATCAGCAGGCCGGACTCATAGTGATAGATCCTGTGGAGGATTCGGTAATTTCCGTTATTGATATGGACGTTGTGGCCGAAGGAGCCGGAATAGGTAGCGTTGTCACGGCTAAGGATGGATCGGTATGGGCAAGTGTGGCGAAAGACACTAAAGGAACAGGCGCGACACTTCCTTTCCTTGTGCGTGTGGATCCTGCCTCACTTTCTTCTGAAGTCGTATCGCTTGAGCAAGGGGTTTTCGCTCCTTCCAATTCATGGTATGCATGGACTCCCGACACATTCTGCGCTTCCTCGCAGACTAATACGCTTTATTGGAGCGGTGGCTCCAATAGTTGGTTCACTGGTAAATATGTATATAAGTTCGATATAGATACAAGAACGGCTGTTAAGATTATTGATCTTGATGCCGACGGGGAGAAATGGAAGATTTACGGATGTTCGATGCGCATCCACCCTCTCACTGATGAATTGTACGTATCGCTCTATCGCGAGTTCAGCATACCTACCTATCTGACACGGCGTTATGATAGCTCCGGCAACATACTGAAGGATTACAGTATGATCTCAAATTACTGGTTTCCTTCGATTCCGGTTTTTCCGCAGACCGTCTCCCACGACACTGGAGTGGATGAAATCTGCGGTCGTGATATATTTTGTAAAGGAACTGTCTATGACCTGCATGGACGTGCAGTAAAGACAGATGCTGAATTTGGCAGATGGGAAGGCATCAGTGCCGGAGTATATATTTGGAGAGGTAACGGAATATCTAAAAAGATACTTATTCCTTGATCGCCTGCTTATATTGAAGTTGTGGCATTTGTGAGGTAGCGGAATTTTTTGTAACTTTGCACTCTGAAAATCAAAAGAAGGAAGTAAGAACAGAAACAGAATGATACAGACCAACAATCTCAGCATCCAGTTTGGAAAGAAACCACTTTTCTCGGATGTCAACCTCACTTTCACCCACGGCAACTGCTATGGAATCATCGGAGCCAACGGCGCCGGCAAGTCTACCCTGATGCGGATACTGTCAGGACAGCTGGCTCCGACATCAGGATCCGTATCCATGGGACCCGGCGAACGCCTGTCGGTGCTCGAGCAGGACCACTTCAAATATGACGACTGTACGGTGATCGAGACCGTGCTCCGCGGACACACCGTCCTTTGGGACATAATGCAGGAGAAAGACGCCCTCTATGCCAAGGAAGACTTCACTGAGGAAGACGGCATCCGAGCCGCCGAACTCGAGGAGAAGTTTGCCGAGATGGAAGGATGGAACGCCGAGAGTGATGCGGCCGCTCTCCTTTCAGGCCTCGGAATCAAGGAGGATTCCCACTACTCGCTCATGCGAGACATGGGTGCCAACGAGAAGGTGCGCGTCCTTCTCGCCAAGGCCCTCTTCGGAAACCCCGACAACCTGCTTCTCGACGAGCCTACCAACGACCTTGACCTTGAGACTGTGGCATGGCTTGAAAACTATCTCTGCAACTTCGAGAATACCGTGCTCGTCGTCAGCCACGACCGTCACTTCCTCGACGCCGTAAGCACCCATACGCTCGATATCGACTACAACAAGATATCCCTCTTCGCCGGAAACTACAGCTTCTGGTATCAGTCTTCACAGCTCGCCCTGCGCCAGCAGCAGATGGCCAACAAGAAGGCCGAGGAAAAGAAGAAGGAACTTCTCGAGTTCATTCGCCGCTTCTCGGCAAACGTGGCTAAGTCCAAGCAGACTACTTCAAGAAAGAAGATGCTTGAGAAACTCAACATCGAGGAGATCCAGCCCTCTACACGCCGCTACCCCGGAATCATCTTCACTCCTTGCCGCGAGGTTGGCAACAAGATTCTCGAGGTGAAGGGACTTAAGGCTACCGTCGACGGAGAGGTGCTCTTCGACGATGTCAACTTCCAGATCGAGAAAGGCGACAAGGTGGCTTTCCTGAGCCGTGATCCACGCGCCATGACGGCCCTCTTCGAGATCATCATGGGCAACCGCAAGGCGGATGCCGGCGAATACGCTTGGGGACAGACCATCACAAATGCTTATCTGCCGCTCGACAACAGCGCCTTCTTCAATACCGACCTCAACCTCGTCGACTGGCTGTGCCAGTACTCCAAGGATTCCTCTGAGATTTATCTCAAAGGGTTCCTCGGCAAGATGCTCTTCAGCGGAGAGGACGTGCTGAAAAAAGCAAGCGTGCTTTCCGGAGGTGAGAAGATACGCTGCATGATAGCGCGCATGATGCTGACCGACGCCAATACGCTTGTGCTCGACTCTCCTACCAACCACCTCGACCTCGAGTCGATCCAGGCATTCAACAATACCCTGCAGAATTTCAAGGGAGTGATACTCATGTCGAGCCATGACCACGAGTTCATCCAGACCGTCTGCAACCGCATCATAGAGCTGACGCCCCACGGCATCATCGACAAGATGATGGACTACGACGACTACATCACCGACGAGAAGGTAGCCGCCGCCCGAGAACGTCTCTACAAATGATCCATGCCATCTCAAGATTAATCATGATAGACCGGGCTAAATCAAGTTAGACCAACATAAATCAAGCTGAATCAAGATAAATCAAGCTGAATCAAGATAAATCAATCAAAAAGTCCGGAGCCAAACACCTCCGGACTTTCATTTAATATTTGATATTTTATCTTTAATATTTAATCTTTAATTTCCCATATCAGAAAGGAACTTGATTCTCACAAGTCTTATCTCTTCCTCCGTGTAATCCTCGCCGAGGTCCTGTATGGCTTCCTCCAGATTGTCTTCCTCCGTCTCTTGGAAATAATCGATGATGTCTTCCTCCACTCCCTCTTCGAGCACGTCATGAAGGAAATAGTCGATGTTTATCTTTATTCCCGCCTCTACGATCGCTTCAAGTTCGGTGAGCAGCTCATCGAAGTCAAGGCCCTTCCCTTCTGCAAGTTCGTCGAGGGCTATCTTCCGGTCTATACCCGTGATCAGATATACTTTAAGTTTGGACTTATTGGGCATCATGCGCACCTTGAAGTCTTCGGGGCGCACTATGTCGTTGTCTTCCACATACTGCCTGATCGCCTTCAGGAATTCGTCGCCGAATCTCTTCGCCTTTCCTGTTCCGACTCCGGGAATGAACGAAAGTTCCTCCATCGTGATGGGATATGTCGTCGCCATGGCCTCGAGCGATGGCTCCTGGAAGATGACGTAGGGTGGCACATCGTTTTTCCTGGCTATCTTCTTCCGGAGGTCGAGCAGGATTTTATAAAGCATCTCGTCAGCCGCGCCGGATCCCGAAAGCTGGGCAGGTTCGGGTTCCTGATCTGAGAATTCCGAATCCTCCACTATCTTGAACTGTGGCGAGGGGTGCTTCAGGTATTTCTTACCCTTGGCAGTCACTTTCAGTATGCCGTAGTTCTCGAGATCTCTCTTGATGTAGCCGGCTATGTCGGCCTGTCTTATCACAGCGGCGAGTACACGCTCGTCGGTGTTGGGCATGCAGCCGAACATCTCGATTTCATCATGTCCGTTTTCGCGGATTTCATCCGTGGCGCGTCCGATCATGACGCAAGTGATGTATTCCGCCTTGTATTTTTCCTTAAGTGCGAGGGCCGTTTCCATGACGGCGCAAAGTTCTTCTGTAGCTTCCACTAATGTTTTTGGGTGTTTGCAATTGTCGCAGTTGCCGCAATTGTCATTTTCATAGTTCTCGCCGAAGTAATGCAGGAGTATGCGTCGGCGGCAGACCGACGACTCGGCGTAGGCTGCCGTCTCTGCGAGAAGCTGCCTGCCGATCTCCTGTTCGGCCGGGGTTTTGGAGAGCATAAGTTTGTCGAGTTTCTGAAGGTCTTTCCGGGAATAGAAGGCTATGCAGTGCCCTTCGCCGCCGTCGCGTCCCGCCCTACCGGTCTCCTGATAGTAGCCTTCCAGGCTCTTGGGGATGTCGTAGTGGATCACGTATCTGACGTCGGGCTTGTCGATACCCATTCCGAAAGCGATTGTAGCCACGATGACGTCTACCTTCTCATGCAGGAATGCATCCTGGTTCTCGCTTCTGACGGCCGCCTCCATGCCCGCATGGTAGGGAAGCGCCCGTATATTATTGACCTTCAGAAGCTCCGCCATCTCTTCCACTTTCTTTCTGCTCAGGCAGTAGATTATGCCGCTTTTTCCTTTCTGCTGCTTGACGTAGCGGATGATGTTGGCGTCGATTTCTTTAGTCTTAGGTCTTACTTCATAATAAAGATTTTCTCTGTTGAAACTTGATTTGAATACTTTTGCCTCAAGCATCCCGAGGTTTTTCTGGATGTCGTGCTGCACCTTGGGTGTGGCGGTGGCCGTGAGCGCGATCACCGGCCGGTTGCCTACCCGCGAGATGATGGGGCGTATCTTCCGGTATTCAGGCCGGAAGTCATGACCCCACTCCGAGATGCAGTGGGCCTCGTCTACTGCGAAGAAAGAGATCTTCACTCCTTTCAGAAACTCCACGTTCTCTTCCTTCGTCAGAGACTCCGGAGCCACATACAGAAGTTTCGTCCTCCCCTCTGCCACGTCTTTCTTCACGCTTTCGATCGCCGCTCGGGAAAGCGTGGAGTTTAGGAAGTGGGCCACGCCGTCGTTTTCTGCGAAATTACGGATGGCGTCCACCTGATTCTTCATCAGCGCGATGAGGGGAGAGATGACGATGGCCGTTCCGTCCGACATCAGCGCCGGAAGCTGATAGCACAGCGATTTGCCGCCTCCGGTAGGCATGAGCACGAAGACATCCTCGCCGCTGAGTAGCGACTGGATGATCTCTTGCTGCTGCCCTTTGAAGGTGCTGAATCCAAAATGTAACTTCAGGGCTTTCCTGAGGATGTCGGAGTCTGTCATTGTCGTCAAGGATTGAGGAGCGGCCGAGGCCACATTGTGTTACATACACAAAATTACAGATTTTTTCTGAAACTGCAAATATTTTCCTCAAAAAATCCTATGATTTTTATTTTCCTCCCTCAATGACATCCTTTCATGACATCACAAAGCACCATTACTGCGTAGCCAATACTGCGCGAAGCGCCAATACTGCGTAGCCAATACTGCGCGAAGCGCCAATACTGCGTAGCCAATACTGCGTAGCCAATACTGCGCGAAGCGCCGATACTGCGTAGCCAATACTGCGTAGCCAATACTGCGCGAAGCGCCAATACTGCGTAGCCAATACTGCGTAGCCAATACTGCGTAGCCAATACTGCGTAGCCAATACTGCGCGAAGCGCCAATACTGCGAAGCCAATACTGCGCGAAGCGCCAATACTGCGTAGCCGATACTGCGCGAAGCGCCAATACTGCGAAGCCAATACTGCGCGAAGCGCCAATACTTACATACTCAACTCTGTCTTCCCCTCGGAAACATCTTCCTCATCCTCAATATCGCCTTATCGACAGGACCGGCGCAGATCACCACAGTAGCAGCCACAACTATCAGTATTCCCCCTAAAATATCCCGGGCCGTTATCGCCTGTCCAAGCACCACCACGCTCAGCACTACCGCGGAGACAGGTTCGAGCGCACCGAGGATCGCTGTCGGAGTCGATCCTATGAGCTGGATGGCCCGCGTGGTGCACGCAAGCGAGATAGCAGTCGGTATTACTGCAAGTGCAAGCAGGTTGAGCCATCCCCACTCCTCTGCGGGAAGGGTAAGCGGCGACCCGCACCCTATCATCGCCACATATACAAGGCTTCCCCATGCAAGCACGTAGAAGAGAAGCTTTGTGGTAGGTATACCGCGTACGCTCTTCGACACGTTGACCATAACGATATAGATGGCATAGGTAAGGGCCGACACCATGACAAGAACACAACCGAAGGCACTGAGCGTCTCCTCACCCTGCGGCTTCATTAGAAGCAGCAGTCCCGCTCCCATCACCACAAGACAGATCACCGTCGATATGCTGAACTTCTCATGGAAGAACATTATCATCATCACCGCCACCATGACGGGATAGACGAACAGCAATGTCGAGGCCACCCCCGAATTCATATAGTTGTAGCTTTCGAAGAGCGTCAGCGACGACACCGCCATAAGAATACCCAGCACCATCGTAGGCACCAATTCCTCTTTTTTGAGGGAAAGCGACTTTCCGCGTATGGCCATGATGACGGCAAGCAGAGGCAGCCCCATGAGATAGCGGAAAAGAAGCACCGACACCGGATTCATGCCCTGCCCGTAGAGGGGCACGGCGAAAGCCGGATTCGTCCCATATGCAGCCGCTGCTATCGCCGCCAGCGCATACCCCTTCACTTTATCTAATGCATAATTCATAATTCTAAATTTATAATTTACTTCTCTGCCGAACAATCAGATGATTGAATTCTCCTTGTAGGGACGCACGGCTCGTGCGTCCACTCGTCGTAGTGGCATAATATGCATTCACACAAGAAGTGCTACCGCGATTCCTCCGAAAATGAGCAGGAAGTTGCTGACGGCGTAAGTCACCGTATATCCCATAGCCGGGAGCGTACTGTCGAGATTGTCCTGGATTGCGCCGAGAGCCGCTACAGCGTTCCGTCCCCCTGCCACGCATCCCAGCGTCACGGCTATCGGGAATCGGAAAATGTAGTGGCCGATGAAAATTGATATGATAAGCGGAAGCGCGGTACAGGCAAGCCCTACAAAGAAGAGGCCGATGCCCGCCTCCTTCAATCCTGATATGAAGGTAGGGCCGGCCGCCAGACCTACGATTGCGATGAAAAGGCATAGACCGACATTGTCGAGCACCCATACCACTGAGGAAGGTATTCGCCCCAGCGTAGGCTTGCGGTTGCGGAGCCATCCGAAGAAGAGGCCTGATAGAAGGGCGCCGCCGCTTGTGGTCAGTGAAATGGGCACTCCTTTGAAATGCAGGCAGAGCGCACCGATGAAGCATCCAATGGCGACTCCGAAACTCAGGAATGCCACGTCGGTAGTCTCCGTCTTACGGTCAGGATAACCTATTTCTCCGATAGCCTGCTCTACGTCTTTCTGCAGACCTACAAGTGTAAGCACGTCGCCCGCCTCAAGCTCGGTGCGTCGATGCAGCGGAATCCTTACGTCGTCGCGCACAAGACTCTTTACCATGACTCCGCTCATGAAGTCGGAGTTGCGTAGATCCCCTAAGGTCATTCCTGCGGCGCCGTTCTTCGACACTGTGACCGGAAGGTTCTCGGCTTCGAAGTTGAGCAGTTCGTGATCTACGACTTCCTGCCCTATGATGCCGGCTTCGTTCACGACGGTCTCACGGCGACCTCCGATGACTATGGTGTCTCCTCGCCTCACTTTCATTTCAGGTTCTACCTCCACCACATCTCCGCCGACACGCAGACGCTCCACGAAAAGACGGTGTCCCAGTCCGGCGAGTGCCTCCTCTATCTCGGATACTGTGCGCGGCCTCTTGAAGAAACTCGACTCTGCCTTGTATGCTCGGAATGATACGGGCCGGTTAGCGACCATCAGACCCGGTTGCGCCGAGAATTCACCCTCCTCCATTTCAGCCTCAATCTCCGCTATCTGTTGCTTGGCCTTGTCAAGACCTCCGCAAAGCTTCGGACCGAGGTTCGCCACTATCCAGGCCGCTCCGATTGTACCGAAAATATAGGTGACTGCATAGGCCGATGGAATCATTCCTATGAGGGTTTTCTTGACCTCCGGATCGATCTTCATGGAGCTAATGATGTCGGAGCCAACACCGATCGAGGCGGAAATAGTCTGCGACCCGGCGAATAGACCGATTGCTGTTCCGGTGTTATAGCCCATCAGTCTTGCAGCGACTATGCACACCACGATGCATATCACGCACTCCACCACCGCGAAAAGCATCTGCTTTACTCCGTCTCCCTTCAGCCCGCGGAAAAACTGCGGACCTACCCTATACCCTATCGCGAAGAGGAACAGCAGAAAACTTACGGTCTTCAGCGGCTCGGCTATAGGGATGTCGAGCTGTCCGATAAGCACTCCGACGAGAAGCGTAGCGGTCACCGGCCCCAGCGAAAAACTTTTTATCTTCAGTCCACCCAGCCAGAAACCGATTCCTAAGGTTAAGAAGAGAGGTATGGTCGGATTCTCCCTAAGGAGATCAATAATGTATTCTATCATAGTATTAAGTCATAAGTAGGGACGCACGGCTCGTGCGTCCGCGCGCGTATATCATTGCTCTTTAGTAATTAATCATTTATCATTTATCATTCATCATTATCTAAGTGGAGTGCTTCCCTGAATCTCCTGACCGTCTCGACATCTCCGGAATATTTGCCGTGGTCCTCGCTCAGCTTGCATGTTTCGCAGAAGAAAGGCCAGGACTCAGTGATCTTCACGGCGAGAAGCTTAATGACTATATTCATGGGCTTGATGCCCGGGAAGTCGTTGGTGAAGTGGGTGCCGATACCGAAAGATGGAATGCATTTCCCTTCGGCGTAATGCTGAAGTTCAATCGCCTCATCTGTGTTAAGGCCGTTGCTGAAGACCACCTGCTTGGTGGCCGGATCAATGTTGAGCGAACGGTATTTCTCCACAATGAGGTCAAGTTGCTCATGATTATCACCGCTGTCGACTCGCAGGCCCTTGAACATGTTGGCGTAGTCTTCCGAGAAATTGAGGCTGAATATGCGCCAACCGTAAGTGTCGTATAGGAAAGTCCCGAGGGCTCCCCTGTAAGTGTTCGACCATACCTTCATGGCGAGATGGTTGGCCATCTGCGGACCATACATTCCGGCGATGGCACTGATCAGCTCATGCGCCATCGTGCCTATCGGCATAAGGTCGTACTTCATGGCGAGGTAGACGTTGCTCGTACCCGCGAATCGCCCGGGTCCGTTGGATGCATTGCAGCAGACATTCATCGCGCGCACTACAGTCTCCTGAGCCTCAAACGAGGCGCGGCGACGCGTTCCGAAATCACTGAACGAGCATCCTGCGGCTATCAGCCTCTCCCCTTTCGCATAAGTCTTATCATAGTAGGCGTTATAGTCAAGGGCATCGGACTGGCCTGTCATTTCATAATAAAGTTCGGAGATTATGGCGAGTACCTTGACCTCGAGAAGTATGGTGTCGCTCCAGTTGCCTTCGAAGTCGATGCTGAGGTGTCCTTCCGCATCCTGCTCCACACGCACCCAGCGGCTGTCGTAGCGGAATCCCTTTAGGAATGTATAGAACCAATCGGGTATATAATAGCATCTGCGACGCATGAACGCTACCTCCTCATCGGTGATCACAAGGTTTTCAAGAAGCTTTATCTGGTGGCGTACTTCATCTGCGAATCCTTCAGGATATATGGTGTTGTTGCGGTCGATGAAGCGGTAGCGCACCTGAGTGCGAGGATAGTTGTCTATCACCGCGCAGCACATAGTGAACTTATATAGGTCATCGTCCGTGAAATGATTTATGATCTGGCGCATGTCGATATAGTTTTAACATATAAACTCCTAATGTCACGAAAAGTTCAGTTACGCCCGTCAAGCTTGATGCTGACCTTTCCGGCGGGATCGTGTTTGTCAGCCCATATGTCGTAGACATCATAGAGGTAAGAGGGATGGTTGTTATACCAGCTGTAGCCCGTACGTCTCTCCTGTCCTATCTCTTCAAGGCTCTTACGAGGTATTCCGTCACGGTCGCATACATATATCTCGCAGTTTTCGAGATCATAGAATCGGCCCCATATCGGACCGGCTTCTGGGTCCGCCACGAGACGGGTGTTCGCTTCCGGAGTCTTCGGGGCGCCGGTATGTTCGACTCGATAGCCCATTAGTTTATTGGCGTCAAACCATTTCATTGCTCCATGTACGGCGGCCTTCACTCGGTCATCAGGATCCGGAAGTTCCATCAGGAGACTTACAATCTGTGCGCTCTCCTGCGAGCAGAAGGAAGGGAGCTCGTAGGAGCGTGCCTTGGCCGGAGCATACGTATCGCGGTCATGCTGCTGACACCATACTGTCGGCTCTCCGTTGACGCGGATCTGCGTAGCCAGTATACAGTCGATTCCTTTGTCGAAAGCCGTCTGACTCCGCTTCAGAATTGAATCGTCGACAAGTCCTCCGTCAAACGGGTAGACCTGCCCGGCGACATCGCGAAGCATAGTCATGGTATTCACCATTGCGCCGTCATTGTAGGTGATATGAATCTGGTAACCTTGAGGATTGGGCCAGAACTGAGGCCAGCCGCCATTGTCATACTGTCCGGAAAGCAGATAATCCACTCCGGCATTGAAGGAATCGCGGTATCTGCTGTCATGTGTGGCCTGATACATATAGGCCACAAACTTCATCTGAGTGGTAGTAGCAAGATTGTCGGTTGTAGAATCATCCACCCTGCTGCGCTGTGACCGCACTTCCTCTAACTCCTCTGCGGTATGCGGACGGCACATATCGAGATTCTTCGGCCAGCCGCCCGTGATGCGCTGATAGGCCAGCACCTGCTCACCTATACGTGCAGCCTCGGGCGTAGTAAAGAACTCCATATCCGTACGCCGCAGCTCCTCCATATGCTTAGCCGCGAAAGTCATCCCGGTCATAACCGCAAATATCACAGTGACAACCACTCTATATAATCTTTTCACATTAAAAATCATTAAATTTTCGAATTATTTCATGGAATACGCGGTAGACTTCCACTTCTCTTTTAGAAAAAGCACAGGTCTTATTTTCTATAGAGCAAGAATGCTCCTCAAGCACTATTCGATCTACAAAGTTAAATAAAAAATTTACACCTGCCAAAAATACCGATGCTTTATTCATCTGTTTTTTATTCATCATCATCATCAAACAAGGTTGTTTCATTTAGCCGCAGTCTTCATGAGATAAGATTGTAAATCTCCGCATAAGAAGCTTACGCAATAAGGATTATTTTTTTGTCAATGAAATATTGAATTCTCATATTTTTTTTATAAATTTGTATGCTCAAACACCTGTTATATATGAGACTGAAATTAAACAATATTCTGAAAATTAAGAATGCTGATATCGAATTCGGCGGACTTACTGTGCTTACCGGTGAAAACAATACTGGAAAGAGTACTGTTGGGAAGGTACTTTTTACCCTTCTGAAGGCCGTTAACAACGTACGACATTTAGATAGAATAAAATCAGTCTCGCTTATAAGGAAGGAATTGCTTGCTGTGGAAAGGATGTTTAGCAATAATCCTCAGATATCTTTGCTGCTGAAAGACATCCAGGATTTAAGTGTCGGTCTTACGGACGGAAGTATACCGATAGAAAGCTTCCTGAATGACATCGAGAATGCCGTTGATACAGAAGAAACGCCTATCCGTAAGTTGACCATGCTTCGTAACAGTCTGACAAGAATAAAAAAATATACAGACATACTGGATAATCCGGAAAACGCGGTAAGAAGCGAATTTGAATCAATATCCAAAAGTGAGTTTATGGAACCGATAAATTCATACGGAACAAATCACTCCGTCATACATTTTCAGGATGACACCACTGATTCAGACGGCAGTGATATATTGATTAATATCAGGGATGGGAAAGTAGCAGGAATTCAGTCGGTCGGAAATACATCAATTGAAGACATCACTTACATAGAATCTCCGGTATTTCTCCAGATTCTTAATATTCTAAGAATTACCAGTCCTATAGTTACTGACTCTCTGCGAGGCATTGAGAACTCACTGGGCAAGGAGAACATACCCTTTCATCTTGCCGATATGGCTGAAAAAATATTAAGTCCGTCAGAATACACCGGACTATTTGCCGATATTTTAGAAGAAGACCTTAGGCAATTGCTTGAGAGGATAAACGAAATTATCGGAGGAGAATTTGTAATGGATGGAAAGACAAAGCAGCTTTCATTCCATCTGCAGGGCCATAGTGTTCCGCCTGTAAGCGTAGCATCAGGCATTAAATCTTTCGGAATGCTGCAACGATTGATACAGACCGCTAACCTGTCGGCATATAAAATGCTCGTATGGGACGAGCCGGAGATTCATCTGCACCCTGAATGGCAAATATCTTTATGCGAAATGATTGTGGAATTGGTTGCCAATGGGATTCCTGTAATTGTAAGCTCCCATAGCCCATATTTTGTTCAGGGGCTACGTTATTTTGCAGCTGCCAAAGGGCTGGAAAAAGATGTAAGATATTATATGGCAGAAGCATCATCCGAATCAGGAATGGCGACTGTCAAGGAAGTCACGGAAGACTTGAATAGCGTTTTTACGTTATTGGCTGCACCCTTGCGAAAAATTATGAATGTGGATGAAGTTAGAAACACTCAGAAATGACTCCATTGCAGGTTTTTTATGGCATTTACGCCTATCAAGAGGAAATTGCAACCATCATCTGCAATCTTCACAGTGCATGCCGCTCAGACAAAGGGAAGAGATACATGTGTATTTACGCAGGTTCAAGCTACCCGGTGATTGATTTTGACGAAGTGAAAAACAAAGCAGACCTATTTGAATCCAGGGAATCAAGAAAATCAGTTGATGCTTTGGCTTTACCTCCGTCTGAAAGCATACTTTGTTTTGTTGAACTGAAAAGCTGGGAATTGGTAGTTAAAGATAAAGGTACCGAAAATAAAGTCAGAAAGAAAGCTGGGAAATATGCTTCGGATCTACCCCAAAAACTTACAGACAGCATTGAAATATGTAGGAATATATTAAAAGACCAGAACGCATTGGATTCATGTAGAATAATGTACATTCTTGTTACCGACATTTCCGTGAATGACAATGGACTTGAAGCCCTTAATGCAGACTTGTCTGCATTGGCAGGAATCTCTTCTAATCTTAACAAGCTGTGCAATAGTTTATCCAGGAACATTATGGATAACATCCCTAATGTTGAGACACGCTATTGGGAATGTCGTGAATTTGATGATAAAATGAGTAGATTGTGATCATATTCAGAGGGTAGAGGATCTGTTGACGAAATAGATGCCGATGAAGATAAGGACCGTGGCAAGAGCCTTGTTCCATCCGAAATCTCCCACCGACATCATGACAGCCACAATAGCAGCGAATACCGGCTGAAGATAACTGTAGGCACTTACTACTGTAGGCTTAAGACTTCGCTGCGCCAACGGAATCATAAGATACCCGAAAAATGTAGGAATAGCTATTATAAATGCCAGTCCGGCCCATACCTCACCCGGAAGAGCGCAATAATCAATCCTCACCATATCCGGAAGGCAGAAAGGCACATACGTCAGCACCGAAATGAAAAACATCCATTTCATCAGCGAGTAAGGTGAATATTTCCGTATTATACCCTCAAACCCCACATAATAGATCGCAGCGCATAGCTGTGCTCCAAGACACAGCAGATTGCCCAGCACCGGATTGACCGCCATATCGCTTTCAGCCGTTCCTGACACCAGTATGACCACACCCGCGAGTCCCATAAGGACACCACCTACCTTCAACCACGTCATCCGGAAATGAAGGAAAATCGCGGCAAGCACCATCGTCAGCACCGGAGTCAGTGAGCACATCACAGCCGAATCTACCGGATCCGTCAGTCCGACACCTATTATATACAGTCCCTGGTTGGCGCTTATGATAAGTAATGAGCAGAGGATAAGTTTCCATATATCCCTTCGCTCGATCCTCTGACGCGTCTCAAACGACTTAGGCAGCAGCCAAGTGAAAAGCAGGAAGAGCAGAGCGCCGCCCGTAATCCTTATGCCGGAAAGCGCCAGAGAAGTTATGGAGCCCGAAAGAAGCACCATCTTCGACACTGGCGCTATGACACCCCACCCTATGTTGGCAAGCAGAAGCGCCAGATGCGCTGTCCTCACTTCCCGCCTATTGACCGTTTGTTCCATGACTGCAAAATTAATGAAAATTTTGGACATTCCCGCGAGTTCATCCCCCGACTTTTAAACAAATGCTTATAAATTTTTGGATAAACCATTAATTATGCTTAACTTTGTCATCGGAGACCGATCTCCGACCTGACACAATAAGGTCGTTTGGTTCTGCCTTATGAGTCAGTTAGCAACAAATAGGACCTGCACTAAACTTACATTCATCATGAAGAAGCTCTTTCACATCCTGACGCTGGCTATCATCTTAGCCACAGTATCATTCTCAGCCAAAGCACAGACTCCCTCACCTGCCTACAAGGCATTGGTCAGCGAACTGCTCGATCTCACCAAGGTAAGACAAGTGACCACAGAAACCCTCACCGCCACTTACGACAACATGGGATTAAATTTCACCATACCCACCTCTCAGGTCGTCGATGAAATGTTTGACAGCGTTTGGGACAAATGGGTCGATGACTACGCCGTGATATATTCCAAATACTATACCATCGATGAACTCAAGCAGCTCTGCGCATTCTATAAGACACCTCTCGGCAAAAAAGTGACCAAATGCAGTCCGGAGATCAACCGCGACGCCCTCCCCATGATGCAGAAATACCAACCCGACTTCACCGCCGTCCTCACCAAATACATCAAGCAATAAATCCAAAGTTAGAGAGAATACAGGAGGAGTATAAAAGTCGCGTAGATACCAGATTGGAAAATCTTGGTATCTACGCGACTGGTATGTAGGCAGGCAAGGTAGGGACGTACGGTTCGTGCGTCCGGTGTCGTCACGAGCGTACCCCGATGAATACTTCATACTGCGACTCCTCGCTGAAAGGTCCGTTCCACGTCACGGCGCTTGTGCTTCGAAATCCTGCGCTTCCCTTTCCTTGTCAGGGCTGAGATAGTAACCGAGCATGCTCGGCTATATCACCCCTGGCCTCATCCGGTTTGTCGCAAGGTGAAAAAGTCACTCTGCATACCAATAGGTCCACATGCAGTCGGTGGATCCTGGATTTAGCCATTCCTCTTCAAGGTCTGCGCGCAGTTGCATCTCATCACCATCGTAAAGGGCGATAGCGCACTCATCGCAACATGCATACTCACAACCAAGTTGATATCCCACTTCCATCCTAACTCCGCAGTTCGAACATACTCTAAAACCGGTCCAATCGTCAGGTATTGTCCTAATTCCCATATATATTGAGTTTTTTGTGCCGCGAAATTACAAGATCTGCGGGATTGGTGCAATCGTATTAGATCAGCTTAGATCACTTTAACGATTGTTAGATCAACACACAATTCACGTCAGCCGGTTTATTTTAGTAACAGAGCCTGATCCTCAGGCGTCCCAGCACGTCGGTCCCTTACTATACTCACCCCCCGTACGCGCAGCAGGTTTGTCGCAAGGTGAAAAAGTATCCGCATACCTGAGCAATAAAAATCCAGAAATCCAAATTTCCCCTGCTGAAATTTTGCAGATTCCCATAAAAATATTAACTTTGCGTTGACTTACGCCGTGCGGCCTCTTTATAGAGGCCGGGTGATGGGTAGGTCATTAAAAATATGAGAAGCGTTTATTGGCGCTTTGTTCTTGACCGCTAAGAACTTCGCAACTTCTAAGAGAAAGTCAGGAATGAGGCAACAGTAGATGCCTTGGGTATGATCTATCTTACCCGATGGTGAGCGTTAAATACGTTCGCTGTCGGTGTATAGTATATCGTACGGCGTAGGCTCTGCGTGTTGCTCGTTCGACTTTCTCGGGCAATGCGAAGGCCTTTAGCGGTGGAACGAGTAACCGGTACAGTTCCTACGCTTCTTTTTTTATACACCGGTCATGTTTGGGAGCTGCAGACCACAACAATTAGCGATTGCTCTCAAATATCGTGGTATCTCCGTTCTTTAGTTGTTCTTATGACGATTTAGTGTATTTTAATCGTTGTGAGTATAACTATAAAGAGTCAGCAATTGCATCTATGGTAAGAAAGAATGGTAGATATTAATAACCAAGCAAAGAAAATATTCCATATTGGATTGGTCGATGCAGACCTTCTTTGTAATGGAACGCGCCATCCGAATCTTGCATTATTGAAGCTTGCAGGGTATTTTAGAGATAATGGTTTTGTACGTCAAGAAAACGTATTGCAATCCCATTCTCAAAGTACTTATAAATTATTGACGAATGAAAGCACATTAGAGGATTTATTGGCTTTAGACTACATTTACGTTTCATGTGTATTTTCTTTTACATTGGATAATCCCCCAATTCTGCTGAATACGATCCTGTGTAATAAGCAATTGAAGAAGAAGCTTCGCATGGGTGGAACTGGTTCCTATGCTAACTTATCTGTAGAAGAGGGTTTTGCAGCAAAACGAGAGGAGGATATGTTGAGACTTGAAAAAGACTCCTTTCTCAATAGTTTGAAAGATAATAGGGGAAGGCATGGTATTGACATGAGTGCACAAATGCCTGATTATCATTTATATGATAGCTATATTAAATTGATGGAGAAATTAAAAAAAGCTCCTACTTATTACAAGGATTACAAGGAATATTCAATTGGTTTTCTGACAAGAGGATGTTTTAGACGATGTCCTTTTTGTGTCAATAAGTTAGAGAGAAAAACATTGCCATATTCACGTTTGAATGATTTTCTTGATAATGAGATTGATGAAAATACAGGTAAGCTTAAACGTCCTTATATCTATCTTTGGGATGATAATTTCCTTGCTTCTCCATATTGGGAAGAATTGCTTGATGAACTGATAGCTTGTGGACGACCTTTTCAGTTCCGACAAGGGCTTGATGAACGTTTGCTTGCTCAAACCAAACGTGGAGAAGATATGGCAAAGAAATTAGCAAGTGCAAACTATCATGGAGATTTCATATTTGCTTTTGATAACTGGCATGATCGTAAAGTTATTGAAAAAGCACTCAAGATTTGGAAACATCATTGTCCTAAGAAAGAAACCAAATTCTATCTGTTCTGTGGATTCAGACAAAGTAGAACAGATGAAAAAAATTTCCAGCAGGACATTGCTGAAATATTCATGAGAATCTGTGTTCTCATGAGGCACGGTTGCCTTGGCTATATAATGAGGCATGAGGATTATAAGCAGGCTCCACTTCCCAATATATATGTACAGATTGCCAGATGGTGTAATCAACCAGGATTTTATAGGAATCTTTCTTTTTGGCAGTTTTGCTACAAGAATCAGACATATTGGGAGGAAAAGTATCGCGGAGCAGAGAATCTTCCTCTAAAAACTTACGAAGAGTTTGAGCAGGACGTGGAAAATGGTTATTATAAAGAAGTAGGAATGACTACGCCTTTAAAAACGGTATATGAATTCCTTAATAAATATAGTAAACATAGGCAAATGTTCTTGGATTTATTCAATATGTCTTTTAAGCAAATGATAGATCCAAGCTTGTGGTATAGACCAATAAGTATCATGTTAAAAGGAATGGAATATATTATGGATGATGATTTCTGGAGTTGCGTATTGGGTGACTCTATAAAAGAGTATGTTCTTATGAAAGCTTTTTATACTCATGCGGATGACAGCTTACTCTCTGATGTAACGAAGGCATCTATCCTCCTACAGGTGTTAAGTAAGCATTCATGCAAAGAAATAATAAAATTAATCAGAGAAGAAGATAAGTTGTTTGTAATTGAGATGAAAGATATTCCTCAGTTTAGTGATTTTAAAGACGCTTATTTTTCTGTACCAAAAAAATTGGTAAATTGCGGAGATCAGAATATTGACTACGAACGAATGGGATATATGCTTAGCGGTACTTTAAAGAATGGCGTTGCCAATAAGAAGTATGGAGAAAATCATATTAAAACGGCAGCCTTAATGGGTCTATGTTCATTTTCAAAATGTAGAACTAATAAGAACGCTTTAGGAGAACTGTTCATTAAATTACCGGATGATGCAAGAGATAATATTCTACCTAAGCTTTGTTTATATATACCATTTATTCATAATTATTTTAAACTTGGCGCATCAGACGAAGTGAGAGAATCAATGCTTAGCATATTGTCCATAACTACACAAAATCGTCGACGTTCAAATATTAATACGATTATAGAGGAAGTGAAAAAGGCCTTGAGATGACATATAAGGATATTGACATACAAGCTTGTTATGAATCAGGAACATGTGACATTGTAGAAGATTTCTATGAACCTGTTCTTGTCTCATCTGTGTCTTATGACAGAATAACTGGTTTTTTCTCTTCTTCCGCATTAGCGATAGCTGCAAGAGGCTTGTATGGATTTATAAAAAACAAAGGACATATGCGTCTTATATCATCTCCGATTCTTAGTTCTGACGATGCAGATATCATTCGTAAGGTAATTAATACTCCGGAAGAGCTAACAGAAGATGATCTGGGGATAAATTTATCTGATCTGCGAAATGAATTTGAGGAAAACCATATATCCGCACTTGGGTGGATGCTTAAATCGGGTCTTCTTGAAATAAAGCTTGCGGTTATTATCAATAAAAATGGAGGTTTGTGCAATTTTGAGGAAGTAAAAGGCAATGGTCTTTTCCATCAAAAAGTAGGAGTTCTTATGGATATGGAAGGGAACAGAATTTCTTTCAGTGGATCCATCAATGAAACAGCATCTGCGTGGGTGAATAATGACGAAGAATTTAAGGTATTTAAGGAATGGGGAAACTCGCATGATTATTTTGTCAAGGATAAAACCAGATTTGATGAAATATGGAATGGGAAAAGAAAAAATATAAAAATATTTGATCTTCCGTCGGCAATTCAAAACAGCTTAATAAAATATTCCAAAGATTTTGATATTGAAAAAATTTCTATTAAGCAATATCGAAAATCAAAAATCAATATGTTCAACTTTGAGAATAGTCCCATAACATTATTCGGTTATCAAGCAGAAGCACTTAATCTTTGGAAAGGTAATACGTATAGATTGTTATTTGAAATGGCGACTGGAACTGGAAAAACGCGTACAGCAGTCGCAGGTATCGCTCGTGTATTAGCTACTTCAAAAAAGGTTGTGGTAATAATATCAACGCCTCAAAATACCCTTTCAAAACAATGGAAAGAAAATGAAATAGAAATGTTGAATGTAATCTTTGACAGAAGTGAAATAATCGATGGAACCAGGAGATTCTGGGATAAGAAGCTCAGTGATCTCCTTTTGGAGAATGCTGCAGGATTCTCAAACCATGTAGTGATTTATACTACTCATGCTACATCCTCATCTTTTAAATTTACATCCATTATAGAAAAGGAACTTTCAAAAGAGAGTGTAACTTTGTTTGTTGGCGATGAAGTTCATTGGTTGGGAGCAAAAGGTTTGCGTAGGGCTCTTTTGCCAAGATATGATTTTAGAATAGGATTGAGTGCTACTCCTACGCGTTGGTTTGACAATGAAGGGAGTGTGTTGATTGAAAAGTACTTTGGTAATAAAAAATTTGTATTCTCTATACATGATGCATTAACAGAATTCAATCCTCTAACAGGAAAACATTTTCTTGTAAATTACTATTACTATGTGAGTAAAGTTGAATTGAATGTAGATGAAACTATAGAATATAAAAAAATCACACAGCAGTTACTCAGTCTTAAAAATAAAGCTGAATTATTTCCAGAGGTAGCAGACCGTTACGAGAGACTTCTGGAACAAAGAGCTAATATTATCAAGAACGCAGATGCTAAATATGAGGCGCTTGGTAAAATTATTGATGATTTAAATAGAAAGGGTAGGATAGAAAACGTGATTATATTTGTTTCCCCTCAACAAATTAACAAGGTCACGGAAATCCTTATAAAGAAGGATGTGATATTCCATAAGTTGACAGAATCGCAAGGAACAAGACCCGAGAAAAAATATAAAGGTCTATCTGAACGTGAGTTTATAATTTCAAAATTTAAAACCGGTGAATATCAAACATTGATAGCTATAAAGTGTTTGGATGAAGGTATCGATATTCCTACTGCCAACACTGGAATTCTTATGTCAAGCAGTACTAATCCGCGAGAATATGTACAACGAATTGGAAGAATTATCAGGCAAAGTGAAGGGAAAAACTTTGCGTATCTTTATGATATTTGTGTTGGTAAAATCACCACTTTAGACAATGATGAGCAAAAATTTGAAAATAATATTAGAAAAAAAGAGGCTATGCGTCTCAAAGAAATTGCGGAAAATGCAATTAATACGGTGGATGCGATCGAAGTAATTAACTCATTAAGTAAATAGAAAACCATGGCTCTAAACGAAAATGTTAAAGAAAAGATCACTCAGAAAATTGGTGATGATCAATTACTGAAAGATGCTGTCATCACTATTTTAAAAGGTGTGGATGAAAGCAAGCAGTTAAAACGTATAATTGAACACATTCTAAAAACAATCTGATATGAGGATTGAATCGATAAAAATACATAACCTTCGTCAGTTAAAAGACATCACGCTCAGATTTGTGAAGCAGTCCGGTGAGAATGATTTGAATATCATTCTTGCCGAAAATGGTGTTGGTAAAACAAATATTCTAAATGCAATCACTTGGTGTTTGTATAATCAGGAAATGCATCTCCGCGACAAGAAAAACGCACTTCCTATCGTAAATACCCAAGTTGTGGAGGAAATGATTCAATATGGTGGAGGTCAGGTAGATGTATCTGTAGAGCTAATTGTCAATACGGATGATAATGACAAAATAACCTTTAGGCGAATTGCTATGTTTAATGTTACCAACGATGACGTAGTTGATCTGAATGATAAACTTTCCATAAGTTATCTTGGCAAGGATGGA
This sequence comes from Muribaculaceae bacterium, assembly GCA_029061225.1. Taxonomy (GTDB): domain Bacteria; phylum Bacteroidota; class Bacteroidia; order Bacteroidales; family Muribaculaceae; genus Lepagella. Next base: position 63,568 of record JAIDSM010000141.1, read on the forward strand.
TATAGGATTGTTGATAGCGATGAGGAAACCAAAGAATTGGTTCATAAGTATCTTCCCGAGGAGATTTGCAATTATATTTTCTTTGACGGAGAACAACTTGAAAAGTTTTTTTCCTTTGATCAGCTTAAAAATGTAAAAGATGGAATCCATGAATTTACTCAGGCATCGTATTTAAAATATGGTTATGAATATTTGGAAAAGTACGTCAAAGAGTTTATAAATTCAAAAATAAGTAAGGGTGGAGACAAGGAATTGAAGGAGCTGCAGAAGAAAGTTGAAGAACTGGATTCTCAGATAAGTCTTTCTGAAATAACTATAGAGGAGATTAAGAATAATATTTTTCAATGTGAGTCCCATATTGATGAATTAACTGCAAAAATCCATGGTTGTGAAAATGTTCGTGAAAAGGCTGAGGAACTCAAAGAATCGGAACTGAGACTAAGTCGCCTCAATGATGATTTAGATTCTAGAAATGAAGATCTTATTATATTTACTCGAGAGTACTTTACGCTCTTTGCTTTATACTCTTCAGTAAGTAAATTCTTTTTGTACATAGAGAAACAAAAAAATGAAGGTAAGCTTCCCCCTAATATAGACACTGGTCTATTAGACAAAATTCTTGCAGATAAAGAATGTTTAGTGTGCGGTAGAAAACATCTTACCGATGAAGATTTAGAAGCAGTGAGAAATCTACGTAATTCTATTACTGTAGCGTCAGAGACTTCTAATGTGTTAAGTAATGCATTGGGTGCAATGACTTCTTATTTCTCAAAAGTACAGTCTTTTGAAACATCTAAAGCAAAGCTAATTAAAGGAATTGGCTCAATTAAAAAAGATATAGAACAAGAGGAAAAAAAATATCAGAAGCTTAATTCCTATCTTCGATCTATACCAAATAACGAAGATATAGCGAATGCTTTAGACGAACGTGATGAGTATAAGAAGAAATTGCGAACACTATATGGTAATAAAGCCAAAGAAGAGGAGAAAAAAGCTCATAACGAAAAAGCCAAGGACGAAGAGGAAAAGAAACTAAGCATACTAACCGCTAAGAATTCTGAGCTAAAAGAGCTTCTTCGAAAGAAGGAATTCTGTCAAAGGTGTATCAAGCTTATGAAGGAGTCCATGCATGAAATTTTGGATGAGTGTAGAGAGTCTATTCAGGAGGAGACTTTTCGGATATTTGATAGGCTGATATGGAAAAAAGATTCGTTCTCAAAGGTTGAAATTCTAGAGGACTATACTTTCAGATTATTGGATAGGTTTGGAAATCAAGCTTTGGGATCTTGTAGCGCAGCTGAAACTGCTCTATTGGCCCTTTCATTCACATTGGCTCTTCAGGAGGTTTCAAAGCATGATTCTCTGCTTTTCATTGATACTCCTATAGGTCGGGTGGGTAAGGAAAATAGGATCAACTTCATGAATATACTTCTCGAGATAGCAAAGGAGAAGCAAGTGATTCTGACTTTTACTCCAACTGAATACGATAATAATGTTCAGACTATATTGGGTAGCCGTTACAATTCCTTCAATACTCTTAGAATGTCAGAAGGGATAGCTGAGTTAGCTAAATAAAAGATATAAATGATGAAATCAACAATTAATGTTTCCGGTGAATGCTACGACTGGATTATTGGCGAGTTGGACAAAAACAAGTTCTTTTTACTCTCCAAGGATGCATGCTCAAGAATAGACCTATTTAATATAGCTTTGGCGTTAGGTTTAAGGAAGGGCTATCCGACTAAATTGACTACATCCAAAGGACTTATCCGCACGGCTTATGATGATGTCAAAGCTTATTTATATCTGTATAAATCTGTCTATTTCGAAAAAGTAATTTTAGAAGAAGGACGAGATATAGATATTATTACGGATATAGACGCAGTTTTGGAGTTGGTGGAAGAGTACGCAAATACTGGATTTGATGAGCTTCAGCAGATGAAGGAGGCATATTCAGATAGCATTTTGTTTATGAAAAAACTATTAACTCTGATAGATGAAATGCGACTTGAATATCAGACTGTTTTTAAAATGAATAAACTATTTACAGACTGAACTAATTATGTCAAAGATGGTAATTTAGTTTCAATCCTTCATGGAATCCATTGGGATACCAAATCTCTTTTCTTGATCTTTTGAATTCTCCATGACATCCGTGAATGATTCTATGATGACTTGGACATAAAACCATAATATTATCGAAGTCGTTATTATGGGTTTTGGTAAAAGAAGAGATGTGGTGAGCATCTACGATTGGTTGCGTACCATATGGTTGCCAAATGGCTTGTCCGCACACTTGACACTTGTAATCATATAATCGTTTCAAATTTTCACCAATTTGCCGATCAAGGACTCGCAATTTTACCGATTTGTATTGTTCTGTAATTGTTGCTTCGTCATCATATTGCTCATAGTTCAACTCATCAAATGCGATTAGACTTTCCGATAAAGCCTGATTGTCAGAGGGTGAATATGTTTCTATGGCCCATACATCAGGTAGGTCTGTGATATACAAGGCGAGCTTTGCCATAAGGTGTTCTGGCATCTTAATGTTTTTTCTCGGTAGTCCCTTAGCATTCGCTTCTTTTTGACGTTTTAAGGCTTCCTGAATATACTGCCATTAATCGGCAAAAAGGATTCGGAGGGTTTTACAAAAGTCTGAGTTAGGCGAGTAACGAATTTGGTAGATTAGCCATAACGATGGAAATGTAACGTCTACTATTGCTTCGAGTAGATTTAGTGGCCATAACGTTAGAGGGGTTACTCATTGATAGATTTGAGATATGTGTTGTATTTAAAAATCATGCAGATTTAAAGCGCAACTTCAAATCTGCATGATTTTAAGAATTGGATAGCGCACCTGGATTGCCCACATGCTAAATGCAGATTGACAGATTATATGATTCTGCACGATACTAATTTGGATGAGTAAGACTATATTAGCTGACTGAGTGTTTATTCTATGTCGCGGCACCGATACCCTGGCATAGAATAAACTTTGCGGGGCATCAGGCATAGCAACCGCGGTCCCTTATTTGTCCATGCGCACGAGCTTCAGCTCGTCAATAATCATCCCAACTCAAACGCTAATCAGCAACCATCACATTATCTCGAATTGTCTGAGATGGCTTCCAAGAATGCTCGGCCGGAATATGAGCTATTTAACTCATCTCCTCTATCCGATACTCCAGCCTCCTCTCTTCTTTTTTCTCCACGTAGTTGACACCTATAAGGAAGACCTTGCGGTCATCCTTCCCGTATCGTCCTGCATAGTCGCGAGAATATATCTGTTCCATTGCCTCTTGGACACTCTTGTTATATTTGAACTCAAAGAGGTACACGTATTCAGATGTGAGCACCTCAAGATCGCTCCTCCCTTTGTATGAGTGCCGTTCCGGCATTGCCTCTATTCCGGACAGCAGACACAAAAGGTAAGTGACGGCCCTGTATGTAGACTCCCTATGGTCTTCTCCGGGCAGATCTTTAAAGAGAGCCTCAAGACGGTCCATGAATCCTTTGGGATCTCCAGCATCGATATCATCTCTAAACTTCTCAATACTGAACGGACTGTTTATTTTTGCAGTTGAGGGGGCATAAAGGGGTAGTAGGTTTTCTGCAAACCCAATCTCCACTTCACGATTTGGGAACCGAAGTTTAAACCTCAGTCTCTTAGGTTCATATGAGTCTATAGTAAGATAGCCGGTCTGAAACATAAGAGCTGTTACGTTGCCTGTGCCCGATCCTACAGATATGAGATTGCTGTAGCTCTGTGCCTGTCCGTTGATAGAGTCAGGATCAATACCGCTCTTCTTTATTCTTTTAGCAAGGAATGTCGGAGTGCCGGTGTCAAACCAATATGGCATGATTGCCTTGGCTTTCAAGGCTTTCATGACACTGAAGGGATTGTAGACGGGAGAACCTTTCGGGGAAAAGAGATAGCCGTCATAATAGTCACGGAGTGCTTTTATGGTCACAGATGGGGCTTCTTCCCTTTCGTCAGCAAGAGTCTGGATTCCTGGTTGGAAATATTTGATAAGTTCCGTTTCTGTCCATCCGCATATTTCCGAATAGGCATTTTCTAAAGATATGTCGTCAAGATTATTGAGGTCGCTGAAGATACTTACCTTACTGAAACGAGCCACCCCTGACAACATCCCGAATTCGATATATTCATCCATTGATTTCAGGCAGGAGAAGAATCCCTTGAGCATCCGCTGCCTCTTTTCAAAGAGTTCGCTGTTGGCCTCTAACTCAACAAGAGGCTTGTCATATTCATCAAACAGAATGACAACTTTCTTACCGGTTTTTCCCGCTATGTGGCGGATAAGGTTGGAGAATCTTCCGGTCAAAGTGTCCGCTACGTCCGGCACCCCGTATTCTTTTTCATATTCTTTCAATTGCCTGGAGAGGATGTTGGAGAGAGCGTCCTCGGATGAGTAGTCTTCTGAATTGAGGTCAAAGTGAATTACCGGCCTCGGAGTCCAGTCCATATCCAGACTGTCGATGGCAAGCCCTTTGAAGAGTTCGCGTCTACCCTCAAAGTACGCATGTATCGTAGATAGCAGTAGGCTCTTGCCAAACCGACGAGGCCGGCTCAGAAAGACATATTGACTTTCTTTCACAAGTTTGGCGACAAAGAAAGTCTTATCTACATATGTGTATCCTCCCTCAATTATTTTGTAGAAAGATTGAATTCCTATAGGATATACACGCCCCTCAATACTCCGCTCAACCATATTAATAAGTTTTCTCACGCAAATATAACTCAAAATTCTCAGAAGTCCAAATATTTCGTTTATTTTGAAATAGTTTTTTTTCTTTATTTGTCCATGCGCACGAGCTTCAGCTCCTCCTTCCTCCTTGTCGCCCCAAAAGATTTCAACAATCGCGCAGCAGGTCTGTCGAAGGTGAAATTCAACTGAAGACTGATCGCTGACAACGCCGATAACGTTGCCAACGATGAAAACTGAAGACTTTATCAAGATAAGGCCCAGACGCCTTGAAAGCATATTAACTTTGCAGTCGGAAACAAGATCCAACGGTCTCCGCTCCTATGGTGAGTCTGCTTCCGGGCCAACCGTGACAGCCCTCCATCGAAGGCGTCATCCTCAGAGGAGGAATCGCGTGCGGAGCATGAATGAAAATGGCTGACCCGACATGAGCTGCAATATGAGATAGACCAGTCATCCGGCATACGGTAATCACTCATTCATATTTGATTAATTCTTAATCTTTAATAATTAATCTTTAATCTTTGGATAGACTTTCCTCACGGTGGACTGAGGCCCACACGCGCCCGCACCGTGCTATCGCCTATGGAGTAGCAGGCTTCCCAGCCTGCCGAGTCCTGTCTTCTACTCATTCTTAAGACTGAAGACTCAAGACTGAAAACTGCTCCTCGAGCCATAGAAAGAGTACAATGACATATTGCCACAATCCTCTGCTCATGGAGGGCGGTCATTCTGACCGCCGCGCCGTAGGCGCATCAGTTATCGCCATAGGAAAGACCCCAAAACAGCAGAGCAGCCAATGCACCGACAAATGCATCCGCGATGCCCATACGCCAGTATTGAGGTTCATTCACGCCCTCTGCCGCCGTGTCCATCCTGTGCATATATGCGTCCTTAATGCAAGGCCAATGTAGTATTGAGGCCCACACGCGCCCTCTGCATCACCCTTACATTCACGACGTATCCGTCGTCTCAATGGGAGTGAGGTTTTAAACCTCTCCGCACCGTCAGATTAGTTCAAAACGATCTGTACGCACCATTGTCCGACATGTCCGACGCATAAATACACTTTTCCCGAATATGACTGCAGCAGCCATAATTATGAATTGTGCATTATGCATTGTGCATTGATTAAAAGAGTATCGACATTCGGGCCGGTGACATGACCGCATTCATCGCCTTGTACTCTCCCCGCCATAGGTGGCGGGGCCATGTAAGGTCGGTAATACCGACCGCCGATTATGTAATAGCAGACTACTCGGACTGCCTACATACCAGTCGCGTAGATACCAAGATCTTCCAATCTGGTATCTACGCGACTTTTTTATCAAAAGTTTTCTTTCTTTTATGGAAATTACCCCCTTAAAAATGTAATGAATCTACATTTATTCCCCCTTAAAAATGTAATGAATCTACATTTATTCCCCCTTAAAAACGTAATTATTCTACATTTATTC
>JAIDSM010000142.1 GCA_029061225.1 Muribaculaceae bacterium
GCCCTTTATCTTGTTCCAGTTCCTATAAGTGGAGCCCCCGTTTCGGAGGTCATTCCGGATGGAAATTTGGAGATTCTACGACAATTACGCCATTTTATTGTCGAGAATCTACGTACGTCGCGTCGTTATCTCAAGCATATAGATGCCGCGTTTCCAATAGCAGAGTGCACATTTGAAGTGCTTGACCGTCATACGGGGCCTGAAGAGGTGGCCTCAATGCTTGAGCCACTTCGCAGAGGAGAGCCTGTAGGCATCATGAGTGAGGCCGGGTGTCCGGGCGTGGCAGATCCCGGCAGCCATCCTGTAGAGATTGCACAGCGAGAAGGGCTGAGGGTAATTCCTTTAGTGGGCCCAAGCTCCATATTGATGTCGCTTATGGCATCAGGATTCAATGGCCAGGGATTTGCGTTCCATGGTTATTTGCCTATCGACGGCACAGAACGACGTAAGTCTCTGAAACGTCTTGAGTCGGAATCAGCGTCAAGACACATGACACAGATTTTCATCGAGACTCCTTACCGCAACAACCGTATGGTAGCGTTGCTTGCCGATGCGCTTGCTCCATCCACAATGTTGTGCGTAGCCTGCGATATCACTGATCCGGATAGAGAAGAGGTGATCACAGCCAAGGCGCAGGAATGGAAGAAAAGAAAATATGACTTTGATAAGCGTCCGGCAATCTTTCTTATCTATGCCGGAGCAAAAGGAGGCGACAGCCGAAGATACGAGAAAAAATGAGCAGGAAGATATATTTTGAAGATCATCCGGAACTCCCATTTGAAGAGTGGAGCAATCCTTATGCCGGAGACTCTGGCCAAAAGACACCTACGTCTTCTCCGAAGCCGTTGTATTTCTGCTCTTTTGGAAGCGGATCGAGTGGCAATAGCTGCTATATTGGGTCGAGGGAAGGAGGCTTGCTTGTGGATGTGGGCATAAGGGCAGAGGAAATAGAACGAGGACTCGCTGCCAACGGGGTCTCGATGAGCCATGTCAAGGGTGTGTTGCTGACCCATGACCATGCCGACCATGTAAAATATGTATATGCGTTGCTTCGTAATAACCGGCATCTAAAACTTTTTTGCACCAACAGGGTGCTGAATGGTATGCTACGCCGACATTCCATTTCGAAGCGTATAAAGGAGTATCATATCCCCATCTTTAAGGAAATACCTTTCAAAGTGCTTGACTTTGAAATCACGGCTTTCGACGTGCCTCATGACGGGACTGACAATATGGGGTTTTCAATTGAGTTTGATTCCCGCCGGTTTGTAATAGCAACCGACCTTGGGGAGGTGACGGATAGGGCTCGCTACTACATGAGCCGGGCCACTTATCTGATGATAGAAGCAAACTATGATGCCCATATGCTCCGAATGGGTCGCTATCCCGAATATCTCAAGGCTCGAATTGCAGGGACATCAGGGCATCTTGACAACAGGCAGACGGCAGCCTTCCTCTGCGAAATAATTAATCCGGGCCTTAACCATATATTCCTTTGTCATCTTTCGCAAGATAACAACACCCCGCAGATAGCTCTCCGCACTGTCAGGGATGCACTTGAGAGGAAAGGAATTAAAATCGGGAATGCCATGGAGAGCTTAGACGACAGGAAAGCAGATGTGCAGCTTGCAGCTCTTCCCCGTTTTGATATGACAAGATGGTTTGTATTTAGAAAATGATGTTATGACAGATGGTTTCAATATACTAAGGGCATCCTACCATACACTCGGGTGCAAGCTCAATTTTTCCGAGACATCGGCAATCGGCATGCAGCTTGCCCGGAGAGGAATAATACGGGCTCTCCCTGAGGAGACACCGGATATTGTGGTGGTGAATACATGCTCTGTGACTGAAATGGCTGATAAGAAAGGACGTTCTCTCATCAGGCGTCTTCGTTCCCGTTGGCCTCAGGCCACTCTTGTAGTGACAGGATGCTATGCCCAACTGAAGCCGCAGGAAGTGGCCTCCATAGAGGGGGTGGACATTGTGCTTGGGAATGATGAGAAACTTCGTATTGCTGAGTTTCTTGAACAGTGGGAGACAGACCGCCGTAGCAAAGTAGAAGTGCACGACTATCTCGATATTCGCGAATTCCGCGGCGCATGCGAGCGTGGGGACCGCACCCGTTATTGGCTCAAGGTGCAAGACGGATGCGACTATTTCTGTACTTACTGTACGATTCCTTTTGCCCGGGGGAGAAGCCGCTCAGGCCGGATCTCCGATCTTGTGGCGGAGGCTGAGAAGGCAGCAGAAGCAGGGGGGAAGGAGATTGTGCTTACGGGTGTCAATGTAGGATGTTTTGGTAAGGATACCGGTGAGGATTTCCTGGAACTGCTCAAGCGACTGGACAATGTAGAAGGAATAGAGCGTTATCGCATCTCAAGCATAGAGCCGAATCTTTTGACAGAATCGATTGTGAGATGGATTGCGGATGAAAGCCGCGCATTTATGCCAAGTTTCCACATACCTTTGCAGTCCGGATCAGACGAAGTTCTCAGGCTAATGAACCGCAGATATCGAACAGATGTCTTCTCGGATCGCATTTCACTCATCAGAAGTCTTATCCCGGATGCTTTCATCGGCGTTGACATAATAGCAGGCGCTCGGGGAGAGACAGAAGAGGAATGGGAAAAAAGTTATAATTATGCAGCATCTCTTCCTATAAGCCGCTACCATGTGTTCCCTTATTCCGAGCGTCCTGGGACAAAGGCACTTGGGATTGACCATCAAGTGAGCCAAGAAGAAAAGCATAGGAGGGTGGCATTGCTCACGAAGCTCAGCGATGAGAAACTCCGCGACTTTTCCCGAAAATTTTTCGGCACAGCGCGCCCTGTGCTTTGGGAGCATCCGGATGCTGAAGAGAATGGGGTGATGTATGGCCACACGGATAATTATCTACGGATTCGTGCGAACGCTTCCGCTTCTAATTTCAACAGTATTACTCCGGCACTGATCACCGGATTCCATGATGTAGAAACACTCGACGGGACTGTCATAACCTGCAGCGGGAAAAATGATGTGGCATTTCGAAAAAACGAATGACTATGGCTTTAGGTGCTATTCTCTCGGTGATAATACTTAATTGGAATGGGGAGAAACTACTGCGTGAGTTTCTCCCGTCGGTCATTGCCAATACGCAAGGTCAGGAAGTGGAGGTGATCGTAGCTGACAATGGCTCGAGTGACGATTCCTTGAGGGTGATGTGTGAAGAGTTTCCGAATGTCAAGATGCTGGTGTTCGATGAGAATCTGGGTTTTTCAGGTGGGTACAATCGTGCTATCGCAGAAGTTGATTCAGAGTTTGTAGTGCTCCTTAATTCCGACGTGGAGACTCCTCCGGGATGGTGGCAACCATTGCTTCAGTTTATGAATGCCAATCCGGGTGTAGGTGCTTGCCAACCGAAGATACTTTCATATCGCAGGAAAGATATGTTTGAATATGCCGGGGCTGCCGGCGGACTTCTGGACAAATATGGATATCCTTTCTGCCGAGGTCGCTTGTTTGACAAGGTTGAATATGATTTATGCCAGTATGATACGGGACCCGAAGATATAGCCTGGGCATCCGGTGCAGCCTTGATGGTGAGGCGCGAGGTGTATCTTGATGCCGGAGGACTTGATGAGTTGTTTTTCGCGCACATGGAGGAAATTGATCTTTGCTGCCGGATTCACAATTTAGGCTATCGTGTGTGTGTAGTTCCGGAATCGCACGTCTATCATTTAGGTGGAGCATCGCTTGCACAAGGGGATCCGAAGAAGACTTACCTCAATTTTCGCAACAATCTATTGCTTTTGCACAAGAACCTCCCTGAAAAGAAAGGGAAAAGGGTGCTATTCAAACGCAGGCTTATGGACACTCTTGCTTTCTTTATGTATGTAGCAAAGTTTGACTTTCCTAACGCAAAGGCAATATTAAAAGCCCATTCCGACTTCAGGAAGATGAAAAAGAAATATGTCACTTTCCCGGATCAAGATGTTCTATCTCAGCTTCCCGGAGCTGACCGGTGTATAGTAGCCGACCGATATCTTCCCTTCAAATTCTAATTTCAATAGACTCAATATTATATGAAGAAACTTATTCTTGTGAGCAACGACGATGGCTATATGGCCAAGGGTGTCAGAGAACTGATGGCTATGCTTGCGCCATATGGAGAAGTGGTGGCAGTGTGTCCTGATCAAGGTCGCAGTGGACAATCAATGGCACTCACATTCGATGCCCCCCTTAGAGTAAAAGAAGAGCACAGCCCGGTTCCGGGCACTAAGCTTTTTAGTTGCAATGGTACTCCTGTAGATTGTGTGAAGATTTCGCGTTATGCTGTGCTTGGAGGCAGAATGCCAGATTTAGTAGTGGCAGGCATCAACCACGGGAGCAATGCCTCTGTCAATGTGCTTTACAGTGGCACGATGGGTGCAGTGCAAGAGAGTTGCTCATGGGGTGTCCCGTCAGTTGGTTTTTCTCTTACTACCCATGATGCAGACGCTGACTTTTCCTCAGTGATTCCGACGGTGGATGCCCTTATACCGGGTATTCTTGCCAATGGATTGCCGAAGGGAACATTTATAAATGTAAATGCTCCGGCTGGATTTGCTGATGCTCCTGCAATATTATGTCGCGAGAGCAAAGCTCATTGGAGTGAGGAGTATCAAGAATATCATGATCCTATGGGACGTGCATTCTTCATGCTTGCAGGCCATTTGGTGAATGATGAGCCTGAAAGCACAGATACAGATCTATATGCTCTGGATCATGGGCGTACATCTGTGGTCCTTGAGGCTCTTGACCGCACGGCTTCATCTTCTCAGGTTCCTGTATGGCTAAAATCGTGCTTAAAAAATTGATGAAATAAAATGGTCAAAATGTGTTAAAGTTATAACAAATTTGCCCTTTTATATATAATAGGTGTTTAGTATGGAAAAAAAATATTAATTTTGCACAAAGAATAGAAAGACATTCATACAGTAAAGACCAATTAATCGTTTCATTGACAATTATTGTTGCATTAGTAAAGTTATGGATTAATAGTTAAATTAGGATTAGGACACACGGTATCTCGCGAAGGATTTCGAGGGATGCCGGAAAAAAGGGATTCGTAGCGATACGAGTCCCTTTTTCGTGAATGGATTAGCATCTTTTTAGTTATTTTACTTGACTTTAGGGAAAAAATGTATTATCTTTGCACCCGATATTTGCCCGCGGGTCGGGATAAATGGAAAAATCTGAATGATGAAGCCACAGAAAGAGGTAAAGATATCCAGCTGGGCAGCTCACACCACGACAGGAGTGAGCGTGACACTCGCCTTGCTTACATTGGGCCTCATAGCTATGATATGGATTGCTGCAGCCGCAGAATCACGCCGCATGATGGAGAAGATAGAGATCAGCGTCGTGATGGCCGACAATGTAGGCGATGAGCGTGCGATGGCTATATGCGATGCAATTGCAAATACTCGTTTTGCCCAAAATGTAAGATACATTTCTAAGAAAGAAGCACTTGACAACTGGAAGGAAGCTACAGGAGAAGACCTTGAGTATGTGTTTGGGGTCAATCCCCTGTCGCCTGAAGTCGCATTTACAGTAGCTGCAGAATATTCTACGGTAAGTGGAATTGAAAGTATAAAGAAAAGTGTGTCGGCAGTTGATGGGGTGGCAGAAGTGGGTGCTCCTGACAGCAGACTCATAGAAACGATGAATTCCAACATCAGGAAGCTGACGATTGCCTTTATTGTCATAGCGGCTATTATGCTGATTATTTCTTTCGTTTTAATAAGCAATACTGTCAGGCTATCAATTTACGCTAAAAGATTTACTATTCATACGATGCAACTCGTGGGCGCGACCGACGGGTTCATACGTCGTCCGTTTATCGTTGCCAATGCAGTTGTAGGAGCCTTATCCGGGTTAGTGGCAGGGGGATTGCTATCGGCAGTTCTTGCTGCGAGCGGCAGCCTGGGTTTTGATCAGTTGGGCTCGCTTGTTGATTGGGGGTGGATGGTGTGTGTTGACATTGGCCTTGTAGCAGGAGGAGCGTTGATATGTGCACTTGCTGCTCTCGTGGCCACAACGCATCACTTGCATCAAGATTATAGCGAGCTTTTCAAATAAATGTTCGGAAAGAATAGAATTTATAACGATTTGTCATTGATCATTTGAATAAATAAGATGAAAATAAAGTTTCCGTCTCCACAATCAGGAGACATAAAGAAAGTTGAGGAAAGTCAGCGGCCTTTTGGTCGAAGAAACTATATAGCCATGGCAGGATGCTTGGCTTTGATAGTGGTAGGATTTATTTTGATGGCTGGTCCGGGAAGCTCTGTGGAAAATGGTTTCAATCCGGATATCTTTTCTACTCGCCGTATCGTAATCGGTCCGGCAGTGACCTTCCTTGGGTTTCTTTTGATGGCTTTTGCTATCCTTATAAAACCTTCAAAGTGAAAGGAGAAACCCAGACACAGAATCGGTAACAAGCTATATTTTTAATATTCATCACTAATAATTTTAGCATTCGAATGGATTGGTTAGACGCCCTTATCCTCGGCATTGTTCAGGGCCTTGCCGAATATCTTCCAATTTCTTCAAGTGGACATCTCGTGATCTTCCGTGAAATACTTGGACTAAAGCTTCAAGGCGATGATGCATTGCAGTTTGACGTGATCCTGCATGCCGCCACAGTGCTCAGTACGGTAGTGGTCTTATGGCCATTGTTCAGGGATTTGTGCAAGAGTTTCTTTACATTCAGCAAAGATGACAATTTTTGGTATGTCGTCAAGATTTTAGTCAGCTGTATCCCTATTGCCATTGTCGGATTCTGCTTCAAGGACCTCGTGGAAAGTGTCTTTACAGGCAATCTTACAATAGTAGGCATATGTCTGCTTGCGACCGCTTGCTTGCTGACTTTTGCTCACTTCAGCGACCGCCTGATGAATGGCAAGATGATCAGTGCAAATCGAGGCAGGGATATCACTTTTGCAGATGCCCTGACAATAGGCGTGGCTCAGGCTGTAGCAGTCCTTCCGGGACTTAGCCGTAGTGGTACCACTATTGCTACCGGTATTCTTATCGGAGACAAGAGAGATAAGGTGGCCTCCTTTTCGTTCCTGATGGTTATCATTCCTATTGTAGGCGAGGCTCTTCTTAGTCTTAAGGATATCCTTGCAGGCGAGGCAGAAGGTCAGACTCCCGTCTCAGTCACTTGCCTTTTGATTGGTTTTATAGCCGCATTTGTCGTTGGATGTGCAGCTTGCAAATGGATGCTCAATCTTGTTAAGAAAGGGAAATTGGTTTGGTTTGCCGTATATTGTGCGATAGTGGCGATTCTATGTCTTATATGGTAACCTGTAGATGAGATGGATTTTATATCAGGAGAAATCATAGGAATTGACAAGCCTCTTGGATGGACTTCGTTTGATGCCGTAAAGCGAGTAAGGGGAGCTATACAGCGACGGTTGAATGTAAAAAAATTCAAGGTAGGACATGCCGGGACGCTCGACCCCCTTGCTACAGGAGTGCTTATCATATGCACAGGACGCTCCACCCGCGATATAGAGCGCCTGCAGAATGGTACGAAAGAATATATAGCTACCATACGTCTCGGTGCCACGACACCAAGTTTCGATCTTGAGACGGAAATTGATGCAGAATATCCTTATGAGCATATTACGTTGGATATGGTCAAGGATATCCTTCCTCGCTTTACCGGCCATATTATGCAGGTTCCACCTGTCTATAGTGCTGTGAAAGTGGAAGGGAAGCGAGCTTATAAATATGCTCGAAAAGGAAAGGAAGTGGAGCTGAAGGCAAAACCATTGGTGATAGAGGAGCTCGAACTGCTTCCTTCGGAATTGCCGGAGCTGAGGCTTCGGATCGTATGCTCTAAAGGGACATATATAAGGGCTCTGACAAGGGATATAGGAGCCGCACTGCAATCAGGAGCGCATCTCACTGCACTTTGCCGCACGAGAGTGGGGGATGTAAGGCTCGAAAATTGCTTGACGGTGGATCAGGCTGTCGATCAGATTGCAACCTGCGATGTGACATATCCGGAAGACTTCAAGATCAAAGAATAATGTGAAAACGAAAATAGCACAACGCAAAACGAAATAAATGAAACTCTCACAATTCAAATTCAAACTCCCCGATGCGCAGATTGCAATGTATCCATCTGAAAATCGAGATGAATGCCGCTTAATGGTGGTGGATGTACGCGATGGCAGCATCAAGCATTGCATTTTTAAAGAGATAATAAATTTCTTTGAAGACCAGGATGTCATGGTCTTCAATGATACACGTGTATTTCCTGCCCGCCTTTTCGGCAATAAGGAAAAGACTAACGCAAAGATTGAAGTTTTTCTCTTGCGTGAACTAAATGAAGCAAACAAATACTGGGATGTGCTCGTAGAGCCTGCACGCAAGATAAGGATAGGCAATAAGCTCTACTTTGGTGAAGATGACTCAATGGTGGCTGAAGTGATCGACAACACCACTTCTCGCGGACGTACGCTGCGGTTCCTCTATGATGGTCCGCATGATGAATTCAAGGATGCTCTTTATGCGCTTGGCGATACTCCACTTCCCGATTACATCACGCGTGACGCTGAGCCGGCTGATGTGGACCGCTATCAGAATATATTCGCAACTAAGGAGGGTGCTGTCATGGCTCCGGCAGCAGGCCTGCATTTCAGCCGCGAACTTATGAAACGACTCGAGATCAAGGGCGTGGAGCGTGGATTCATCACTCTTCACTGTGGGCGTGGAAATTTCCGTGACATAGACGTTGAAGACCTTACCAAACATCGCATGGATTCTGAAGAGATGTTTGTGGAAGAAGATGTGGTGGAGATGGTAAATGCCGCTAAAGACCGTGGTTCTCGTATATGTGCAGTCGGCACATCGACTATGCGAGCACTTGTGACGGCGGAGTGCATGAATGGCCACCTGATGCCTTTCGAAGGATGGACAAATAAGTTTGTGTTCCCTCCTTATGATTTTACTGTCTGCGACTCAATGGTCTCAAACTTCCATTTGCCATATAGCACATTGCTGATGATGGTAGCGGCTTTTGGTGGCTATGATCTGATCATGAAGGCATATGACATGGCAGTCAAAGAAGGCTATATGTTTGGAGCATATGGCGACGCAATGCTCATTCTTCGATGAACCAAGATATGGATTAAACTTAAAAATTTTAACTAAACTTCTATTTTAAAGTTAATTAAGTTTAATCGAATAAAAATTTTTATCTAAATACTTGACAAACGCCTTTTGATGTATTATCTTTGCATCGTGTTTTTCATGGTATTAGATTTAAGGTTAGAGGATTAGTTGTCGTGAGACAATTACTCCTTTTTTTTATGTGAATATTTCTTTGATGATTTCCAGTGATTTAAGATTGTCGCATCCGGGGAAATGCAGTCCATAGTATTTGAGTATCAAAGCTATGAGTTCTGATCTGTCCTTGCCAGAGAATCGGAAATGCTTGGAGTTTGCATAGTTGATCCGGATGAGTGATGGAAGAAATGCAGAGCGAAGTGCATCTATGTGAAGGTTATTGTTCGGCATGACATTGTAAGGATACACCATGCTTCCCGATTTCATGTCAAATTCCATTCCGTCGCGGTATTCACTGACATCGGGCTGGATGCCCATCATATAGCTTAGGCTTATCAGGAATGTAATATGGAAATTTGCAGCTTCTATGCGGTTTTCAGTGGCATCAAATATACTTAAAGAGTTTGCAATGAAATCCCATAAGCGTGGCTCTGAAGGGGCTTCACGAAGGAGTTTATTCAAAAACTCTGAAAGAAAGAGCACAACCGTGGATTTGAGTGGTTCATAATAGAGAGAACGCCATACTTTAATCGGGAATATAGCTGAAAGGGAGTGCAAATCTTTAGTTGTGGTAATATTTGCCTCGGCTTCGATAATGCTTAGGGGTTGAAGGCGAGCCGATGTCTGCCGGCTGCTTTTGGATGCGCCCGCCGGGGATAGGAATGCCATGCGTCCACGCTCACGGGTGTATATGCTCGTGACGTTGTGGCGGTCGCTGTGTTTGACAGTCCCTAATACGATACCCGATATATGTTCTTTCATTTTGGTGATGGCGTGTTGTATGTGTTATAGGTTTTCGATTGAGGAGTTGAGTGGACATAAAAAAAAGATCTAACTCTTTTCACAAAGAATTAGACCGAAACCTTAATCTTAATTTAATACTATGAAAAACACACTTGCAAAGTTAATGATTTTTTCTGAAACTACAAATTTTTTTAATGAAAATTTCAAAAAAAAGATGTAAAAATCAATTTTCAATAAACTCTGCCGTTATATACATGTTAAAAATATCATTTTTTACGATATAGGAATATGAAGAAATATAATATCGCCGTGGCCGGAACGGGCTATGTAGGCCTCTCGCTCGCCACGCTTCTCGCGCAGCATAACCATGTGACGGCTGTGGATGTCATTCCTGAGAAGGTCGACATGATCAATAAGGGTACATCTCCGATTCAGGACGAATACATTGAGAAATACCTTGCCGAAAAAGATCTTGACCTGACAGCGACTCTTGACGGAGCTCAGGCATACAGAGACGCGGATTTCGTAGTCATTGCCGCTCCCACCAACTATGACCCTGTCACCAACTTTTTTGATACCCACTGCATAGAAGACGTGATCGACCTCGTACTTTCTGTCAATCCAAATGCCGTGATGGTAATAAAATCCACGATTCCCGTAGGCTACTGCCGGTCGTTGTATCATAAATACTCAAATGCAGGGGCGGAGAAGTTCAATCTCATGTTCTTTCCGGAGTTCCTTCGCGAATCCAAAGCACTTTACGATAATCTGTATCCCTCACGTATCATAGCGGGTGTGCCTAAGATAATAGAAAACCCGCGATACGCCCATGAAAACGATGCCATACTCAGAGTGACGGACATAAAGGCTATGGAAGAGGCGGCCCATACGTTTGTGGCCCTGCTGGAGCAGGGTGCGATAAAGAAGGATATCCCCGTCTTGTATATGGGCATGAAGGAGGCGGAAGCCGTGAAACTCTTCGCCAATACGTATCTTGCACTTCGCGTAAGCTATTTCAACGAACTCGATACCTATGCCGAAGTTAAAGGACTCGACTCCAAAGCTATCATCGAGGGTGTCGGTCTTGATCCCCGTATCGGTTCACACTACAATAATCCCTCATTTGGATATGGTGGCTACTGTCTGCCTAAAGATACAAAACAACTTCTCGCCAACTATGCGGAAGTTCCGCAAAACATGATGTCGGCCATCGTGGAGAGCAACCGTACGCGCAAGGACTTCATCGCAGACCAAGTGCTTCGTCTCGCGGGCTGGTATGACTACACTACCAACAACCACTTCCCTCATTACTCCAGACACGCAAAACATCAAACGTCAAACGTCCAACGTCAAACGCCGGTAATTGGAGTCTATCGTCTGACCATGAAGTCTAATTCAGACAATTTCCGCCAGTCGAGCATTCAGGGAGTCATGAAGCGGATCAAGGCCAAAGGCGCCCAGGTAGTAATCTATGAGCCTACACTTGAAGACGGCACCTCCTTCTTCGGAAGCGCCGTCGTAAATGATCTTGAAAAGTTTAAGGAAATGTCACAGGCCATCATAGCAAACCGCTATGATTCTGTGCTCGACGATGTCGCTGACAAAGTCTATACAAGAGATATCTTCCGCCGCGATTGATGGCGGATCAGGAGTAGAGGAAGCGCTTTATCGAGCGTTTCGGAGTCTTCTCAAATTCATTCGGAATCAGCTGTATCTTGCTGATCTGTTCGTAAGGAGCCACCAGTCGGTTGAGCTCCTTTCTTGTTTCCTCCATCTTGTCGGTGAGGTCTGTGCTTGCGAGGTCGAACTTATCGAGTGCCGGATAGTCCGGGTAGACCAGCGCTACAAGTTTGCCGTCGCGTTCGACTACGAGTGATTCAGCTACGAATGGCATGTTGTTGAGCTTAGCCTCAATTTCCTCCGGATAGATGTTCTGGCCGCTCGCTGAGAGCAGCATGGTCTTGTTGCGGCCTCTAAGGAACAGGGTGCCGTCCGGACTGCGTGTCCCCATATCTCCCGTCTTAAGCCATCCCTTTTTGTCGAGTACGGCTTCGGTGGCCTCTTTGTTGCGGTAGTAGCCTTTCATGACATTGGTGCCTTTCACGCATACTTCTCCGGGTATGTTCTCAGGATCCTCGCTCATTATGATGCTTTCCATTGTGGGAAGCGTGCGTCCTGCGCTGCCCGGAATGAATTCGCGCCAAGGAGTGTAGGAGATAAGCGGACCGCATTCGGTCATGCCGTAACCTACAGTAAAGGGGAATTTTATTTTATAGAGGAAATCCTCTACTTCATGGTTGAGGGCTGCGCCTCCTACGATCACTTCCTCAAACTCGCCTCCGAAAGCCTCGATGAGCTTACGCCGTATCTTGGAGTATACAAAACTGTCGAGAAGGGGCACGGCGAGAGTCCATCTGATAGGACCCTTGGAGATCATTGGAAGTATCTGTGTCTTGTAGATCTTCTCTAGAATAAGCGGAACGCATATTATCAGGTTCGGCTTCACCTCGCCGAGAGCCTTAAGCAATATTCGGGGAGACGGGGTTTTGTCGAGAATGGTCACATGGCTTCCTACAGCCAACGGAGTCAGCATGTCGAATGCACAGGCATATGCATGCGCCAGCGGCAGGAAGTTGAGAGCGCGGCTCGATCGGTAATGAAGTTTGCTTTCAATGCCGAAGCATACGTTGCCTGCCAGATTCTCTCCTGTCAGCATCACTCCCTTTGAGAATCCGGTAGTGCCTGATGTGTAATTGATCTCTGCCAGTTCGGAGTTGTCGCGGTCGGCGTATTTGACATCGGCGGGACCGAATCCATCCGGATGCGCGCGGTTGAAGCGTCGTCTTGTCAGCCGGAAATGCCGTTTGATTTCCGCTCCGTCGGCCTCATAGAGCACATTATGCCCTTTAAGTGAGAACACAGCCTTGACTTTAGTAAGCGAGTCGGGATCCATATGCTCCCATATGGATTCCTGCACTATAAGCACAGAGGCTCCGCTATGGGTCACGATATGGCTTATGTCGATTGGATTGAATTCGGACAATATAGGAACTACCACAGCCCCGTATGTGACTACTCCCATATAGATCTGCACCCAGTCGGAGCAGTCTTTGCCGCAGAGTGCGATCTTGTCGCCGGGCTTAATGCCGATTGATCGGTAGAACGTATGGGCGAGACCGATATTGAATGCCAGTTGGCCATAGGTTATGGTGTCTCCTTTAGTGTAGTCGGTGAGTGCCGGAAGATCCCAGTTTTCGGCGAAGCTTTTTTCGTAGATTTTTATGAAGTTGAGTATTTCCATATAGTGGTATTAATAGGTCGTTTAACTACTATAACGAAAAAAGGCACCCTATTGCTTAGGATGCCTTTGAAAATATATGATATTTGATATGAATTGCTTCTCTGATGAGGCTTTATTTATGGCTTATTCGAAATGCTCAGCTATGGCCGCTGCAATATGCTCCATTTCAGCAGGATCAGGGTTTTCGATTTTCTTGCGAAAATCCATGTCGCCTTCCGTCTTCAACGGAATCAGATGGATATGGGCGTGAGGTACTTCAAGACCCAATACAGCCTGGCCTACCTTCTTACAGGGAATTGCAGCCTTAATGGCTTTTGCGACTCTCTTTGCAAATACCTGAAGGCCGGCGAGGGTATCATCGTCAAGGTCGAAGATGTAGTCAGTCTCCTGTTTGGGTATCACAAGCGTGTGTCCCCATTGTATGGGGTTGATGTCGAGGAAGGCATAAAAGCGGTCATCTTCGGCTATCTTGTAAGAGGGTATCTCCCCGGCAGCGATTTTTGAGAAGATGGTCATGGTCAGAGTTCGATATTGAGGATTTCAAATTCAAGCACGCCTACAGGAGCCTCTACCTTGACGGTATCGCCTACCTTATGTCCCATAAGGGCCTTGGCGATTGGAGTGGAAGACGCGATTTTCTTCTCGGCGAGATTGGCTTCGTTCTCGGAGACTATGGTGTAGGTCATCTGCATTCCGTTTTTGGTGTTCTTGATAGTCACCTTGTTGAGCAGTCCTACTTCATCGGTAGTGATCTTGCTGTCGTCTATGATGCGGGAAGATGCGATGAGTTCCTTGATCTTTGCGATCTTCATCTCGAGCATACCCTGTGCCTCCTTCGCTGCGTCATATTCGGCGTTTTCAGAGAGGTCTCCTTTGTCGCGTGCTTCCGCTATCGCGTTTTTGATGGCCGGACGCTGTGCCTCAAGTTCGGCAAGCTCCGCCATCTTCTTGTCATATCCTTCTTTTGTGAGGTAAGTAGCCATTTTTGTAAAGTATTCCGGACATTAGTCCGAGTGATTTGATGTAATGTTGTTGGTTTTCTCAAGGGGTTAAAAAAGATGAGTCCGCTTTATCGGCTTCTTAAGCCTCTAAAAAGGACCCTTCCTCATTTGGAGTACAAAATTAGTAAAAAAAAGTGAGTTACGCAAATTTCTTTCCTAACCTTTTGTTAAAAATATTGCCTATATGCACGACAGCATGTTAAAAATAGTTTCCGGATGGCGTTATGTCGTTGTTTATGTCTGAAATAAAGCAGGCCGACTCCAAAGAGTCGGCCTGAATGTTTATGACGCAGGTGATGTATATGATTATGTGTCGATGTTGGCATAGGTAGCGTGCTCCTCGATAAACTCCCGTCGTGGAGCCACTTCCTCGCCCATGAGGACGGCGAATGTGTGGTCGGCGCTTGCTGCGTCTGTCAGAGTGACTCGCTTGAGCATACGGTTTTCGGGATCCATGGTGGTTTCCCAAAGCTGCTCTGGATTCATTTCTCCAAGACCTTTGTAGCGTTGGAGAACGAACTTATTGCGGTCGCCTCCGCAATGTGTATCGACGAACTTTTGCACTTGCTGGTCGGTCCATGCGTATTCGAACACGTTTTTCTTACCTTTCAACGTACATTTGTATAGGGGTGGAGTCGCGATGTAGAGGTATCCGTTGTCGATGATTGGACGTATACGCCGGAAGAAGAAGGTCATCAGCAGGGTAGCGATATGTGCGCCGTCGACGTCGGCATCGGTCATGATGATGATCTTATGATAGCGAAGTTTAGATACGTTTGGCTCCTTTGAGTCTTCTTCCGTTCCTATGGTCACGCCAAGAGCCTTGAACATATTGACGATCTCTTCGGATTCAAACACCTTGTGCTCCATAGCCTTCTCCACGTTAAGGATCTTGCCTCGGAGAGGCAGGATAGCCTGGTAGTTGGGGTTACGGCCCTGCTTGGCGCTTCCGCCTGCCGAGTCGCCCTCGACGAGGAATATCTCGCACTCGGCCGCGTCGCGGCTCTTGCAGTCCGCGAGTTTTCCGGGCAAGCCGGCTCCGGCCAGCGGAGTCTTGCGCTGTACTTTCATTCTTGCGTTGTAGGCAGCCTGGCGGGCTGTCGCTGCAAGCACGACCTTGTCGACAATTGCGCGGGCCTGCTTGGGATGCTCCTCAAGATAGTTTCTGAGAGCCTCGCTGACGGCGGTCTGCACTACACCCATCACATCGTTGTTGCCGAGTTTGGTCTTTGTCTGACCCTCGAACTGTGGCTCAGCCACCTTCACAGACACGACTGCTGTAAGGCCGTCGCGGAAGTCTTCTTTTGAAAGCTCAATCTTAGCTTTGTTGAGCTTGTCAAGAAGATTGTTGTCATCGGCATATTTCTTCAGGGTAGAGGTCAATCCTCGGCGGAAACCTGTCAGGTGTGTACCGCCTTCGATAGTGTTGATGTTGTTGACGTATGAGTATATATTCTCGTTGAACGACGTGTTGTATGTCATAGCGACTTCCACGGGAACTCCGTTACGCTCGGTCTTGAGATCGATTATGTCTTCGATTAGAGGTTCTTTTCCCTGATCTATATAGCGGACGAATTCCTTAAGTCCTTCGTCGCTGTGGAAGCGATCGCTGCGCGGATTGCCGTTTTCGTCACGGAATCTCTCGTCGGTCAGCGTCAGCGTGATGCCTGCATTTAGGTAAGCAAGGTCGCGCAGACGGTTCGCGAGTGTCTCGTAGTCGTAGATTGTCTCCGTGAAGATGCTTGCGTCGGGATGGAAGATGATCGTGGTGCCTGTGTGGTCGGTCTCTCCGATCACCTGTAGGTCGCAAGTCGGCTTGCCATATGCGTATTCCTGCATGTGCACCTTGCCGTCGCGGTGAATCTCAGCGCGGAGATAGTCCGAGAGTGCGTTGACGCAGCTGACGCCTACGCCGTGAAGACCGCCGGATACCTTATATGAGCCTTTGTCAAACTTTCCGCCTGCGTGGAGCACTGTGAGCACTACTTCCAGCGCTGGCTTATGCATCTTCTCATGCATGTCTACGGGGATACCTCGTCCGTTGTCGTCGACGCGGATGGAATTGTCTTCGAGGATAGTCACCTTGATGTCTGAGGCGAAGCCGGCAAGGGCTTCGTCGATAGAGTTATCCACTACTTCGTAGACGAGGTGGTGGAGGCCGCGGCCCGATATGTCTCCGATATACATCGCAGGGCGCTTGCGTACGGCCTCAAGGCCTTCGAGCACCTGGATGTTGTCTGCCGCGTATTCTTTCTTCTGTATTTCTTCCTGTTCCATTGGCTATGTTTATTCTGTCATGCCGGCTTGGCGACCGTTGGTAAGCAAGACAGGTGGATTGTGGATTTATTTTGCCTCTATGGCTTTTGCGATGGAGGCGAAGATGGAGTCGACGTCGCCGAGGCCGTCTATCTGCATATAGGAACCCTTGTCTTGATAGTGTTCCTTAAGGGGTTCGGTCTGGTCATGATAGACCTTCAGGCGGTTGAGTATCGTATCGATGTTGTCATCGGCGCGACCTGTCTCCTTGCCGCGTTTGATCATGCGGGCTACCAGTTCCTCTTCGGGTACCTCCAGACCGATGACTCCGCTGAGCTCCGTGGCTTGCTCAGCGAGAAGTTTCTCAAGCTCTATGGCCTGCGGTATGGTACGGGGAAATCCATCGAATATCACACCTTTGCTGTCTTTTGGAAGAGACTTGAGCTCCTGACGCAGGATGTCGATCATGAGGTCGTCGGGGATGAGATGTCCTTTGCTGATGTAGGAGTCGGCTATTTTGCCGAGTTCTGTGCCATCCTTTATCTGCTTGCGGAGCACTTCTCCCGTAGATATGTGGTGAAGTCCGTAACGGTCGATTATTTTCTCGCTCTGGGTACCCTTACCGCTGCCGGGGGCACCGAATAATACCAGATTCAACATGTTTCGTTGGTTTAGTTTAGGGGGGTTAACAGTCAGTCTTCCTTAATGACGTAGATATCCGGCATGTTGCGTGCTTTTCCGTCAAGGTCAAGACCGTATCCTATGATGAATTTCGGTGGAATCGTGAAGGCGACATAGTCAGGCGTGAAGCCGGTCTGGCTGCTGACAGGTTTATAAAGGAGCGTGGCGAACTTCACGGAAGATGGATTCTTCTTCTTTAGGTCTTCAATCATTCTGCATGCAGTGAGTCCTGTGTCCACGATATCCTCGATTATGATGACGTCACGCCCCTCGATATCGTCTGTAAGGCCGATGATCTGCTTTACCGTGCCTGTCGAGGATGTGCCTTCATATGACTTATATCTGATGAAGGATATCTTTGAATCGTTGAGACCTGTCGCGCGCATAAGGTCGGAGGCGAATACGAACGCTCCGGTCAGCACGCAAAGGAAAATCGGTGCCTTTCCTTCATAGTCCTTTGCGATTTCCGTGGCTACGCGCTCCACCTGCTCTGCGATCTGTTCGCGGGTCAGATAGGGCACGAAAGTAAGTCCGTCTACTATTACTTGCTTCTCTTTTTGCATCTCTTTTTGCATATGACAATATTTCTGCAAATTTACGAAAAAAATCTGAGAATAGCAAATAAAGTTTCCTGAATCGGAATTTAATATGTATGATTCCTGTATTATCTGAGACAATCGGCTACCGCAGTGCTGCAAAGGCCTTACCAGGGCATGTCTTTAATGACGACGGTCTTGTCTGCATCGAGGAGGTAGACGATAGGCATTGCAGGCAGATCGTAAAGGTCGGCGTCGAGTACTCCGGTGAGATCATATGCAACTGTCCAGTTCTGTGGAAGCTCATGCTTGGTCTTTTCCCACACATCTCTCTTGCCTTCAGCGTATACCGCAAGCACCATGAGGTCTCCGCTGTCGATCGCTCTGTTCGCACCCCGGTCATTTGCAATCTTTTTGAGTATTTCAGGACAGTGCGGGCATTCCGGATCATAGAATATCAGCATGGTATGCCTGGCCGATATTGCATGAAGCGAACCTGTATTGCCGTTACGGTCGATATATCTGAAGTCATTAGCTGTGGAGCCTTCCAAATTCAGTTTTGTCGTGCGCATTTCCTCCTTGGCTTTCTCTGACATGGCTTCCGGCAGGTCCGGAGTCTGAAGAAGGAATTGAAGGAATTGAAGGTATAGCTTTCCGTTCTTGACAGGAGACTGTGGGTCCCTGAGATACAGGTCTGCGTAATGGAAAGCCAGACCGAGCGATTTCTTGTCTCCGTTGAGCCCATCGAAGAAGTAACGTAATCCCTTGTCGATTTCAATTGAATCAGACTTCAACATCAGTTTTACGATGTCGGTCATAGTTGCTTGCATTTTCTTATCGTTGTGTAGGGATACTGTGTCGGTATAGTCGATAGCCCGACAGAACGCCACTATAGGTGAAGATTCTTCCGTGACTCGGTCGCTCTTCTCAGCCTTGGAGCCGGAGCATCCAATGATGACCGACAATAAGGAGGTGATGATAATTACAAATGATCCGGATAAATGGGTTGCGGACATACGGATATTGTGTTTTAGATCTATAGGGTCAGTTCATAGTCGGTGTCGATCGCTGTGACCTGAAATTCCGTTCGGCGGTTGATCTGGTCGGCAGCTTCCTGGTCCTCCTCAGAGAGAGTCTCTATAAGTTCCGGGGTCAGCTGCGTTCCTTCTTCGAATTGTGGAAACTCTTTGTTGATTCTTTTGGTTACCGTCTTAGGTCGGCTTTTACCGTAGCCTTCCCATGTGAGGCGAGCGGGACTGATGCCTTTATCCACAAGGTAGTCCACTACGCTCTTGGCGCGGCGTTCGGAAAGGGATATGTTGTACTCTTCGCTTCCCTTACGGTCTGTGTGCGCGCTCATCTCGATTGATACGTTGGGATTGTCTTCAAGCATCACTGCCAGTTGGTCGAGCGCCTCCTTAGATTCGGGCCGGAGCGTTGCTTTGTCGAAATCATAGAAGATATTCTCCACTACGCTTGGCTTGGATATGGAGGCCAGGATAAAGTCGATGCCGTATTCAGCGTCTTCCTCCGCTGAGTCGCTCTCAAACTCCACCTTCTGGTTGAGGTAGCCTTTTGCCCCCGCCATCATTACGTATTTTACGCCTCTCTGGAGGTTGAACCTGAAGCTTCCGTCATCCCTTGCCACTTCCTTCTGGTTTGATCCGTCGTTGCCCACGATACGGATTACTGCGTTTGGCACAGGCTCATCGTCCTTGTCTACCACCCATCCCGCGATGCTGATCTTAAGGTCAGGGAGAACGAATGAATATATGTGGTCGTAACCGCGCGCATCACCACGGTTAGAGCTGAAGAATCCTGATTCTCCCGGACCGAACGTGACGCCGAAGTCATCGCCGGTGGAGTTGATTGGCTGCCCCATATTGTCTACGCTCCAGCGTTCGCCGGTAGAGTTGAGTGTTGCCTTGAAGATATCGAGACCTCCGTAGCCGCTGTGCCCGTCGCTGGAGAAATAGAGTAAGGAGTCTGTGCGTACATAAGGAAAAGACTCATTGCCGGAAGTGTTGATCTGTGGTCCGAGGTTTTCGAGGCTGCCGCCACGTTCCTTAAGGTTGATGCGCCAGATGTCGAGACCGCCGTAGCCGCCCGGCATGTCGGACGTGAAATAGAGGTATTGTCCGTCCGGAGAGACCGCCGGATGTCCGACAGCAGTCACAGTATCATTGAGGATCTCGAATTTCTGAGGCGCGCTCCATGAGGCTTCGCTGCGTCGGGAAGTGTGGATTTCCACTGAAGTGCTGGAAGTCTCGGAGCGTTTCGCGACGGTAAGGTACATTGTCTGCCCGTCTGGGGAGAAGGAGACTATTCCTTCATCGGCATCGGTGTTCAGCTCGCCTTCCACAGGCTCAGGACGTTGCCATTCACCCTTTTCGTTCTTCTTGGCCATCCATATGTCGCCCTTCTTCATGCCGGTGATCTCAGATTTGTTGTCGCCGGTAGCCTTTTCGTTGGTAGTGGTGTAATACAGGATGTCGTAGTTCTTGTCGAAATACATCGGAGCGAAATCGGAGCGGCGTGAGTTGAAGAGTTTCGGCTGCTTCACGATATATCTGCTTTTCGGGGCGTCTTTCTGTGATATAGCGATGTTGCATCCGCGTATGCCGGCACGGGCAATGGGGTCGTCGGGATTCAGTTCAAGATACTTCTGGTATTCTATGATGGCCTGGGGATATTTGCCGGAAGCCTGAAGCATCTGGCCGAGCCGCAGATAGATTGTGGAGTCTGTCTGTCCGTAGCGTAGCGCGTTCTGATATGAAGCCGTAGCGTTGACCGGGCGGTTGAGACGCTGGTAGCATTGCGCGAGCTTCAGCGCTACTTCCCCCCGCAATGGACGTTCCTCAGGCTTTGTGAGACGGTTGTATATCTTTCGGTACATGTTTGATGCAGCGAAGTACTCGCCCCGTGCCATCGTATCATCGGCATCGGAAAGTTTTACCGACTTGCATGAAGAAAGCCCCGTCGTCAATAATGCGACGGTCATGACCAGCAATAAATATGTGTGTTTCAGTCTGCCCATATACTTACAACGAGCGGTTAGCCCCGTTTATTATGTTATAAAACATACATTAAATCAACTTGGAAATAGAACCAATTCCGTGTATAAAGGTTATATGTATAAGGCGGTACTCCCTGCCAAGAAAAACACAAATAACTATGTCATACAAAATCGCAGAAATCGAAGGCATCGGAGATACCTATGCCGCAAAACTTCAGGAAGTAGGAATTAAGACTACAGAAGACCTTCTCAAGGAATGTGCAACCCCGGCCGGCCGTAAGAAAGTGGCAGAGGAGACGGGTATCAGTCCGAAACTGATCCTCAAATGGACCAACCATGCCGATCTTTTCCGTATCAAGGGCGTTGCCGGACAGTTTGCCGAGCTTCTTGAGGCGGCAGGAGTGGATACCGTAAAGGAATTCCGTCATCGCGTGGCAGCCAATCTTCATCCCAAAATGGTGGAAGTCAACGAAGAGAAGAACCTATGCAACAGAGTCCCCTCAGTCGCGGAGCTTGAAAAGATGATCGATCAGGCCAAGGAGCTTGAGCCCGTGATTAAATACTGATGAGTCAAGGCAAAAATCAAAAGAAATATCATGCGGCTGCGATGAGAAGAATCATCGCAGCCGCATTTTTTCACTCTCCACTCTGTGGCCGTGCCCATAAGTCGCGGCGGGGTAGCGTAGCGGAGTATCGTGCGCGTAGATCGCTGACAAGATCGGTCATCTCTCGTGAGAAATGGTGGCCTTTGTATACCCCGGAATTTGTCAGTAGCACCCAGCACTCTCCGTTTGGAAATCTTTCTATCAGCGTGTGCGTAGAAGAGAGCGTGCCGGTGCGTTTCCACTTCCCGGTCTCGTTTATCTCGCTCCATCCACGCGATATTTTGTCGTCTTTTGCATATGCAGTCAGGGAGTCAATGGATTCGTCGCTTATGATATTGCCGACATATGGGTATTTATCAGTAGCGGCCACAAGGCGAGCCAGATCGGAGGCTGACGCGCACCAACCTCCGGCTCCTACGAGTCCGTTTACGTTGCTGCCTCCGTAGACTCTCTCCACCATCCTGCCGCTGCCGTTATATTCCTCGACGGGAACATTGTCCGGCCCGTAGTAGTGAACTTCATCGTCATTCCGGTCAGCGTAGTAATTGGTTGCCGGGCGGAACCGATAGCATCCTGCGGGATGAAGCACCTCGTCTGTGACGAATTCCCAGTAATCGCGTCCCGTAACTTTCTCGATCACGAGGGAAAGAAGCATATATCCGAAATTGGAGTATCGGAATCCCTTGCCTGGAGAAAAGGCGAGTTTGCGTCCGAGCACTATCTCGGTCAGCTCCTCGTTGCTTGGAGGCCCCGGCAGGTTTTTGAGTGCTATTATGTCTTTTGTGTTGAACATTGGGTCGCCTGCTCCCAGTCCGAATCCTCCCTTGTGCTGAAGAAGATGATCTACCGTTACGTCAAACAGCCGCGTGTCCTTGATAGCGTTAGTGTAAGCGGAATCGTTGAGAAGTCCGTCGGGTCCGAAGACTTTCGAGTTGAGTCTTAGACGCCCTTCTTCCACCAGACGCATGATGGCGATTGCCGTCACAAGCTTTGACGCCGAGGCCATCCTCATGATATTCTGAGGCGTCATCGGCCGTCCTTCCTCCACGTCCGCCATGCCGTAGCCTTTGGCGTAAATCAGGGAGTCGTTGCGGGTGACTGCTACCGACATTCCTTTGATGTTCCATTTCCCGAGGAAGCGCTCGATGTCATGATCCATTCTGTCAAGTCCAGGAGCGTCAGACAGTTCATTTGTCAGCCGTTCGCTCCATTCTGGATCAATGGTCTCCACGACAGTCTCTTTCTCTTCAGGTGCGAGTTGCCGTTGTTTAAGGTAGGCTAATGAGAAGACCGCCACAGTGCAGACTATGGCGGTAGTATATATGATTGCCAACCCTATTTTTATGTCTTTTCTTTTCATTTATGTTAAATGATGTTAAATTATAGAAGATTTTATATGTTATATAACATCATTTCGGAATTTATCACTAATTTTGCATCGAGTTTTTCATGGTATTAGATTTTAAGGTTAACAGAAGATTGGTTGTCGTGATGACAATCAATTTTTTTATGTCCAAATCTTAAGGCGGAAGACTCAAGACTTAAGACTTTTGTAAGCTTCAAGGGCTTTCTCAAGTACTATGAGGGCTTTGCCGAGTTCTTCTCGGTTTAATACATATGCTATGCGCACCTCGTTTCTGCCTGCTCCCGGAGTCGTGTAGAAACCTGAAGCCGGAGCCATAAAGACGGTGGCCCCTTCGTAAGAGAACTCTTTCAGACACCATTCGCAGAACTTATCGGCATCATCCACCGGAAGACTCGCTACCGTATAGAAGGCTCCCATCGGGATGGGCGAGTAGCATCCGGGAATCTTGTTGATTCCGTCGACGAGGAAATTGCGGCGGGCAACGTACTCGTTGTAGACGTCAAGCATATAATCGCGGCTTGCATCGACGGAAGCTTCAGCGATTATCTGTCCGATAAGCGGGGGGCTCAGGCGCGCCTGGCAGAATTTCATGACGTTGGCACGCAGTTCCTTGTTTTTTGTGATGAGTGCCCCGATGCGTATGCCGCATTCATTGTATCGCTTTGATACTGAATCTATCAGAACTACATTTTCTTCGATGCCCGGCAGATGGAATGCTGACACATAGGGAGCGCCGGTATAGCAGAACTCGCGGTATACTTCGTCTGAAAAGAGGAATAGGTCGTATTTCTTGACCAGATCACGGATCTGCATCATCTCCTTTATGGTGTAGAGATAGCCTGTCGGGTTGTTGGGATTGCATATCAATATGCCTTTAGTGCGGGGAGTGATGAGTTTTTCAAATTCCTCGATCGGCGGGAGGGCGAACCCTTTGTCGATGGATGAGGGTATCGATACTATCTTGGCTCCGGCAGAAATCGCGAATGCCATATAGTTGGCATATGCAGGCTCGGGGACAATGATCTCATCGCCGGGATCAAGGCATGCCATGAATGAGAAGAGCACGGCCTCCGAGCCGCCGCTCGTCACGATGATATCGTCGACATCCACATCGATGTTGAAACGATGATAATATTCCTTCAGTTTGGCGCGCAGTGAGGGGAGTCCGTCCGACGGACTGTATTCAAGCACTTCTCGGTCTATGTTTCTGAGAGCCTCGAAAGCCTGCGGCGGTGTAGGAAGATCGGGCTGGCCGATATTGAGGCGATATACCTTTATTCCCCTCTTTACCGCATCGTTGGCGAGAGGTGCGAGTCGTCGTATCGGTGAAGCGGGCATTTCAAAGCCACGCTGTGATAGATTTGCCATTTTTTTATTTGTATTGATAATTGATGGTGAACCGTCTGCGATGCATGGTAGTCCTTAGCATGAAGAGGATGTCTCCGGTCCCTGAGGATATGATGTGGGAGGGTTTTCGAGGACCCGGAGATAGTCGCGGGCTGCCATTCTGGCTTCCGGCAGATTCATGAGCAGATAGTTGCCGCAATCTCTTGGGTTGGCTCCCGGCACTTCACCTTCGAAATCTGCGATGAATTCGAAAGTCTCCTTCAACAGGGGAATGATGTCTTCCCCGGTATAGTCGCCGTTGAGCAGAAGGTAGTTGCCTGTACAGCATCCCATGGGTCCCCAGTATACTATTCTCTCGCCCCATTCAGGATGGTTTCTTAGAAAAGTAGCGGCTAAATGCTCGATGGCATGCAACGCCGATATGGAAAGAGCGGGTTGTCGGTTGGGTGCCGTCATCCTTACGTCGAAAGTGGTTATGACGTCACCGGCAGGGGATGTGTCTTTTCGGCTGACATACACCCCGGGTTCAAGGTTCTGGTGGTCGATTGTGAAACTTGCTATCTTTTTCATGGTGCAAAAATACTAAAATTTTCTCAGACGGCCTTAATTCCTACAGGAAAATGTTGCGTTTATTCCCGTTTTACTCCCTTATAGGAGCGTGGAGAGTTATTGTATTCGTTTTGATGAATATGAATGGCGGTATTATTTGCCTATTTGGAATTTAATCATTAACTTTGAAATCGAAATCAAAAATGCTTCATGATGCAAAAGAAAGAAATGAAATATTCGGAGGCTATAGCCGAACTGGAGGCTATCACCGCCAGAATGCAGAGCCAGGACTGCGATATAGACTCACTGGCTGCGCTCACCTCGCGTGCGCTCGAACTTCTTAAAATATGCAAGGATAAGCTCTTCAAGACCGACGAAGAGGTAAGAAAATGCCTCGAGACCTTGTCTGATTCTCTTGGTTGAGATACATTTTTAGCATCAATCTCGTTTCATGATGCTCTCATAGTACATAACACTGACATCATCAATGAAATTAAATCATCTTATATCCTGCGTTTTTCTTACAGCGTCTTTTTTTCATGCAAGCGCCGCTGTATGGTATGATGGCAATTCGCCGGTCACCTTTTCTATTCCTGAATATGCAGATCCGGTCGTGACGGTTGCCGGCGATATGTTTTCTGAAGACATGGCAGCCGTTACGGGAATGCGGGCTCGTCAGTCTTTACCTGCGGATGCCACTATACGTCTTTATCAGATTGACACAGCCTCTGAAACTGACTTGAATGCGATGAGAAAGGCCGGTATTGATGTAAGGAAGATTCAGACACTTACGGATGGATTCGCCATAAAGGAAAAAGAGGGTGTGATTCATATAGCGGGAGCCAATGGTCGTGGAGTAGCCTACGGGTTGCTTGAAATGTCGCGCAAGGCCGGAGTGTCGCCATGGGTTTGGTGGGGTGATGTGGTTCCTTCCAAAAGGAATTTGCTGGAGATAGAGGATGGATATGCTGATGTTCAGGGTGCCTCGGTTGAGCGTCGGGGTGTTTTCATAAATGACGAGGACTGGTCGCTGCGTCCTTGGAGCCACCTTACTTTCGAACCTTCTGACAAGACGGAAATCGGAGCTAAGACCTACCGCAAGATTTTTGAGCTTTTGCTTCGTCTTAGGGGCAACACACTTTGGCCTGCCATGCATGAAGGAACCACCGCGTTCTTCTTGGTGGAAGGAGCTAAAGAACAGGCCGACAGCTGCGGAATAATTATCGGCACATCCCATTGCGAGCCGATGCTGCGTAATAATGTCGGCGAATGGAATACGTCGGAAAGAGGACGTTTCAACTATAAGACCAATAGGGAGGAGGTACATCGTTACTGGAAGGAACGTCTTCAGCAGGTGAAGGATTCCAAAGGAGGAAATATCTTCACTATCGGCATGAGGGGTATCCATGACAGTTCCATGGAAGGATATTCTACGACTGAGGAGAAATTCAATGCGTTGCAACAGGTGATCGACGATCAGCAGCGACTCATAAGTGAAAATATAGGCGATCCTTCTTTGCAGGACCAGGTGTTCGTGCCGTATAAGGAAGTGCTTGAACTATACGAGATGGGCCTTGACGTGCCGGATTACGTCACCCTCATGTGGTGTGACGACAATCATGGATATCTGACAAGGCTCAGCGACACAAAGGAGAGGAAACGTCAGGGTGGGGGAGGAGTCTACTACCATCTCAGCTATTGGGGACAACCTCACGACTATCTGTGGCTTACGACAACGCAACCGGGCCTTATCTGGCATCAGATGCGTTCGGCCTACGATAATGACGTAAGGAAGCTATGGATAGTGAATGTCCACGACCCTAAGGTGGCGGGATATGATCTCGAGCTCTTCATGGACATGGCCTGGAATATCGACAGTGTGGATGCGTCATCTCTGCGCAGCCACTACAAGTCGTGGCTGACCCGTCAGTTTGGAGCTAAGGCCGCAGACCTTATTTTCCCGGTGATGCATGACTTCTATCGACTGTGCGGTCAGCGGCGCCCTGAATTCATGGGTTGGTCGCAAGTGGAGAAAGACCGTAATCTATATGAGCGTCGCCTGACTCCCGTAAGAAACACCGAATTAAATCCCAAAGAATTTGGCGACGAGCTGCAGCGGTATGTAGATGAATTCGACAAAGCCTCCTATGTGGTGGATTACGCTACTAAATTTGTGGATCCGTCACTCTATGACGCCTATTTCGCAGCCATCATCTATCCTGTGTGCGCATCTGCGGCTCATGCGCGCTCTATGCTTAAGGCTCAGGAGGCGAGGACGTTGGCATCGGGGCGCAATGGAGTAGTCGACAGATTCGGCCTTGAAGAGAAGATACGCCAGGCATGTGCTGAAAGCCAGCGTGCATATCAGGAAGTCAGGAAACTTACCGAATACTACAACGATGTAGTTTCGGATGGGAAATGGAAAGGCAGCATGGATATGAGGCCCAGGGACCTTCCTGTATTTGCCGCTCCATCCCTTCCTCTCATCCTTACGGAGCAGGAAATGTCAAGGTATCCGACACCGGTAGTGACTAATCCTGAAGGTCCTAAGGTAGGAAACTCTGTAGCAACTAATGCGGATTCTTTCATAAAGGCTAAGGGAACTGTAATTCCAGTGGGCATGCTGGGTCACAGCATGAATGCGGTCTCTCTCTCAAAAGGAAGCAGCATTGCGTATGAGTTTGACCTCGCGGAAGGTGCAGACGGCGTAATCAGGGTGGCTTTGATTCCAACCCATGCCATAGACGGCAAGGACGTGCGCCTTAGCGTCAGTGTGGACGGCGGAGAGCCTGTGGTGTTCTCACTGAAGGAGCCGTTCCGCTCAGAGCAGTGGAAGCAGAATGTGCTTCGCGGTCAGACCATACGGACAGTACCCGCCTCACTGGAAGCCGGAAGACATACAGTCGAGATAAAAGCTTTAGACGACAATATTGTTGTAGACCAGTGGATGTGGGATCCGGACCCCGGTCGCCGTTTCTATCTATTTCCTGTCAAGGGCTGATCTGATGTGTCTCTCCGCATCAGGAAATATACCTACTTGAGTTTCAGCATCCTGCCTACAGGAAGCGGCTCTGTCTGAGTCAGCATATTGAGCTGGCATAGCCTCATCACTGAGATGCCTGCCTGTCGGGCTACACTTTCCGGGGTGTCACCGTAGCGTACGATGTAGGTGGATTCCTTTTTCAATGACTTTGACTGATGCGAATAGGTAGGGCCTTTGGGGACCGATGGCTTTACAGCGTCAGCGAAATAAGAAGCGCTTCCATCGAAATCGAATAAAAGTGTTGGGTCTACGGCTACCCCCTCAAGCCGCGTCTCGAAGTGCAGATGCGGTCCGGTGCTGTTGCCGGTGCTCCCTCCGATGCCGACCGGTTGTCCTGCATAGATTTGCTGTCCCTGGGTGACCAAGGCATATTGAAGGTGGGCATAGCGTGTCTCCATCCCGTCGGGGTGCGACATCACCACGTAATGGCCATACCCGTCATGGTCGTATGATATTCTGTCTACGGTGCCTGTCAAGGCAGCCCGCACCGTGTCGCCGGAATTGAGATGGAGGTCGACTCCATAATGCATGCGTTGGAAACGCTCCCTCCATCCGAAACGCGAGGTTATGACTCCCGGCACAGGCCGGAAGAATCCTCTGCCTCCAAGAATCATTGTCTCATAGTCTTCGGAAGGCTGCAGGAAGTAATCTTCGTCTACATTGTAGATGTCGCGTTGCATTTGGCGGAATGCCTCTCTTTTCATGGAAGAGAAGATACCGTCGAGCATTGCTACGTTTATATCGTCTTGCCTTGCTTGCGGCTTGTATCTCGGTTTGGCGGACTCTGTGAATGACGGAGCTGCGTCTCTTGCCATCTGTTCTTTCTGCACGGTGGCAGCGACAGCCGCCACAAGGTCCGAAAGTTCGTCGGCTCTTGTGGCGGAAGTGCCTGCGGTCGCAGCCGCGATAGTAAGGAGTATGGTCTTTAAACCTTTCACTTATTTATCCTTATCTTCAAGTTTCTTTCTTTTCATCTCTTCTACAAGAGGCTTGCCATAAAGAATCCATGCCGAACTTGCTACAAAGGCAAGGAATACGAATCCGACAAGTATTAGAGGCTTGCGGGGAGCCGACGGCTTGATAGGTACGGTAGCTGGTGTGACGGTAGCGTAGACGGGTGTGTTTTCCTGCACTTTTGCCTTTGCCATCTGCACCTGCTGGGCCGTCTGGTTGTAGAGGTTGAACGCCAGTGTGGCTTCATTCTGGAGTCGCTCCCGAGTGGTCATCGCCGAGTGGATGATAAGGCCGTTGTTGCGGTCGAGATAGTCGGCGTAGGTCTGCTGTGCCTTGTAGTAGTTTTCCTGGGCCTCCTTATTGAGGAGTTCGGCATATTCCAGATCCTTACGGGCTTTGTTGGTGCGGTAGTCCGTGATGTATGCCTGCAGACGGTTGACGACGGTATCTGCGAGGGTGG
Source organism: Muribaculaceae bacterium (assembly GCA_029061225.1). GTDB lineage: Bacteria > Bacteroidota > Bacteroidia > Bacteroidales > Muribaculaceae > Lepagella. Next base: position 29,184 of record JAIDSM010000142.1, read on the forward strand.
CTGAAATCAGCGGATCCTGCATCATGACAGTTATGGTGATGACGGAAGTCTTAGTGTCGACGGATGCGGAGATCCTTGATTGGAGTGCCTTTACAACTTCCGCTTCAGGTTTGGTCAGTTGGAAGGTGTCGGTTTTCTTATTAGGGTCTGCTGCCTCGTCGTCATCGCCGCCGAGTACCATTCCCAGAAGTTTGAATGGGAAACTCATTATCGCCGACCACCATGGCGAGCGAAGATCCTCTTCTATATATTCCCTTAGAGGGATTGCCTTGTCTCCATCTTTGGTTTCTACCGGAACATTGAATAGCCCCACGAGGAATGGCACAGATCCTACCACATCCGGATAGAGCATCGGATTGACGGCGTCGTTGCCACTCTGGGCTCCTCCACCGATGCCTACCATTGCGGCCATCGCGCCAAGGCTGCCGCTCATCTTCTGGTTGTTGCCAAGTTCAGGCGCAAGCTTTACATCGGTCGTATATTCGCGTGGAATGCTGAATGCCACCACCAGACCTACTACCGCGCCGATAACGCACCACAGAAGGATCTTCTTTTTCTGTGCCCATAGCTTCATGGCGAGTTCAAGAAGGTCGATCTCCTGTTCTTCGTCATTCTCCTGATTTCCGCTTTCGTTCATGGCGTTGTCGCCTGTCGATGTGCGGAGTGCTATTTCATCGTCTTTCTTGTTGATTTCGTTGGAGTTCATGCTGATATGGAGTTTAAGGAGATCATTTCTTGAATATAGCCACCACAGCGGCAGTCATGGAAGCAAGCGAACCGAGTGTCGTAGCGATAGAAAGCACCTTCGTCCAGTCGAATCCTTGTGTTTCCGGCTTTGTAGGAACTATAATCTGACAACCCGGGTCAATCGTCACATTACCTTTCGCTTTGGCTACCGAACCATTCATGTATACTATATAAGTGCTTTTCTTAAGGGCGCGGTCGCCGTAGCCACCGGCCTGCTCGATATAGTAGTTGAGTTTCTTACCCGGCACATACACCACGGTGTTTGGGAAGAGAACGTCGCCGGTCACAGACACTGTGCTCTGCTCCTCCGGAACGAAAATTACATCGCCGGCCTGAAGCACGAAGTCTTCTGTGCTTCCTGGATTTTCAATCGCCTTCTGGAGATCAATACCCACTGTGAACTGATCGGATGTTGCGGATGAGTCGATTATCAGGCTGTCTTCGGTCTGGCTGTGTGAGTTGGCGAGACGAAGGGTCTCGTTGCGTAGCTCACGCTGGTCGGCCGTACGGAGACGTTTCAGATATGCACCCTTCACGTAAGCGCTTTCAAGAAGGCCTCCGGCGCGGCGGATCACATCAGATACTCTTTCGTTGCGGGATTCGATCACGTAGTTGCCGGGGAAGAGTACCTCACCGTTAAGGCTGATGGTCTGCTGCGGACTGTATGTCGGACTTTTCCTCACCTGCACGAGGTCGTAAGGCTTCAGTATGAATTCAGCCGCTTCGCCTACACCGAGACCGTTCTCGATGTTGACGGTGAAAGTCTCAGCGAGCTGGTTGGTGGCATCTGTAGCGTTCTGGTCTATGATGCGTCGTGAGATCTCCACTCGTGCTGTTGAGGCTCCCTCACGCAGGCCTCCTGCCTGAAGTATGAGGTCTTTGAGGCTGGTGCCCTCGGCGTAAGGGTAAGTGCCCGGAGTGGTCACGAGGCCCTGTATGGTGAAGCCGCCACGTTCAGTGATGGAGTTGACGTTGATGATTGTAATGATATCGTTTTTGCGGAGCTCGATGTCGGCGGCTGTACCGTTCATTATGTCGCCGAGGTTTATTGATATGACTTCCAACGATCTGTCTGGTTTTTCGCGGTAGATCATCGCTCGGTCGAGATAAGCATCGTCTGTGAGTCCTTCCGCGCTCTGAATTAGCTGGCGCAGCGTCCTGACGTTATCGTTGATGGCATATGTGCCGGGACGGTATACTGATCCTCCGATCTCTACCTTGTTGGTGAATTCATCCGTCACCACTCCGACAGATACTACGTCGCCGTCGCGCAGAAGATATGACGGAAATTCAGCCCTCTCTACAGTATGCAGTTCCTTGTCCAGTCCGTTGAGTCGGCGTATGCGTACCGCGTCGCTGTATGCGTCGCCGGTGAAGCCTCCCGCGTATTCGATAAGCTTCGAGAGGTTTTCGTTAGCCTTCATTTCGTAGAACATCGGACGCTTTACGTTGCCCTCGATATGTACAAGTTCGGTGTATGGAGGCACCATGATTACGTCGCCTTCCTGCAGACGTATGTTGCCTACGTCCTTTCCTTTGAATAGGAAATCATAGACGTCGATTGTCGATACGCGCTTTCCGTTGCGGAAGATCTCAATGTTTCGGAGCGAGCCGATATCGTTGATTCCGCCGGCGTTATAGAGGGCGTGGAATGCGTTGGAGAAGGGGGATATTCGGTATGTTCCAGGTGTCTTTACCTCGCCGAGCACATCGATCTGGATGGATCTGATCTGGCCGAGGGTAAGGTTGATGTCAGTGTCGCTTCCGACTCCGGCGTATTTCTTGGCGAAGATGTTTTTGAGCTGTTTGTTGGCCTCTGCTACTGTCATGCCGTTGAGATATACGGGGCCGAGCTGAGAGATCATGATGCGTCCGTCGGGAGATATCTGTTGGCGGATGTTGTCTTCGCTTACTCCCCAAATGTCGATTATTACCTCGTCGCCGGGTCCGAGACGGTAGTTCTGAGGTGTGGCCATGTTGGAGTTTGGCTCGAAAGTCAGTGCTCTGGAATTGAAGACATCATGGCCGTAGATTGTCCTTTGGCTTGTAGGCTCCTCTGCAGGCTCTACGGTATGATTGTCTGTCTCGCCTTCTGCAGTTTCATCGCGCAGTCGCGAGCGTGTGGGCTCGCCCATGTTGGGATTATTGACCTGAGTGTTGGATTCATCCTGATACTGGGCGCGGATACGCTTTATCTGCTCAGCGGTTACGCCTTGAGCAAGAAGCTCGTTTCCAATCTGTTTCTGCGACTTTCCGGCAGCTGCCTGAGTCTTGATGTATGTGATCACTTGCTCGTCGGTAAGAGCCATCGCGGGAAGCGCGATGAGCAGCATCAACGGGACTAATACACGGGTTAGCTTCATATCCTTACTATGCTTGTAATTGAGGGATTGCACATAAACTCTGCAAAGTTAGTAAAAAATATCCGTACGTCCAAAGTTTTAAATACAAAAAAACTTTGTTTCACATGCGGCAAGCCACTTGTTCCACCCTCCTAAAAGTATTTATGACTGTTAATCGGCCGAGTCTGCTTGAGAGCGATCAGAAATGTTCTTTTGCGTTTGAAGGTCATGTTTATGAATGGAAAGTAATGATAATGATTAGACTTTCCTCTGGGAAATGTGTGTTTTAACGTGAATTTTAAGATTTGGAATTTTTGTATTTCATTTGTTTTGCTTAATTTTGTATTTGGATTGACATCGTTCAGTCTACAACATTTTAAAATACTAAGAAGCGTTATGCTTATCTTGTAGTTTGAGAACGTAGGAAATTCTATAAAACAGAGCAGGAGAGAGCATAGTGGTTCTCACGCCTATAGCGTGGGCTGCTATTGTTACATCTGCTCAAATGGTTTCCTACGACCTTCAAACTACGACGTAGCATGGCCGGCTCACGTTTTTATATGCACTTACATGACAAATCATTTCAACAGACATATAGAAGGCATTGACCTGGAATTCTGGCACGATATAATTGAATCCCGAGGTGAGCTTGTATTTCTCAACAAGGGTGATTCAGTGTGTCGTTTTGGCCAGCGTACGAACAAAGTGGGATATGTCAAGTCAGGGTATCTGATCTATACCATTGATGGCTTCGATAGAATAGGAGGTTTTACTTTCCCCGGAGCCTTGTTCGGTGATTATCCCAATTGTCTGCATAATCTTCCGGCACGGTTTGATATTGTAGCAGGACGAAAATCGGAAGTGTGGCTGATGGATGCCACTGTTTTGGAGTCGCTCTTTGATTCTGACCCGACGATCAATCATCACGGTCGGCAATTTGCCCAGGCTGCCTACAATTCATTAATCGAGAGATATTGCTCATTATTATCCGGTACTCCTTCAGAAAGATATCAGTCCTTGATCGCCCGGTATCCGCAGCTTGAGCAGGAGGTGCCGCAAAAAGAAATAGCTAAATATCTTCAGATTACACCGACTCATCTTTCGAGAATAAGGAAAGAAATGCTTGGAAAAACTCAATTATAATAAATTCTCAACATTTGTTGATGGTTTCTATTATTATTTTTTGTAATTTTGCCGCAAATAATATAACTTTAAGCATATGAAGAAAACACTACATTCACTTACACTTGCCCTGCTTTCGTTTGGCACTGCCATAACCGCCCTGATATTCATTTCAGGATGCAACAAAGAAGAACCGAAATTTTCATCGTCTCAGATTCAAGAAGCTCTTTTTGAAATGAAAGGCATATATTACGGAGATATGAAGGTGTCATATTACCATGGCGACCGCATATCGGAGGTGGGAGAATGTAAGGTGTTGTCAAGAGATTCCCTGATTATCAACATGGATCTTAATCCGATGGCTTCCACAATATCAAATGAGGAAATTGCCTCTCGTCTGCGTGAAATAGGCGTTGTCCAGGTCAAGGCAGCCTATGAATTCTACCAGATGGATGATACGATGTATCATTTTGTCCTGCTTCCTGACGATGTGGTTGAAGCGGGAGGTTATGGTGCTCCGTCACCAATCAGGATAGTCTTCGATCAATCCTTCGGCGGCAGTGCATATTATGCCGTTTGCGACCTAATGTTCAATCTGTCTCCAAAAGAGCTATGGATAGGCGAAGAAAAATATGAACCCTTCAGACAACTTGTGTACCACTACGAAGGAACCATGGACCTCTGACATTACACTATACTTAAGAAACAGATTTATCCGCTCGGAGAGCTGTTATTATGCCAGAACCCCAGGCTTCAAGCCTGGGGCATCCTGATATAAGCTCTGTAGCCTCGGATAGGCGCTTTATGACATAATTATACCTTCTTCATCGACAAGCATTGTATCATCACTTTTGCGATACTTACCTGTCCTCACTTCCAGTTTCTGATTGCCCGTCAAGCTCTTCGCCTGAATTTTACATTTCCTCACCCCGGGAGCCACAGACACTTTATAGGTCTTTCCGTTCTCAGAGACAGAGACAATAGATCTTTCTTTCCATCCGATTGAAGGAGTAAATCCTGCATTTTCCAGCCTGTGACTCCTGTCAACTGCATAGTCACCCATAGATGATGTTGTTTAGGTTAAGTATGATATCCTCATATATGTCGGATGTTGAGTCAAGGAAGGTGCCGTCAATCATCCCAAGCTCTTCATTTATCAGACATTCGCATTGACCTTCTTTAACACTCCATGCCCCGATTTCATTCAGATCCAGAGTAGGGCAGTCATTGCAAATCGCTTTGCAGGCTGTCGCATCTTTTTCAGATGCTCTTTTAGCAAGCAGCATTATGTTGATCGCAGTTAGTACGTACGGACTATGTGTGGCTATCGTCATGTCTATAGTGGTGTCAGACTTTTGACATTCTCCAACCAGATATTTCAATAGCCCCCATTGATTTGAAGGGAAAAGGCTTAATTCTGGCTCCTCAATATGTACTGTTATTCTACGATTAGGAAATTTACCTATGTCGGATGAGGCGGAAAACTTTGATAGCTTATCTCCGGATGCAAGAAATTTAACGACAGTGGAGTTCATGGATCTCACAATATCATAGTAACTGGAAAAGTAGCGCATGATATAGTGGAGTGCGACGCTGCTCTGTAATCCGGAAGATGCATTCGTCAGCGGAAGATTTGAAAAAGAATGGTCTGTATTTGATGAACTGATGAAAACTCTCCTGCCGGCATTGGTCTTCTTGACAGACATTTTTACTCCGAGATAGCTCATTTCTGTATCAGTAATCACATCCAGTGCCTTCTGGAAATTTAGAAATGTCTCGTCGAGGTAAAACATATTGTGGCGTAGCGACACATTGCCTGCAGCTACGTCTGGAATCAATACTCGTTTATCGGATATATAAGCTATCTTGTAGAGAGTAAGGTCAACATCCTGGACATTCTTCTGGGGAAATACAAGTCGTCCATTTCTGATTATTATTTCAAAACCTCCATTATTGTATTTGATTTCCGATTCATTTCGTAAAAATGGCTTTAGTCCATTTTCTCCCAATATGGTATCGGCCCGAAAACGGAACGGTGTCTGGATTCCGGAATTTTTAAAATATGTCCGCACACAACACATCTTATAAATCCATCTCATCATAGCCAGGACCTTCATTATAGTGCTTTTGCCACTGCCTGATTCGCCAATGAATATATTAAACCGCTTGATTGGAGATAAATTTATATCAACAATTGGTCCAAAATTTTTAATAGTAAGGCTTTCCATGGAGAGTCTTTAAATTATTAAAACAGTCATCCTCATTCCCAAAACTTTATCAAGCGAATGAGTTTTAATAAGAAAAAGACCCGCAATGATTTGCGAGTCTTCTATTGGCGGAGAGAGAGGGATTCGAACCCCCGGAGGTGTGACCCTCAACGGTTTTCAAGACCGCCGCAATCGACCACTCTGCCATCTCTCCGAAAACTTTTACTGCTTCTCTCTTGAAGCTTCTGCGGAGTGACCGAGATTCGAACTCGGGATACGCTTTTGGCGTATACACGCTTTCCAGGCGTGCCTCTTCAGCCACTCGAGCATCACTCCAAAATTTGTTGCAGTCGCAACTTTTGCGTTTGCGACTGCAAAGTTAATGATAATTTTTCGAATCGCCAAATATTTTTACTAAAAAAATTTCTTGGCTATTACTAATGGATATTACTGACCTGCTTTCAGTATGGAGCAGCCGCGGAAGTTGATGCTCTTGCCGTCAAGCTTATAGCTTATCATTACATCCGTGAGGTCTGAAGAAGTCAGGGCCAGCGAGAAGTCGGTAGCTGCGAAGCCAACTGAATCCACCATGGTCACTACATTGTCTTTCTTGCCGAGAACGGTAGTCTTCGGGGATGCAGACTCAAGAGAGAAGCCGTCGTGTGTAAATACGACGGGTATGTCTTCAAAACGTATTACTTTGGGGAAATTTGGCGCCTGGTTTGGTGAGAAATCAGCGTTGTAGACGTAAACCGAAGCAGTTTTCTTCTCGAAGTCGATTTGTGTCAGGTAGTCAGAAGACCTGCTTGTGTGGGAGGTGGCGTTGGCGGTAGATACTGTGAGACCCTTGTAAAGCGCCGCCGGCCAGAAAGTCTGGACACTATAGCGGTCATTGAGCGTGTAGCTTAGGTCAAGACGCTGGCCTACTGTCACACTGTAGTTCGGACTAAGCAGGTTGGAACCAGAAGGCATCAGGCACCATACAAGCTTACCGTTGAGGTTGCTTGCTGCGCTTCCGGTCGTTGTGGTTCCAACTTTCGAGAATGTATAGTTGAAGGCATCTCCAAAGCTTTCTGTCTTAAAGGTCTGCGTACGGATACTCATGGTGTCCGTCTCAAAAGAATATTTTTGATTGTTGATGATGATGTCAGTTCCGTTGATGTCGATCACATTTTTCGAGATGTTGAATTTTACATCATAGTTGCTGAACGATGCCTGAGCCGGAACATCCATGCTCTGATTGTCGACGATCAGATTGTATTCAGGATATTTTATGTTCTGATATGAGTCCTTGGTGCTCGTGTCGCAGGAAGCGAGCAACAGAGCCATCGCGGCCATAGGAAGTAATGCCTGTTTCATTCTTATTCGGTAATTAAATTGTTTTTACGTCAATTAAAGTGTCCTTGTTGATGTTGAGGATGCAAAATTAATAAAAAATTACATAATGTCTATGTTAAAACTGTAAATATTAATTGAAATATTCATAAAAAATCAAAAATAAAGCATTAATTTTGTATCGTGATATCTTTATCATATGATCTTATACTAATAATCAGCTTCACAACCAAAAGATATGAAATCACTTAAGGAACTTTTCAGGATCGGTACGGGTCCATCATCCTCCCATACTATGGGGCCGCGTAAAGCCGCGGAGACCTTTCGCGACCGGCACCCGGAAGCCGAGCGGTTTGAGGTGACGCTTTATGGCTCGCTTGCCGCGACCGGAAAAGGACACATGACGGATGTCGCTATCCTTGACGAACTTTCTAAATCAGGCAAGCAGACTGAAATCATCTGGGAACCTGAAATATTTCTTGACTTTCACCCCAACGGCATGAAATTCCGCAGTCTTGACGCCGCCGGCAATGCCACCGACGAGTGGACGGTTTTCAGCGTAGGCGGAGGTGCCCTTGAGGAGCCCGACAAACCTCATGCCGAGTCGGGTGAAATCTATCCCTTGAATACAATAGGAGAAATAATGGCGTATTGTGAACGAACCGGCCATACATATTGGGAATACGTCGAGCAGTGCGAAGGCCCTGAAATCTGGGATTATCTCTTGGAGGTCTGGAAAGTAATGAAGAGTGCAGTAGAGCGTGGGCTCAATAGGGAGGGGCGACTTCCGGGGCCGCTCAACTTGCAGCGCAAGGCATGCGCCTACTATGTAAAGGCCGGCGGATATAAAGACAATCTGAAAAGCCGCGGACGAGTCTTTGCATATGCCCTTGCGGTGAGTGAGGAAAATGCATCCGGCGGCGAAATTGTGACTGCGCCTACCTGCGGCTCCAGCGGTGTGATTCCCGGTGTGCTCTATCATCTTTGGGAGAGCCGCCATTTCGCCGACGTGCAGATGGTGCACGCGCTCGCTACTGCCGGACTTTTCGGCAATGTAGTGAAGCACAACGCTTCCATTTCAGGTGCGGATGTCGGATGTCAGGGTGAGGTAGGTGTGGCTTGTGCAATGGCTGCGGCTGCCGCTACACAGCTCTTCGGAGGAAGCCCGGCGCAGATAGAATATGCAGCTGAGATGGGACTTGAGCATCACCTCGGCATGACGTGCGATCCTGTCTGCGGTCTGGTGCAGATTCCCTGCATCGAGCGCAACGCCTATGCCGCTGCCCGTGCGCTGGATGCCAATATATACTCATCCTTTACAGACGGAAGCCATCGTGTAAGCTTCGACAAACTCGTCACAGTGATGAAAGAGACCGGGCATGACCTGCCTTCTCTGTATAAGGAGACCGGTATAGGCGGCCTTGCAAAAGATTACGAGCAGATGCTCCGCAAGTAGAAGCCCATTCAATAAACGTCCTAAACCTTTTAAACCATTGACAAAATTGGAGAAATTTGAAGTAAATATATTGGGATGTGGAAGCGCCAAGCCCTCGCCGGTGCATAATCCTTCGTGCACTGTAGTAAATTTCAGGGATAACCTGTTTATGGTGGATTGTGGAGAAGGAGCACAGAAGGAATTGCAGCGTCAGCACCTGAAGCTTCCGCGTCTCAATCATATATTCCTGACTCATCTTCATGGTGACCATGTCTTTGGATTGCCGGGACTTATCGGCACTATGGCCTTGTCCGGGCTGGAGGGCGACATTACGATTCATACCTTCGAGGACGGTCGGAAGATACTGTCGACTATGTTCGATTATTTTAACCGAGGATTGCCTATTGATGTGAAGTTTAATGTCATACGTCCGGAAGAGGCGGTAGTGTTTGAGAATTCGTCACTCCGGGTGCGTACCGTTCCGTTAAAACATAAGATTCCTGCCGTGGGGTATGTATTTGAAGAGAAGCCACGGCTTCGCCATATAGACCGTGCTATGTGTGACTTCCATGGAGTGCCTGTATGGGCCTTCAATGCCATCAAGGCAGGGGAGGACTTCTCGAAGCCGGATGGTACTGTCATAGCCAATTCGATGCTCACAAAAGACCCTGCTCCAACACGCAGCTACGCTCACATAAGCGACACATCCTACATGTCGGGACTTGCTGAAAAGATAAAGGGAGTGGACCTGCTCTTTCATGAGACAACTTATTTGGCACAGGATATTGACAAGGCACGTGAACGCGGCCACTCTACAGCCGCTCAGGCAGCGCAGGTCGCGTTGGATGCGGGTGCAAAACGCCTGTTGACGGGGCACTATTCATCTCGTTATAAGGATGACTCCTTGTTTGCCGAAGAGGCAAAGGCTATCTTCCCGAACGTCATAGTCGGAAGGGAGGGGCTGAGGATTGAGGTCTGACGGATTTAATTCTATTTTTTAAGTATTCAATAACTGATCAGGTAGGGACGCACGGTACGTGCGTCCGCCTTAGTAGCATCTGTATAATGCAAAAGTCCGGCAGTCATGACGACTGTCGGACTTTGCGGTGAGGACGAGATTCGAACTCGTGGTAGGATTGCTCCTACGTCAGTTTAGCAAACTGGTGGTTTCAGCCACTCACCCACCTCACCATAAGAGGTCGTTCCCTCATTTGCGGTGCAAAGTTAATAATAAATTTTCATTCCGCCAAATAATTTCTGGAATATTTTATTATTTCGGGCTTTTTTCTTAATTTTGTAGGGTAAATAACAGGTGAATTCGAACATCAACACATATCAGACATGAAAAAGACATTACTTACGGCCGTCGCTGCCCTTGCCTGCGCTTCTGCGATGGCCGAGGCTCCATTGTGGATACGCGACGTGGCGATTTCTCCAGATGGTCAGTCCATAGCTTTCACTTACAAGGGGGATATTTTTTCCGTCCCTGTGACCGGAGGCGATGCGCGTCAGCTGACGTCAAACGAAGCGTTCGACTCAAAACCCGTATGGACTCCCGACGGAAAGAGGATTGTGTTCAGGTCAGACCGTGAAGGAAGCGACGATATCTTCATCATGAACGCCAACGGCGGAAGCGTGAAGCGTCTGACTACATCCAGCATCGCCGAGCAGCCATTGGCATTCCTCAACGATTCAATACTCCTTTTCTCTGCAAACGAGATGCCTGCGCGTGGTTCGGCCCAGGCTCCGATCCTTCCGCAGACTTATTCCCTTAATGTAGACCGTCCGGGTACCCGTCCCTCCATGTTTCTCTCGATGCCTATGCTTTTCTGTTCGGCAGGAAAGGACGGTAGGATAATCTTCACTGACAAGAAAGGATATGAAGACCCTTTCCGCAAGCATGAGCGTAGCTCGGGCACTAACGATATATGGCTCTACGACAACGGCAACTTCCGTCAGCTCACAGATTTCAACGGTCATGACCGCAATGCTGTGTGGGCTACGGGGAAAGACTCTTTCTTCTTCCTATCAGAGGAAGACGGCACCATAAATATATATGCGGCAGACCTCAACGGAAGCAAGAGGAAACTCACTTCCTTTGAAAAGCATCCTGTAAGGAACCTGTCCGTGTCAGATGGTGGCCTGATGGCTTTCAGCTGGGACGGCGAACTCTATACGCTTGCCGAAGGGGGCCAGCCAAAGAAAGTGAATGTCGATATCATTGCCGATGATTATGACTCAGATCTTGTCAAGCGTTTTGTGACGGGTGGTGCTTCCTCGTTTTTCCCTGCTCCCAAGGGTAATGAACTGGCCATCGTGCTCAGGGGTGACGTATATGTGACAGACGCCAAGTATAAGACCACAAAGAGAATTACCGACACCCCGGATCAGGAGCGTACCGTCAGCATCTCTCCCGATGGAAAGACTATGGTCTATGACAGCGACCGGAACGGTTACTGGCAGCTTTTCACGGCGAAGATCAAGAATCCCAAGGAGGAGCAGTTCGCTTATGCTACGGAAATTGTAGAGGAACCCCTCTATAAGTGTGAGACGAGCGCTATGCAGCCTGTCATCAGTCCAGACGGAAAGAAGGTGGCTTTTCTTGAAAACCGTTCCACTCTTAAAGTGATTGATCTTGATACTAAAAAGGTGACCACTGCTCTCGACGGCAAGTACAACTATTCATATTCCGACGGCGACCAGCAGTTTGCATGGAGCCCGGACAGCCAGTGGCTTCTCATGAATTATATTGGAGTAGGTGGATGGAACAACACCGACGTCGCTCTTGTCAAGGCAGACGGAAGCGAGGTGATAGACCTTACTGAGAGCGGTTTCAGCGAGGGAAATCCCAAATGGGTGCTTGATGGTAAGGCTGTCGCATACGAGTCAGCGAAATACGGCATGAAGAATACCGGCAGCTGGGGCAATCAGAGCGACATTATCCTTATGGCTCTTGACGGAGAGGCCTGGGACGATTTCAATATGACCGAGGAAGAGGCTGCACTCAAGGAGAAGGATTCAAAAGACGAAAAAGACTCTGAATCTGAAAAGGAAGGTAAGGATAAGAAAGGAAAGAAGGATAAAAAGGCTGATAAAAAAGAAGATAAACCTACATTTACGCCGGACCTTGCAAACCGCCGTTACCGCACAAAACGCCTGACAGGCAATTCTGCAATGATAGGTGACTTCTTTCTTACTCCGAAAGGAGATAAACTTTACTATACAGCATCAAGCACTGAAGGTAAGCGCAATCTCTATTGCCGCGACCTCAAGAAAGGGGATGTGTCGGTGGTGTCTTCCGGCATTTATGCCATGGAGCCCGATGCAAATGGTGAGAACCTCTTCCTTTGGGGAAACAGCGGCATAAAGAAAATGAGCCTTTCCAACGACAAGATCGAGGATGTGGAGTACGAAGCCCTCTACGACCGCAATCCTTCGAAGGAGCGTGAATATATCTACGACCATATGCTGCGCCAGGTCAACGACAAGTTTTACGACGAGAATCTCCACGGCGTGGACTGGACATATTATGGCGACCATTACCGCAAGTTCCTTCCCCATATATCCAACAACCGCGATTTCGCCGAGATGCTCAGTGAGATCTTGGGAGAACTCAACGCATCGCATACGGGTGGACGTGCTTATGGAAACGGTGCCCCGCTTTCCACAGCGTCTCTTGGTGCTTACTTCGACGAGACTTACGATGGCGAAGGCTTGAAGATAGAGGAAATCATCGCTCGCGGACCTCTTTCTACGAAATCAGCTGATATCAAACCGGGCGAGGTCATTATGGCTATCGACGGTGAAAGCATCGCCCCGCGTCAGGACATCAACGCCATGCTCGATGGAAAGGCCGGAAAGAAGGTACGTCTGTCGGTTAAGGGCGCTGATGGAAAGACACGTGACGTGACGGTCCGTCCGATATCTCTGGGCGCGCTTTCGGGACTAAGCTACGACCGTTGGGTGGAACGTAACGAACGCATTGTTGATTCCGTATCAGGAGGTCGGATAGGCTATATTCATGTGCAGGGAATGAATACAGCGAGCTATCAGAACGCCTATGAGCGTCTGCTCGGTAAGTATCGCAACTGTGATGCCGTGGTGGTGGATACCCGCTACAATGGGGGCGGTTGGCTGCATAATGACCTCGCCATCCTTCTCAACGGCAAGGAATACGCGCGCTACTCGCCGCGTGGCCAATATATCGGCAGCGAGCCCTGGGCGCAGTGGACAAAGCCCTCCGCCATGCTCGTCAATGAATGTAACTACAGCGATGCCTCCGGTACGCCCTACGTGTTCCAGACCCTTGGAATCGGTGATGTAGTAGGAGCCCCGATACCCGGCACTATGACTGCCGTATGGTGGGAGACGCAGATTGATCCAAGCCTCGTCTTCGGTATTCCTCAGGTGACTAACCTGTCGGTAGACGGCAAGCCTCTTGAGAATACACAGCTCAATCCTGACGTGATCATTTATAATGCTCCTGCCGATGTGGAAGCCGGACGTGACGCGCAGCTCGAAGGCGCAGTGAAGCACCTTATGAAACTAAATGATAAATGATCAATTATCAATGATTAATATTAAAGGCGGAGTCCTGTCGGATTCCGCCTTTGTTATTGATGTTTATATTGTTTTATAACATTCAATTATTTATCATGCTTTGAGTTTAGCGATGATGTCGAGAGCCTCGCGGCATTTGTCGGTGACATACTGCCAGTCGCCAGCGGCTACCTTGTCTTTCGGGAAGAGCTTTGAGCCCATGCCTACGCAATATACACCAGCGGCAAACCAGCCTTTGAGGTTTTCCTCTGTCGGTTCTACACCACCGGTCACCATCAGCTTAGACCAGGGCATCGGAGCGAGAAGTCCCTTGACGAACTTCGGACCGAGCACATCTCCGGGGAACACCTTGCAGAGGTCGCAGCCGAGTTCCTGTGCGAAACCTATTTCAGAAACGGTACCGCAGCCGGGGGTGTACGGAACGAGGCGGCGGTTGCAGACCTTGGCTACGTCCGGATTGAAGAGCGGTCCTACTACGAAGCATGCGCCCTGCTGGATATAAAGGGAAGCAGCTGCTGGTTCTACGATTGAGCCGACGCCTATAGCCATGTCCGGGCATTCCTTAGCTGCGAACTTGATGACTTCTGCAAATATCTCGTGAGCGAAATCGCCGCGATTAGTGAACTCAAATGCGCGAACTCCGCCGTCATAGCATGCTTTCACTACAGCCTTGGCAACTTCTGCGTCCTTGTGGTAGAACACAGGCACCATAGGCGCTTCCGCCATCTTAGCGAGCACTTGCTGCTTATCAAATCTTGCCATTCGTTTTAAGATTGTTGTGTTGTTTAGTTTTTAGGTTGTTGGGTTGCGGGGATGGATCAACGCTGTACTCGGCCGTTTGCACTGCCGCCTGCGAGAGCCTCTACCTCTGCGATTGTCTCAAGGTTGAAGTCACCCGGAATCGTCTGCTTCAGAGCGGAAGCTGCTACTGCGAATTCGAGTGCCTCGCCTTGGGTCTCCTTGTTGAGGAGGCCGTAGATAAGGCCGCCTGAGAAGGAGTCGCCGCCGCCTACGCGGTCGATGATCGGGTTGATCTCGTAGCGTTTTGATTCGTAGAACTCCTCGCCGTTGTAGATCATGGCCTTCCATCCGTTGTTGCTTGCAGAGTAGGATTCGCGGAGGGTAGATACCACATACTTGAAGCCGAATTCCTTCATCATGGCCTCGAAAATGCCCTTGTAGCCTTCGGCTGAAGTATCGCCTGCCTCTACATCTGCGTCAGGCTTGAAGCCGAGGCAAAGTTCTGCATCTTCCTCATTGCCGATACATACATCTACATACTGCATGAGAGGACGCATGATTGACTGCGCCTTTTCGCTTGTCCACAGTTTCTTACGGAAGTTAAGGTCTACGGATACCGTCACGCCGTGACGCTTGGCTGCCTCGCAGGCGAGGCGGGTAAGCTCAGCGGCCTTGTCGCTGATGGCCGGTGTGATGCCGCTCCAGTGGAACCAGTCGGCACCCTTCATGATCTCGTCGAAATCGAAATCAGATGGATCTGCCTCCGCGATAGCGGAGTGAGCACGGTCGTAGATCACCTTCGAGGGGCGCATCGAAGCGCCGGTCTCGCAATAATAGATACCTACACGGTCTCCTCCGCGGGCGATGTACTGGGTGTCGACTCCATAACGGCGAAGGGCGTTGACCGCAGCCTGACCGATCTCATGAGTAGGCAGTTTCGTTACAAACTTTGCGTCCATGCCATAGTTGGCGCAACTAACAGCGACATTTGCTTCTCCGCCACCCCAGATGACTTCGAAGATGTCGCTCTGAATGAATCGCCGGTGTCCTTCCGGCGAGAGACGGAGCATTATCTCTCCAAGGGTTATTATACGTTTCATACCGCAAATTTAAGCAAATATTTGCAAACATCATAATATTGCATAAGAAAAATTTCATTTTTTCGTTTCTTATACAGTGTGAGGTGGCGGAATCCTCACGGCATACCTTACTTTTTACATATATTTATGACATCTTCGACCTTTCGACATATAGCCCTAAAGCTTTTTCTGCTGCTGAGCGTGCTTGGCGTTCCGGCCGCCTCCTATGCCAAATGGGGCGAGAAGGTGCCAAACCGCCAATATGCCGACCTCAAACGCTGGCACTGGGGTTTTTCTGTCGGTACGCATGTGCAGGACCTCTCCTTCACACACTCCGGGCTTGTCACAGACGATGGCCGTCAGTGGCAGGTGGAGGTGCCGGATTTCTCACCCGGCTTCAACGCCACAGTGCTCGGTGACCTTAGACTGCACAGATACCTCAATCTGAGACTCTCTCCCGGTATGTATTTCGGCTCGAAGACAGTGCATATGCTTGACTTCAATTCCGGAGAAAAACAGATTCAGGACATGAAAAGCGCCTATGTCGTGATTCCTCTTGATCTGAAGATATCGGGCGACAGACTCCACAACACACGCCCTTACTTCACGGTGGGAGCCATGGGTGTGCTCGACATATCAAAGAAGCGGTCGGATCCTATCGTCACGAAGAATTTCGACACGATGCTTACCGTCGGATTGGGCTGTGATTTCTATCTCCCTTTCTTCAAGCTTTGTCCGGAGATAAAGTTCTGCTTTGGTCTCACAGATATCCTCAAGCATGATCGTCCAGACCTTGACGAGAATCCGGCGACCATGCAGATAACCCAGTCGCTTACCAAAATGAAGGGCAACATGGTGGTGCTCTCCTTTTATTTCGAATAGTAAAGAAATCTCTCGAATAGATGTACAGACCCCTACAACATATGCTGCATAAAGCAGCGCTCGCCGCAGTCACTCTGATCGCTACACTCTCGCCCTCTCCGCTGCGGGCGCAGAGCGATCCGCTGTATACTCAGGCATGGGCGCTCCCTACTCTTTATAATCCTGCAGCGGCGGGATCTACCGACTGGCTTAGGATCCGTGGGGCTGCCAGGCTGCAGTGGGTAGGGATAGAGAACGCTCCCAAGAGCTTCACGGCTACGGCCGACATTCCCTTTAAGCTGCTGGGCAGAAGATGGGGCGGAGGTGTCAATGTCACTCAGGAAGGAATAGGCCTTTTCTCAAATACCTATGTCAACGGGCAGCTGAGCGGTCGCCTTAAGAAATTTTTTGGCGGTGAACTTACGATTGGCCTGCAGGTAGGGTATTTCGGATCGAGTTTCCGTGGGTCAGATGTATATATTCCCGACGATGATGACTATCATGATTCAAACGATCCTTCTATTCCCAAGCAGGATGTAGGTGGCGGAACGATCGACTTCGGCGTTGGCCTGCAGTATATTCATCCGAAATTCAATGTAGGCGTCTCGATGCTGCACCCGGCCGCTCCGAAAGTGAAACTTAATACCAAGGGGACAACCTCCTCTTCCGCAACATCTGACAACCACGAATTCGAAACATATGTTAACCGAGTGCTCTATCTTACTGCCGGAAGCAATATTCACGTAAAAAACACGTTAATAGAATTGCAACCCGATCTCATTGTGGCGTCCGACTTCCGGAGTTTTTCAGGTGTCGTATCGTTAAAGGGATGGTATAATAAGATGTTTTTCGGCGGCGTAGCCTATAGGTTGGACGATGCCGTAAGCATCAATTTGGGTGCGGAATTCAAGAATTTCATTCTGGGATACGCCTACGACATACCTACCTCGAAGATACTTAAAGCCTCCAGCGGCAGCCATGAGCTGACGGTAGGCTACCGCCTGAAGCTGGACTTCGGCGGAAAGAACAGACACCGGCACAGAAGCATCCGCCTGATGTGACCGCCGGTCAGGGAGATAACTTAGACAATCTATTATAGGCAATCGTAACAACCTCTATATAATGAGAATTTCAGACATCAAAGATATCGCTGCCGTGCTTCGATCCTCCTTTCCCGCTGTATGGATCGCTGCGGCTATGTTCATGCTCGCAAGCTGCGCTTCGCTCAGCCGTGGTGGTGCCGGAGGTGAGGTGACCGGTGTCGGCGGAAGCACTTTCGCCGAGCCTGTTCCTTACGGCATGGTGCTCGTAGACCGCGGCGCATATGCCATGGGTCCTGCCAAAGATGACTCCATATGGGGTCTCAAAGGCAATCCCAAGGGTGTCTCCGTCGATGCTTTCTGGATGGACGAGACTGAGGTGACCAACTCTAAATACAAGCAGTTCGTGCTCTGGGTGCGCGACTCCATAATCCGTGAGCGTCTCGCCGATCCTGCCTATGGCGGCAACGAGGCTTTTAAGATAGAGGAAGACAAGGAGGGCAATCCTATCACTCCCTATCTCAACTGGAACAAGCCTATACCATGGCGCAACGCCAATGAAGACGAGCAGCGCGCCATCGAGAGCGTCTACCGTACGAATCCCATCACGGGCCAGCGTGAGCTTGATCCAACTCAGCTCAACTACCGCTACGAGATATTCAATCATACGGAAGCCGCAAAGCGCAAGCATCGCCTTGACCCTACCAGACGCGACTACAATACCGATAATCCGGTCAATTACGAATTGCCCATTATCTCGAAGGATACCGCCTATCTCACTGATGAGGGGGAAATAGTGCGCGAGACAGTCACCCGCCCGCTTTCCGGCGATTTCGATTTCCTCAACACATATATCGTCAACGTGTATCCGGACACTACCGCCTGGATCAACGATTTCGACAATGCATACAACGAGCAGTATACCCGACTCTACTTCTCCAACCCCGGCTACAACAACTATCCGGTGGTAGGGGTGAGCTGGGATCAGGCAAACGCTTTCGCCAATTGGCGTACAGACTACCTGCGCCGCAGCCTCGGCAAGGAGGGTGTTTACATCGAGCCTTACCGCCTACCGACGGAGGCCGAATGGGAGTATGCCGCCCGTGCAGGAAACTCTGAAAGTTCTTTCCCCTGGAGTGAGACGCTTCCTATGGATGAGCGCGGATGCTTCTACGCAAACTTCAAGCCCGGCGACGGCGACTATGTTCGCGACGGCCACGTCATCACTTCGCCTGTCGGCACTTATAAGGCCAACGATTTCGGCCTGTTCGATATGGCCGGCAACGTCAGCGAATGGACATCGACAGCTTTCACCGAAAGCATCGACCGCCTGACAAGCGATATAAATCCGGAGTACCGCTATAACGCCGCAATCGAGGATCCCTACAAGATGAAGCGTAAGATAGTGCGTGGCGGAAGCTGGAAAGATGTCATGCACAATCTGCGCAGCGATCTGCGCCAGTGGGAATATCAGAACGAGCAACGCTCATACATCGGATTCCGCTGCGTGCGCTCGCAGATCGGTTTTGCTAAGGGGACACAAAAAAGAAAGTAATATATTGACTCGCTTATAATCAAACATCAATCTCAGCAATGGTCAAAATCCGCAAATACGCTAACTTCATAGAGCGTTTCCTGCATGGAGAGAAGGGACAGCGCTTCTTCAATTTTGCATACTCTATAGGTGCCGCAATCGTGATCTGGGGCGCTCTCTTCAAGATACTCCATCTTCCGGGTGGTAGCACGCTTCTCTGCATCGGTATGGGTACGGAAATCGCCATGTTCCTTCTGACGGCTTTCGACCGTCCACCGAAAGACTATCATTGGGAGGATGTCTTCCCTGTGCTTGACAGCCATAATCCCGAAGACCGTCCGGATCTTAATGGTCACGGCAGTGGGGGCGTGGCTGGAAACGGTGGCGTAGCCGGAGGGGTCGTGATAGCCGGTGGTGGCTCCGGTGGGGCTGTGGGAGAATACCATGGTTCGCCTGACTATCAAGGCTATCAAGGCGATTATGATCCTTCTGCCGTCGTTCCCTCTTCCGGGTCGGCTCAGGGAATCATCATAGCCGGAAGCGGCGGAAGCGGTGTGGCTGCGCCCAATGTGGAGATCAGTGAAGAAGACACCGGCAATCTTGTAGAGTCGATGAAGGATATGGCAGAGCAGATGAAGGGCGTCACTGAGCAGATCGCTCAGCTGCGCGAGACTACCGATGCTCTCAACAAGGTGAGCGAAGTGCTTCTCAACTCCTATAAGGCTATCACTGATAACTCAGAGTCTGTATCAGCTTCCTCCAACGGCTATGTGGAGCGTCTGGAAGACCTCAACCGCAATATCGGCGGCCTGAACACCATCTATGAGATTCAGCTTAAGAGCATCAGTTCCCAGCTTGAGAGTATCGACCGTGTCAACCGTGGCCTGAAAGACATACGGGATATGTATGAGAAGTCTGCCAACGAGTCGAGCCGCTATTGCGAGGAGACAGAACGCATGAGCAGATATATGCGTCAGCTCAATAAGATCTACGAAAACATGATTACCGCCATGACCATGAACATGGCCAACCCGATGGCAGGAGCGGCTGCAGCGCAGCGTTCCAACCCCTTCGAGGAAAAGAATTGAGAATTTTGAACTGAAAATTGAGAATTTCCACAGTCCCGGTTTGTTTCGATGTCCGAGCTTATGCCCGGTTACTTCTGAAGACTGAAGACTGAAGACTGAAGACTATAAAATGGCAGGAGGAGGCAACAACGTAGCAAGAATGTCACCGAGGCAGAGGATGATCAATCTGATGTATATCGTCCTCACCGCGATGCTCGCGCTCAACGTATCGAGCGACGTGCTGAACGGATTCAGCCAGGTGCAGGATTCCCTGCACCGTACCAACGACAATCTGACTACAAAAAACAAAATACAGTTCGACTATCTGGCGGAACTTTATGAAAAGAATCCCGCCAAGGCCGGACCATGGTATGAGAAAGGAAATACCCTTCATGACCATACCGGAAAACTCTATTCGCTCATCGAGGAGATCAAGACGGAAATAGCGGTTAAAGCCGATGGAAAAGAGGGAGACTACTCTAATCTTAAGAATCTCGACGACCTTGAGGCAGCTTCGGCCGTTCTGCTGAATCCTGCGTCGAAGAAAGGTGAGAAACTTCGTCTGGCAATTGACGAATATCGCACATATGTCACTTCTCTTGTGCCGGATTCCGTAAAGCGAAATGTTATCAACGAGATGCTTTCCACTCGTGTGGAAGGAGTCAAAGGCACGGTAGGTGAGGTGAAGTGGGAAGAGAAACTCTTTGACAACATGCCGGCGATAGCAGCCGTCACTATGCTTACGAAACTGCAGAACGATGTAAGTCAGGCTGAGAGCGAGGCTCTCTCCAACCTTATCACAAACGTTGATATCGGCGATGTGAGAGTCAACGAA
Source organism: Muribaculaceae bacterium (assembly GCA_029061225.1). Classification (GTDB taxonomy): domain Bacteria; phylum Bacteroidota; class Bacteroidia; order Bacteroidales; family Muribaculaceae; genus Lepagella. The sequence continues at coordinate 50,089 of JAIDSM010000142.1, forward strand.
CTTAACGCCTATGTCCTTCCGAATTCAAACATGGTCATGCGCGGTGGAAGGTACTCGGCGAAGATAGTGCTTGCCGCCATTGACACAACCATGCGTCCCGAGATATTCATCAATGGTCAGAAACTTGGGAATCCCGACGGTATCTATGAATTTACTGCCGGCCAGACTGGTTCACATGAGTATTCGGGCTATCTTGAGGTGAAAAAGGGCGACGGCACCCTTGAAAAGCATGAGTTTCGCTCGCAATACAATGTCATAGAGCCTATGGCCACCATATCTCCTACGATGATGAATGTACTATACGCCGGTATTGACAATCCTATCTCGATATCAGTGCCCGGAGTGCCGATGACTGCCTTGACAGCCACAATGACCAACGGAGCCCTAACCCGTAGCGGCGACCATTGGGTGGCGCGTCCGACCAAGGTGGGAGATAACGCGGTCATAAGCGTATCGGCTTCGGTCGACGGCAGCAATCAGACCGTGGGAAGCATGACTTTCCGAATCCGTCAGCTTCCCGATCCGACAGCCTTCATATCGGTGAAGGACGCTCAGGGCAATCCATCGGTCTATAAAGGTGGACCTAAGCGAATAAGCAAGGCGGCCCTGATGGCTTGCGACGGTCTTTCAGCATCTGTCGACGATGGCATTCTGGATATAATGTATCAGGTGGTGTCGTTCTCCACGGTATTCTTTGACTCGATGGGCAACGCCATACCGGAAGTGAGCGATGGCTCGAAATTCTCGGCAAGACAGAAGGAACAGTTCCGTCGTCTCAAGAACGGCCAGCAGTTCTTCATCTCCGATGTCAAGGCGAAAGGTCCCGACGGCATCACCCGTACGATCTCGCCGATGCAGGTAGTGCTTAATTAATGGATCGGCGGCATGCCGCCTCTCAGATAATAGAATATGAACGTACTTAAGAAAATACTCCCCATAGCCGCTCTCGCGGCCACAATCCTCACCCTTGGGGCGCAGGACAATACAGGCGTTGTGCGCCGAAGCGGAGCTTCGAAGCGTGGCCAGAAGCAGGAAGAGGCTTCCGGACCTAAGATTACGGACAGGATGCAGGGCTTTTTCGACGGCACGAAGACCCATGACGCCGATCTTGCCTACATGCGTGAGATCTATCGCCAGCTTGACTTGAAGAATGTCCCGGAAAATACTCCGCTTTACTTCCCGGAAGATGTCGTCGACGGGCAGCAGAACCTTTTCCGCATCATGCTCGGACTTGTGGTGGACGGTAAGATTCCGGCGTATGAGTATCTCGACGGGCGTGAAGTATTCACTGACCAGTATAAGGTCAAGGTTGGAGAGATGCTCGACCGTTTCGATATCTATCATCAGAAGCAGGGCGATGGGGACCGGGCTGTATATACGATTGAGGAGGCGGATGTGCCGACAGGACAGGTATTGAAATACTATATCATAGAGAAATGGGAGTTCGACCGGCGCACCAACCGGATGAAGACATTCGTTGAAGCTATTTGTCCTGTGCTGACTCGTGGAGGCGACTTTGGAGGAGATGCAAACTATCCCATGTTCTGGGTGAAGTTTGACCAGCTGCGCCCGTATTTGGCACAGCAGTATGTGTTCCTGACCGATGACAACAACCTGCCGCAGTACAGTCTGGACGACTACTTCAACCTCGGAATGTATAAGGGAGAGATTTATAAGACGAAAAATCTGCGCAATCTATCTATGGCCCAGATGTTTCCCGATGAGGACGATCGTCTGAGGGCTCAGGACAGTATAGACACTCGTCTGCGTGAATTCGGAAAGAATCTCTGGGTGCCTACACGCGAGGAGTATCTCGCCATTCGTGAGGCAGAGGAAGCGGGTGAGGCATCTCGTGAAGCTGCGGTAGCCGAAGGTGATTCCATACCGGAACGTACGGTAGTGATGGCCGACGAGGAAAAGCCGGTGACAAAGACCCGTACGTCAAAGCGCGCCGGACGTAAGAAGTCTTCGGCCTCATCAGCATCCAAGAAGAAGCCGAGCACTCCGAAAGTGTCTCAGCCGAAATCTTCGTCAAACAATGCCAATTCCAGCGCGCAGAAGTCGGTGCGCCGACGCAAGCGCTGACCGATATTTCCCAGACTCCTCAATATCATTATTTGCTGACTGCCATGGAGCCAGACAGAAAACCCTTGCTGACGATTCTTGTCCCCTGTCATAATGAAGAGGCAAATCTAATGAATTTGTATAAAGTCCTTGACGGATTCTCACGATCTTCCTACGCCGTAGACAATAAGGAAGAAGTGGTCTCGATCGATATGAATGAATTGGATATGGAGTTTCTTTTTGTCGATGATGGGAGCAAGGATGCCACGCATCAACTCCTTGAAACACTGCGAGAGCGTGATTCAAGGATAAATGTGGTGTCACTGTCTCGGAATTTCGGCAAGGAAAATGCTATGCTCGCCGGAATGGATTTTGCTCAAGGTGATGCTGTGGTCATAATGGATGCTGACCTGCAGGATCCTATTGAAGTAGTCCCGGAGATGATCTATTGGTGGAGAAAAGGATATGATGATGTCTATGGCAAGCGGATAGGTAGGGGAAAGGAGAGCTGGCTGCGCAGAAGACTGTCATTGTCATTTTATAGTCTGCTCAAGAGAATGAGTGAAATTGACATTCTTCCCAATGTGGGAGACTTCAGGCTGCTTGACAGGAAAGCTGTGGATTCGTTGCGGAAGCTTCGTGAGACTCAGCGATACACTAAGGGACTTTATTGTTGGGTAGGCTATAAAAAGAAAGAAGTGGCTTTTGACCGAGCGGATAGGCTGGCTGGGAAATCGAATTTTAATCTTTTGAAGTTGATTAACTTAGCTGTAGAAGGAGTGACGAGTTATACTACTGTTCCTCTGCGTATCTCGATCATTGCCGGCCTGATTGTGTCGATATTGGCATTCATCTATTTGTTGGTGATGTTTACGAAAACTTTAATTTTCGGGGAAAAAGTCACAGGCTATCCTTCATTGATGTGTGTCATATTGTTTCTTGGAGGAATGCAGCTGCTTGCACTTGGCATAATCGGAGAATATATCGGACGCATATTCAATGAGACGAAGGGGCGGCCACCATACGTGGTGGAAAGCTATAATTTTAAGAAAGGATGGTCCGAACGTATTTAATTTGCAAGGAATTATGAGAATATCAAAGCTCATGGAATATTCGCCTGTTCTATTAGCGATGATAATAGTGCTCGTGCTCTCTTTGCACATGCACTGGCAAGGTGATGCAGTGGCATTTTCATTTTTCATACCCGCTGAAAATGAAGATTTTTCATCCATTCAGCTTAATAGCGTTTGGGATATCTGGCCCTCGATGTGCAATCATTGGCACAATTCTACAGGGAGATTTTTCACTCATGCCATAGTGCAGCTTTTCTGTGCTTTTATAGGAAAGACAGGTTTTGCCGTCTGCAACGCTTTGGTATGGGGAGCCCTGATCTTGATGCTGATGGCAATGACGAAGTTAAAGTCCCGGGGATTCTCTTTAGTGGCGCTGGCATCTTTATTGACTTTCATTTTGTTCTTTCCTCTCAATAATTGTTATGAGCAGTCGTTCCCTTTCGAACCACCCCATCAGATAAATTACGTATGGATGGGACTGTTGAACCTGATATGGATAAATATCTTTCTGAATGACGGGGAGAAAAAAAAGAATTGGGTCTATTTACTCCCACTTGCTGTATTAAGCTTTTTGAGCGGACAGAGCAATGAGTCTTTTTCAATCCCTATAGGAGGCGGAATTCTGGTCTATGCTTTTCATAAAAGGTTTGACATGTCTTTTCGCAGATATGTCATGGCTATATGCTATGGTATCGGTGCCATGCTGGTCGTTTTCGCTCCCGGTAATTTCCAAAGAATAGGGTATTCCCACGGGTGGTCGTTGGCGCATACCGCAGAAGGTCTTTTGCCCGGACTCCTGGTCACATTAATCTTTCTTTTGACTTTGGCTGTCAATAGAAGAAAAGGCCGGAGGGTTCTTGATATCGTGAAGACTGATTTTGGATTGTTTTTCTTTACTTCCATCATAATCAATTTCATGCTTGGTATATGTTTGGGTATGGGCTCCGGAGTCCGTATGCTGACTTGTGCCAACCTGCTTATTACAATTCTTATTCTTCAGCAAGCGGGCTGCATGAAGATAAAGCCTTTTGCTGGGATTGTCATGATGTCGCTTTTAATATTCATCGGTATATTTAGATATGAATCTATATCACGATTAAACTATAAGAATACTACCATCGAAAAGCTGTATCATGAATCCTCCGACGGGGTTGTGGTCTTGCCTGATGAGTTGTTCCTTCGGCAGGTACGCGAGTTTATAGTACGCCCACATCCCTATATGATGAAGGAGCGTGCCATCGATCCTTCCAAACCTAACATAGCAATTCGGCCTATGTCTATGATGTCCCTTCCGCTTGACAGGGATACCAATATGATGTTTCCTCTCTCGGATCAGGCATGGCTTATGATACAGTCGAAGGCGTCTCCGGCAAAATTTAAAATAGGCAAGATCCTGCTTCCGGGATTGTTGGACAGGCATCTCGCCGATCGTCTGATAGATTGGCGTGACGCATATTCTGTGTTTGACAGCACTGAATTATGGCGCGCTGCAATTTACATAAATGAAAGACCATATTTACATTCTAACATCACGATAGAAGATGAATGACAGGCGTAAAAAGATAACAGGCGTACTGCCCTTATTGCTGATATTGCTGATAGGAATCGCATATGCTTTAATGGGATTCTGGATTCCTCCGGTTGGTGATGATCTGGGATTTATTGATTCATTCCAATCTCAGAATGACTGCTGGTATGCTTTCCCGAGATATATGTATCGTGCCTGGTTATGGAATAATGCCAGGATGGCAGACATGTTGAATCCGATAGGATATATATTCATGCCCCAATGGTTGAAGGCCGTTAGCAATGGAGTCGTCGTGATGCTGATGTTTTATATGACCCTGCGTCTTGCTTCTCAATTGAATCAGAAATCGCCATTTATTCCTGTATTGCTCATATCTATTCTTACATTTGCAATGCGTTGGGATGGTATATGGATGGAGTATAATACATTTTATAACTACGTCTGGAGCTCGACTTTTGCAATGCTGGCCTTGTGTTTCTTGTTTTCAAGATATTCGAGTTCTGATAAATGGTACTGCTGGCTGATGCTGCCGTTCTGTTTTATAGCTTCCGCTATGCATGAAGCTATAGGTTTGCCCATGGCAGCTTCATTAGTCATTATGTTGATTATCACTCCCTTCTATAGAAATGCCGCTGCGCTTCGTAGGTTGGTGCTTATCGCAATGATATCGGGAGGACTATTCACGTTGACTTCTCCAGGCAATTTTAAGCGTATCGGGAGTATGCTTCAGCCGGAGCCTTCAATTCAGATAATCTTTGGATCCGCTGCGTTTGTAGTTATTCTTCTGTTATTATCCGCTTATCTGTTTGTCTATAGGAAATCCCTGTTTTATACCTTGCTGCGCTCTCCATGGATTGTCTATGTCGGCATAGCGCTGTTTTCCTCAGCTTTCATGTTGATGAGTGGTTTTGGCGGACGTACAGGGTGGTTTGCACAGTTATTTGCAGTAATCGCAGTGTTTCAGGTGATAACAAAGTCCGGTTTTACTGTTGGGAAAAATTTTGGTTGGATTTGTTCTGTAATATTGTCGTGTATGATAATATTCCATATGGTGATGTTAGCCGTATGGCAACGTAAGCTATCTGAGGAAACACGGGAAGTGATAGCTGAGTATAGAAACTCGACTGACGGCATAGTGTTTTTCGATTATACAAAAGATTCTCAGCTTCCGTGGTATCTGCTACGCAAGAATCATGGCGTTCCGGATGATGATGATTCCTACTATCGTTATCGTATGCGTCGCCATTATGGAGAGGGTAGGCAATTGGTGATTCTGCCCACTTCTTTCAATCCAATTCCCGACACACTGACCACTCCCGTAAGTGATGGCGATTTCATATTGACCTCCCGCATGCCGGAGAACGTATCGGGGGATACAATTGTAGCTATATTTCCGCGCATAATTACGCTTATTGAAGATAAGGAATATATAATCAATGAATTTAGCTATCAAGGACGGCAGCTTTATCTATTGTCGCTGATGGATAGGGACAGAGGCGAGAAGTAGTAGAATGATAAGTCATAATAAATGATATATTATGAATAAAGTTTCCAATAGCTTTCCGAGTATGATAAAGTCTCCGGTGGTGGCATATTATATCGCAATTCTGGTAGCCCTTTATATTGAATGGGCATATTTTGCCTTGTCGGTCGGAGGTTTTGGCAACAGTACTGTATTTACATTGTGTAAAGGTGTCGGAGATTGCATGATGTTGCTTATTTTATATTGGATTCTTCCGAAAAGATTCATATGGATAGAAATTGTGATTGTATGGATGCTTTCAATATTCTTCATATTGAATTTATGGTACTTTCGATTTTGGAATGAAATGATAACTCCATTGTTTTACCGACTTTGGAGTAATATAAATGGAGACACGGTAGCGTCGGTAAAGGCTCTCGTAAGCGGATGCGACCTGATATTTCTGTTTTGTCCTGTTGCAGTGTTGGTTCTATACTTTATGTATAAGGATCGTATCGGGGACAATAGGGAATTGGCGGGGTGTCGGAACAGAATACGCATTATAATGACCGTGACTACGGTATGTGTATTCTTTATTTCTCAAATAGGGTATGCGGTGACACAGTCTAAATGGAATAAGTCGGTCGGATATAGGAATCAGACAGTCGTTGCAAATTTTAAAGCTAATTTTACTGATATCACAAATGCATCGGTATATGTGTTAAGAATTAAGGGATTGCCGTTGTATCTCTATACTTCATTGGTAAATATGGTTGAAGATCTGGCCTATTCGCACGATTTTGAGCCCACTCCCAAAGACTTGAAAGAACTGAATGATTTCATAAGTGAGACGCCTCACTATCCTGTGGTTGAGGAATTTGAGGCAAATGATGATAAAAATGTAATCATAATATTGGTGGAATCCCTTAATGCCGATGTGATAGGTGAAAGTGTCAACGGACATGAGATCACTCCGTTTTTAAACTCGTTGATAAAATCGGAGGGGACTATTTCTGCCGTCAACGTCTTGCCTCAGGTCAAAGATGGATGTTCAAACGATGGTCAGATGCTGACCAATACTGGCTTACTGCCACTGTCAAGAGGGGTCGCGTCTATGTCCTTGAGTAAGGATCTGGTCTATCCCGGTCTTCCGAAAATCTTGAGAAAGAAATCTTCAGTGGCGGTTTTCGGCGATGCCGGAATGACTTGGAATCAGACTCAGGCTTATAAGGATTACGGATTTGAAAAAACATATTCGATACTTGATTATGAAGATTCGGCCGAGATGTATGGAAATGACGCAGCCATGTTTGATTTCTCAAAAGCTGTTCTTGATACTGTCAGACACCCTTTCCTGATGGAATTTGTGACATTTTCCTCGCATGCGCCGTTTACGCATAAAAACATAAATACGCAGGAGTGGCTTGGATGCAGCGGCTTGGATAGCAATGAAATAAATTATCTGAATAGTATAAATTACACGGATCTTCAGATACGTAGATTTTTTGAGACCCTCCGTCAGCGCGAATTATTGGAATCATCAGTAATCTTTATCGTATCGGATCATTCACAGACATTAGGTCTTAACAAAAACAAAGTGAAGGACATAAAAGAAGATACACTTGATTTGCTTCCGATGGTATTTATCGCGGTCAATACCGGAGTCACTAAAAAAATAATGTCACCGGTTGGGCAGGTAGATGTATTCCCGACGATATTGCATGTTCTGAACAAAGGAGAAGAGGGATACCGTGGTCTTGGCCGGTCACTGCTCGACACCGCATTGTCTTCTTCAGTTTCCGCAAAAGGCGTGGTCAGAGGAAGCAGTTCGGAATATGAAATCAACAGGCAGAAACGCGCCTGGCAGGTTTCAGATTCGTTACTGAGATCCAATTTCTTCAGCCGTAAATTATAGACTTATTTTGACAGCCTTTTGACAAGAAGTCTTAAGGATACGATTGCTGCTGTAAGAAGGAGCAGAGAGGATGCGATGATTGATATGAGGCCTTTGGTATGTAGACATATCGCTGTCATTACCATGGAGGAGAGTATTGAGAACAAAATGATGCGGGCTGCTTGACCCGATAATTTGTAATTATATAGATTATGATTTACGAACATGTAGACACAGAGGCAAATGGCGCAGTCTAAAATGGCTGCGTACCCGAGGCCGTCAAGACCAAACAGAAAGTATCCGCCACAGGTAAGACCGAGAGTAAGCAGGTTGGCTCCTACCGACTCCATCCAAAAGAACAGACGGCGGTTGTCTTTTGCAAACACTATATAGCCTAAAGGATACATCAGGGCTCTCACCACTACTGCAAGCGCGAGCAGACGCAGCAATGGCGTAGCCACAAGGAAATTCGAGGTCTGAAATACCTTTATGACAAAGGGAGCAAGGAGTATGACTGCGCAGACTATAGGGGCAATCAGAAGGCCTACTATCTCGATTTGGCGGTTTACGACCTCACACATCTTTTCGTCATTGCCTGATACGGCTGATAGACGTGGAAGATAATCCATTGCCATCGCTGTGAAGACGATCGCTGAATATTGAGATGTCATTGTGTTGCAGGATTGGAAAAAACCGACCTCTTCCATTCCACCGCGGGTACGTATGTAGACATTTACAAGATAGTTGACAAAATTTCTGAAAAGGTCGTTGCTCATTAATATGATACCCATGGCAAGAACCCTCTTAAGCACGGGAAGATGAATCTCATGGTTCCAGGGAGATGCCGATACTGTCAATGTTTTCTTCAAAGACATGAAATACCATAAGCATGTGGATATGGCAATTGCCACCATGGCAGGAACAATGCCATCCGTACCCCAAAAATAATAAAGAGGCACACCGATAGCCAATCCCACTGATGATCCTATCAGACTTGCTTTCGACAGGGGTTTTATGGCATGTAGCCCTTGAAGTACCGACATGAGCGCCACTCCGGCGATAGTGAAGAACACGGCAGCCGCGAGCAACAGAAAACCGCCTGTATATCTCAGGTTGCCAAATGTGATTTCCGACAATGTTTTTGGGAATAGCAGGCATACCAGGGATCCAAGCAGGGCCGACAACAGTATCAGCGGACGTACAGCTGTGAGAATATCTGCTAAGCGCGACTCATTATCTTTGCTTTGTCCGATTTCCTTTACAATGGATAAGTTTAGTCCTAAGGAAGCAAATTGCTGGATGGTAAGCGAGGCCGTATTGAAAAGACCTGCGATTCCCATTCCCGACGGCCCAAGAATCACAGCTACAAACTTGATTCTTATAGCGGAGATAAGAATATTGAATACCTGCACTCCTCCAAAAATCGAAGTGCCCTTAAGGATATTTCTGAAACTGTTTTCCTCTTTCTTCTCGGCTTCTGTCATTCTTGGCATTTTCTTTTCCTTGAGTCTTGCGTGTTGAAAACCTTATATTTCGTTGCCTTTGCTGCTCCTTTTATCCAGTTGTGGCAGTAAGAGACAGGGTTTGGCGTGATTCCCTTCATCCAGAGAGGTATTTCTCTTAATGCATGGGCTATCATGCGAAGTGGCCATGAATATGGATGCAGCCGCATGAAGACGGCACCCTTTGTCTGAGGCCGGGATGGGAGCATAAGATTGCGTTCCGAAGTAGTCGGATCGTCATGCCGCGCGATGGTCAAAGGGAGAAACTGTCCTTTCAGTCCGCGATCAAGACAGTCGTGAAGGAAAATATCCTCCTCTCCTGAGGGAAACATGGCCCCGATGCCAAAGTTTTCATTAAACCATATCTTGCCTTTTACAGAGTCTTTTCTGAAAGCAATTTCAATGGATGACACGAAATATCCCTTGGGTGGAGTATTAAGACTGCACGGTGCATCCGGAAAGAATTTCTCATTGTAAGAGGAAACGTAGCGGAATGTTATGATATCGCAATCTCTGTTTCTTTCGAATGAGTCAACTACATTGAGGAGACCTTCTTGTGAATACTCCACATCGTCATCACCGATCAGCAACACGGGGGCTTCCGCATGTGAAATTGCGTTGTTACGGTTGATGGACAATCCTTTGGTATCTGTCTTAATGATTTTGAAGTCTGTTCGCTGAAGCTCGTTGGGAATAGGACATCCTCCATCTGTCTGCCAACTTACAAGATACCGTACGCCATCCACTCTCGGATGTTTCCCAGACGCCAGGCGTCTGATTCCATCTTCTCCGTACGTGCTTATGAGCACTTCCATAAAAAGAGGCTCATTATGATCTTCCATTTTTTCCCTCATCCTGCGGATTGTTGGTTAGTATTCTGTTTGATGATTTTCTTCCAATGTGATTCGAAGATACCGGCGATCTTACGCACATCGTTATGCCTCTCTACGAGTTTTCGTCCCTCCTTGCTTCTGCGATACAGATCCTCCTTATCCTCGATGAGAGCTCGAAGTCTTTCCTTTATAGTGGTGCGATCTTCCAAAGGCGACAGGCAGAATACAGGATGAATGCTTTCATCGCAGTAATCGTAATATTCAGGTTGCCCTCCGGACGCAGAGATACGCCCGACCGCCATAGTCTGAAGTGCATTTGTCGCGGGAGAATATGAATATAGCTGGTCGATCACGATATGACTGTCACGCAGCTCTCCCATATAGTCGGAAAGAGATAGATTCCTGGCTGTCCTTACCTCACACTTCCCTTGCATCTCCTGCTCAAGTTCCTTGCATATTTCAAGAAGATACATAGTTCCTTTCTGGATTTCCATTTTTTCTCGTATCCCTATCAGAATACGTATGGGACCATCTATAGTCAGGGGTTTATACTGCAGTGAGTCAAGCTCTATAGGGAGATTGGTGAAGACAAGCTTGTCGTGGTCCATGTGCATGCGTGCTGACATGTCATATTCCGGAAGGATAGCCATTGCACCGTCGACCGTATCGTAAAGATGAGCGGTATAGTCTGCATGATCTTTTATTAGCCATCCTCGTTCTCTTGCAGGGTCACACTTCACCATAGGGGTATTCTCTTTTCCGATCCTGAATTCAGAGAACCTGAACAGATCAGAATCCACACAGTCTTTTACAAAAAAGTGGTCGTCTCCACATAGAGTCAGAAACACTGATTTGTTGTTTTTCTTCAGGATATCGTAGATCATCCTCAGTTTGCCGGGCTTCAGTTCGAGAAATTGAGGATTGATCAGCTGAACGACATCGTAGCCGCTCCATGAAGGGAGAATGGCCATGACTTTGTAAAGATAACGTATGCTGCCGAGGATGCCGGGCTTGCGTCGTAGCTCTATATCGGCGTCTGTCTGCATATAGACACCACGGTCGGAGACGAGTGTGACGTCATGGCCGCGCTTCCTCAGTTCTTTGGCGAGGCAGGCGTGGAGATTGGAATAGTCGCCGAGCATCAGTATCTTCATGGCTCTCTAGATTTATGTCTTCTTCACACTACAAAATTAACCATTCTTTATATTTTTTGCAAATATTATTCAATTTTTATGGAATGGAAGTCGTTAAGAAAATGATGAATGAATCGGAAAACAGTAAGGAATGCATGACGGTGGTGGTGCCGGTCTACAACCGCGCCCATCTTATACGCCGATGTCTGGACAGCATATACGCCCAGACATATCGTCCGGTATCCGTCATTGTAGTTGACAATGCATCCTCTGACTCCACATCTTCTGAAGTGATGAATTGGGCCGATAGCCATAATGAGGACGGATTCAAGCTTAGTCTGCTTGAGGAGAACCGTCGCGGTGCGGCTTATGCCAGACAGACAGGCCTGGAACACACTGTAACTGATAAGGTGATGTTTTTTGATTCCGACGACAGGATGCTCCCTGGCGCTATAAGGAGTATCATGGATGCATGGTCTACAGAACCGGAAGCAGACGCAGTGGCGTGGCCGCTCGTGGTGCATGGAAAGGATGGTGACCGGCTCACTCATTCTGTCACCGGATGCCTGCTTGAACGCCATATGGTCCACGCCATCTTTTGCACTCTCGGATATGCAGTAAGGAAGGATGTCATGATGGCTTGTGGAGGATGGTGCGGTAAGTTCACTTGCTGGGATGATCTCGAGACCGGTGTAAGGCTTCTCCTGAGAAATCCTCGGGTCATAGCGTTAAATAAGCCCATGGCAGAGGTATTCCCGCAGACAGAAAGTATTTCAGGGGTATCCTTTTCCGAAAAGGTGGGAAAATGGGAGCTCGCTCTCGACGGTATTGATGAATCGATAGTAAAAAGTGGACGTAAGGATGCAAAGCGTCTTCATAATATCGTAAGTTATCGCAGGGCTATCCTTGCTGCCGACTATTTCAAGGAGGAGCATCCTGAGCTTGCGGCTCCTCTATATTCCAGGGCATTGTCGGAAGTGCCGAAGGCAAAACGTCCGCTCATCCGTTTCGCCTATCATTGGACTCGGCTCGGGATGCGCGGAGCGTTCTCTATCGTCGGAAGATTCCTTTGATTCATAATGCACAATACATAATTCATAATTGGCTGTGCGCTTGAATTCTACACTCAGACAAGTTCTCAGTCTGTGGAATTATGCATTATGAATTATGCATTATGAATTGGTAAAGAGGTGGTCCCACGAAGGAAGCGTGATAGGCTCCTGCTTCATGGCCTTCAATATCTTAGGACTAACGTATTTCTTGTCTACGACAAGACGGAACAGATATTCGTCCATCCAGTCGTCTGTGGCGATAAGGTAACCGTCATGGCCGGTCTTTCCCCAGCTGTTTTCGATGAGCCATTTCTGAGGTTCTCCCTTGGCGTCAAGGTCGACGCCGGAAAGTGTCATGGCGTGCGAAGACGCGCTTCCCCAGGTGGATATGCGCTCTGCCTTGTCCATTCCGAACTTCGTGTCGAAAAGAGACTCATAGTCGAAGTTCTCAAGGTCGAGAGTGCCCCTTTCTCGGTCAAGGAATTTACCTACATCGCAAGAGAAATACATCGCCGTGCTGTCTTTTATCGAATTTATTGCCGCCTCTTTTAGGTCTTCCATCGGCACGTTGAGATAAGTCCAGTCCTGGCCGTCATAGCTGTGGCGGTCATAGTCGATGCGGTAGACTTTCCAGTATTCTCGTGAGGGGTCGTTCATGAGCATTATGTAGTCGTCCTTCAGGTTGTTGCCAAGTAGTTCCTTATAGAAAGACTGCGGAGTATATGTCTTTGTTTCCAATGCGTTACCCTTGCTGTCTCGTTTTGTCCATGTGAATTCCGTAGGTGGTTCGCCGAGAGCAAGTGCGAGCATCTTGTAGACCTCTCCGAGCTGTTTTGTCTTCATTTCCTGAAGGGTCTTTTCGTCCGCGCCCTTCGCTTTGGCCTGACGCAGCCGTAGTCCGTCCTCGCGAAGACGTGTAGCGAGATGGCGGCGGAATGCTGAAGTTGAGTTGGCTACTTCCGTCTCTGCCATTGCTTCGGTGGGTACCACGCCATATTTGGTCACAATGTCGGCCACTCCGCAGAATGTACCGCCGTCTGATATGGGATTCTGGAACAGCCATTCCACCTGACGGTCTTCCATCGGCTTATCCGATGTGTCGATCACACCCTGAAGGAAGAGGTTGGCTTTTTCCAGCTGGTCGAAAAAGAAGTTATAATTCTGAGAGAAGGTTAGTTTCGGGAGGTTATGTTTGGCCATGGCTTGTGCCCGGAGCACGTTGAGTCCGGTGAAAAGCCAGCATCGGCCTGACGATTTCTGGTCGGTGACCCCCTTTGTCTCCACTTTGTGGGAGAAATGGTCGTCAAATTTATTGCGCACCTTCTCGTTGAAGGCGAGCTTTTCGATACCAGCGGCGTTCAGCGCATTGTGTCGCGCCCTATTTGCTGCATTATCTTCGTAGGATGCCTTGAAATCGTCGAGCATTTCCGGCGAGATGGCTCCATTCTCGTCAGCCGCAGCCGTAAGTGAGGCTGCCACTGTAATTGTCAGTATTATCTTTCGTATCATGTTATATTGTTTAGTTTTAAAACTCTTTTCCTATGGTTATAGTCCATGTTGCCAAGTATCCCGTTAGGATAGCTACCGTAAAGCTTAGAAATGTGCCGATCAACACATATTCTGTAACTTTTAGATCTTTAGATCTGTTTAATTCCCCGAATCTGAATATGGATTTGGCTGCTAAGAGAAATCCTATTCCTTCGATATTTTCTGTAAAGATAAATGTGAGTATAAGTATCCTTTCAAGAAAACCTATCCATTTTCCTGCGTTTGGAAGTCCTTTTAAGGAAGGATTGTTTGGTATCCATGAATTATATTCCATGAATGATTTTACCAAGATAGAAGTAGGTGTAAGCACAGCAACGTAGGCTGTGAATATAATCCATGCCGTTTGAGAGATTTTTGATATCGTATATGAGATTGGAATATCTAAGAGCAGGAATCTCCAGAGAAGGATAATTATGATAAAGTGGGCCGCCTGATCGCATATGAAATCAGGCAATCGTCTTTTCCCATATTGTGACTTAATAAAATCAATCAGGAAATGAGATAGGAATATAAATGATGGAAGTAGCCATAAATCCCATATACCTATGAAGACATATGATAAGGTTGCTTGAATCAGGCTATGGATAGCGTTGGCGTATATTCTTTTAGATACCTTATCGCTATACCTCTTATTGCAGAGTTTGTCTGACTGAAAGATGAAGTCTCCAAGCAGATGAGCGGCAATCAGTTTTATTAATAGTAGAATCATTATTTGTCACAGTGTTCGTCGATAAGTTTCTTGAATCTCTCCAGATATGATTCGATAAGGTCTTCTTTGGATGCTTTCAGTGATTTATCTACCATCTGGCGGGAGATGTCGAGAGTTTGAGCCAGCTCAATATGGCTTTTGGAGGTCTGAAGCAGTAACAGCATGATTTTACTTTGATTCGGAGTCCATGAGGTAACTATATCATCTACAAATGCAGTAGCCAATGTCAATTCTTCATTGACTTTTGGCCAAGGAGTGGCAATTCCTAATCTGGCTTTCTGCATGCTGTCTAGTAGTCTCCCTGATAGTCGATACGCTTCTCCATCACTTGTGGAAAGTGAATTTGATTGATAGTCAGCTTCTCCTATTCCTATGGCAAGTCTTGCATCCAGTGGCGTTTTGCCGGTTATTGCCTGGCATCTAAGCCAAGCTCGGATGGCGATGGCAGATTTCGCCGATGCTGCTATATCATGGATTTGAATCTGGAAGCTGTCTCCTCGGAATATTTCCATTGAAATCCGAGTGATTGGATGAAGTATTTCCGGAATATCCTGTAGAGTCTTAATCATAATATCTCTTTCCGCCAAACTCAGTTTGGTAGAGTCTACTATATCTCCGGTTATAATTGCTATCGTTCTCATTAGATTTTGATTCGAACGCAAAATTAAAAAAAAAAAATTATATATGCAACCTTTTTTGGTTGCATTCAGAAAATGCAACCTTTTTTGGTTGCATTTAGAAAATGCAACCTTTTTGGGTTGCATTGTGGAGGGAAAAGAACTTAGAGATTTAATCTGAATATTTGATAGGTAACGCCGCGACCTCCGAGCCCTGTCTTTTGGTGGATAAGGCCTGAGTTGAGGATACGCCCTGCGTCTTCATTGCTCGTGCCGAAGTCGAAGTAACGGTTGGAGGAGAACACATCGTGGATAAGATGATGCATCAGGTAGGTCAAAGTCCCATTCTCTCTTCCTCTTTCAGATGTGGCGATATACTGGCAGTGGGCGACTGAATTTGTATCGTATATACATACTGCTGCTTCCGGTTTTGTTCCGGTTCCTGATAAAAATAGACGGATGCTCTCGGGAAAACTGTCTTTGAGCATCTGCAGCTCGTTTTCAGTGTGCACTGGAGCTGCATTATGTCTATTTTGTAGGCATTCTTGAAGAATGGGCATAAATTCAGCCGCATTGGAGGTCTCTTTTATCCACGGATTATTTACAGAAGCTTTTTTTAAATGTCGTTTTTGTTGGGTATTGAAGCCGGGATTATTCCGCATGTCTATCACGGTGGAAAGATTTACGGTCTCGACTGTCGCACCAAAACGGAACAGTGCATATAAATCTTCTTCTGCCGGGATTTTGTGATATATATGTGGCACGGCTTTATAAATGATCTGCCCGATTCCGTTTTCCCTACACCATTCTGTAAATAATCTAAAAAGGGAGAGCATATCCGATCCGTCGAAGTGGGAGAGTGGTGTAAGCCATCCTCCATAGGTAAGCCCACCGTGAGAACATAGAGTCTTGTCAGGACGGATATTTGCCGGAAGCAAGCTCATCGGTTTCCCTTTTCGCAATGCTATAAGTGAGCAGTCATCGAATCTGTCAGAGTGATAGTCCATGTATCCCCGTATATGCAGCAGTGTGCCTTGTCGCGATTCAGCGACAAGCCTGTCCCATAGTCCTGCATCCTCGGGCCGATATCTGCGTATGCTCCATTCTGCCTCCATAAATTTTAATTATTCGGCAAATTTAGCGAAATATTCGCATGTTGACAAATTTTTTATTAACTTTGTAATTGAATCTACATTTCATGAAAAAACAAACTAACAATAAGGCATAAATGAAACCATTAGCTTCTTTCGCCGCTATTGCGGCGCTCTCTTTGGCGGCTCTCCCGGCTTTTGCCGACCAGAAAGCCACCGTCAAGCTCGACCTTGACAATGTCAATCCTGCACTCACTATTCCCGCCGAAATATACGGCCAGTTTGCCGAGCATCTCGGCACCTGCATTTACGGTGGCCTATGGGTTGGTGAGGATTCTCCTATTCCCAACACAAACGGCTATCGCAACGATGTGCTTCAGGCACTCAAGGAGCTGAAAGTTCCCGTAATGCGTTGGCCGGGAGGATGCTTTGCTGATGAATATCACTGGACTGACGGTATTGGCCCCAAGAAAGACCGTCCCGTGATGATCAACAACAACTGGGGCGGCACTGTGGAAGATAATTCATTCGGCACTCACGAATTCTTCAATCTCTGCGAACTCCTTGAGTGCGAGCCCTACCTCAGCGGAAATGTCGGCAGCGGTACGGGTTAGGACCTAGCCAAGTGGGTGGAATACATCACGG
>JAIDSM010000143.1 GCA_029061225.1 Muribaculaceae bacterium
GTATATACCAAAAATTGTTATACTGAATATACGACTTATAAATCTTAACGGAATTATGAAAATTCAAGAAAGCATACCAGCCTCCATTATGGAAAATGAGGCATATCAAAATATACTGTCAAGGACAAGCGTAAGGAATTACACGGATCAGCCGATATCCGATGAAATTAAATCCGCCATACTCCATGCCGGCATGGCAGCTCCTTCCGGTGTAAACAGGCAACCCTGGGAATTCGTCCTTATTGACGACAAGGATATACTAAAGTCTCTCGCCGACTCTTTACCCTATGCGAAAATGACGGCGCAGGCTCCTATGGCCATCATCGTCTGTGGCAACTCCGCCCGCTTCCTCGAAGGCGATGACTCTACGCTTTGGGTTCAGGATGTTTCCGCCGCATCGGAAAACATACTCCTTGCCGCCCATGCATTCGGTCTCGGAGCGGTCTGGACCTGCCTTTACCCTCATGAAGACAGAATGGAGGCTACAAGTCGCATCCTGAACCTCCCGGAAGGAATATTCCCCTTCTGCCTCATCCCTGTAGGATACCCTGCAAAAGAACATGCACCCATCGACAAATGGCATGCCGAGAGGGTGCATATCAACGGATATTAAAACATAAGGTCTTCTTAAAGCCGCCCGGTGGCGCGTAGCCACGCCGTCTGATAGATCTGATATTGCGTGGCCGCTTCTATCATGTTGCTCCGGGCCTGCTGCCATTGTGTCTGTGCGTCGAGAAGGTCGGTGAGTGGAGACACTGACTCGTCATATCTGTTCTGCATCACCCTCAGGTTTTCAGCGGCGAGGTCAAGGGCCTGGCGGGCAGAGGAGATCATGTTCCATCCGTCCTCAAGGTTAGTAGCGGCCTGGCGCACCTCCAGATCGAGAAGGTCTGTGTTGCGGTTAAGGTCGAGAATTGCATTGTCTACCGAAAGCTTCGCTTTTCTGACTTTCTTCATTCCCTCGCCCCAATGGAAGAGAGGTATGCTGACCGAAAGCACTCCCGAAGCTATTCCGTCGCGGTATTCCTGAGTATAGGGATAGTAGTTTCCGTCGCCGAGATCCGCCATCCCCTTCATCTTGATGTTTCCGTAGTAGCTGTAGCCGAGGCTAAGGCCTACGGTAGGAAGGAAATCACCCCTGACCATATTCACCTGCTGGCGCGCCACGTCTACATTAAGCTGTAGCAACTTGTATTCCGGTCGTGCTGTTATATCATACTCCAGATGAGAGGGGGCGGCACATTCCGGCAGCGTATCTAAAGGTTGGATAGCCGTCTCATAGTTTACGCCTATGACATTGCACAGCGCCTGCCGGCAAAGTTCAGCGCCGTTCTCAGCCTTCTTCTTCTGATACTGTAGCTCGCTGCGCTTGGCTGTGATACGGAGGAGGTCGTTGCCCATCGCCATTCCCGCGTCGACTGCTGTCTGCGTCTGGGAATATAGGGTATCTATCATGTCGATGTACGACTGCATTAGCCTTACCTTGTCGCTTACTGCAATGAACGTCCAATAGGCATTATCCGCTTCGTTGAGCACATCCATACGGCTGACTTCGAGCTGATTTTGAGCGGCATTGCGCCCGAGGTCGGAAAGCTTTCGCCCGGCGGTTATCTTTCCACCGGCATAGATCGGCTGCACAAGCTGTATTCCGGCGAGATAAGCGCCATGCGTCTGCATCTTTGCCCCCATCATGTCGATGTCAGGAAGCATATACATAGCCGATGCGGTTGCGTCGAATTTAGGCAGATATGCCGTCCGGGCTATCTTGCGGTCAAGTTCCGACTGGGCTACGCTGTTTTCAGCCTTTTTGAGGTTCTCGCTGTGCTTCAGTGCCATCCGGCGGCACTCGTCCCTGTCTATCGTCAATGTCTGTCCCCATGCCGTGGAGACGGCAAGAAAGATTGTCAGGATCAGTATCAGTTTATTTTTTTTCATTTTCGGAAGGTTTTTTGACGCGCATGAGCGCCGTATAGAAAAGAGGAAGGAGAAGAAGCGTGATGATCGTTCCTGCGGTTAGACCTCCCATGATGGTGATGGCCATTGATCCGTACATGGGGTCGCCGAGAAGCGGAATCATACCTACAATCGTGGTCAATGAAGCCATAAGCACCGGACGCACACGGGAGACGGTCGCGTCTATCACCGCAATATACGGATGCACCGCGTCTTCCCTCTGCAGGCGCTCAATCTCGTCGACGAGCACTATTGAGTTCTTAACCATCATGCCGATAAGTCCCATCATGCCTATTATCGCCATAAACGTAAACGGACTGTTGGTCAGAAGCAGGGCAGCCACTATTCCGCATACTACAAATGGGAAACATATCAGTATAAGCGTCACTTTCTTCCAGCTGTTGAATAGAAGGAGCAGTATGAGAAGGATGATGAAGATAGTCAGTGGCACGAATTTCAGCAGGTTGGAGATGGCTTCGGTCTGCAATTCCCCTTCTCCCACCCAGCGCATGCTGTAGCCCGGAGGGAGTGGAATCGCTTCTATCTCCTCCTTGATGCTTTCCACCACTTTTGCTGGAGTGGCGTCGTCGAGATCAGGATTAGGGTCGCACTCGGCTTCGATCACACGCTGCCCATTGAGGCGGCGCACAATGTTCTCCTCCCATTTGAGGTCTATTCTGTCGGCGACGCTTCCGAGTGGTATGGCACGCACCGACATGTCGGCCACTGTGGCGGCATTGCCAGACATCACCGAGGCAATCGCGTTCTCGCCGTCAAGCCTGATGTTAGGCATGGTCCATACAGGGATGTTGTCGATGTCTTCTATCTCCGTTCCGTCGGCGTTGCGCACCTTGAGATTTACGATCATGGTATTGTCTCCGTCGTGCATCACCCCCACGGGCATCCCCTCAGATGCGGCAAGAAGGGCGTTAGCGACATCGTCGCGGCTTACTCCGGCTGTAAGGGCATTCCCTCTGTCGAGATCCACTACAAGTGTCTTGGCTGTAGGATTCCAGTTGTTCTGTACCGAATACGGATCCACATAGCGGCATTCCCTCATTATCTTCTCTGCCTTGGCACTCAATTCCCTGAGCACTGCCGGATCAGGACCTGCGAATTCCACTTCCACCGTATGAGACGTGGAAATAGAGAAGTTATATTTACGGATACGGATATAAGCGTCGGGAAACTGTTCGCGCAGTTCCCTCCGGATCTCCGGAATCTGAGCAACGACTGTCTTGTAGTCCTTGCAGTCCACAATCAACTCGCCGTAGCGGTCACCTCCTGACGACATCGGGCGCACGAGGCAATAGCGGGCAGGAGCAGCCCCCATGCTGATTGCCACGCGCTCGATGTCCTTGTCGGTCGAAAGCATCCGACTCATCTCGTGAAGTTGACTGCTCACGCTGTCGGGAGAGGACTGCGATGGAAAATAGCATTCCACGACAAACTGCTTGTAGTCGAAATCAGGAAAGAAAAGATTTTTCACCTTCGTCAGTCCGAGCATACTCAGACCGAGAAGAACAAGCGAGAGTACTACGGTAGGCCACTTGTGGTCAATCAGGAAAGCCACTGATTTCCTGACTGCCCTGTGGGCAGGGGAGTCCATCACCTTCCCGTCATTGTCCTGACCGGATTCCTTATCCTCTTTCGGAAGCCACGCCTTGGCGCAGACCGGCACTTGCACGAGGGCTATGACCCAGCTTGCGAGCAAGCTGACGCACAGCACGAGGAAGAGGTCGCCTGCATATTCCCCGGCAGAGTCGGGCGAGAGATATATGCATATGAAGGTGGCTGCAGCTATCACTGTCGCGCCTAGCAGGGGTAACGCCGTGTTCTTGCCTATCCGGTAAAGATAGGTGCTCTCCGGCAGACGTCGTTTCTTGTCTACGAGGATACCGTCCATTATTACCACGGCGTTGTCCACAAGCATACCCATTGCCACGATAAAAGCACCGAGAGATATGCGCTGCAGGGTTGTGCCGCATTGGAGGAGGATAGGGAAGGACACAGCTATCGTGAGCACGAGTCCGAAGCCTATGATGAGTCCGCTCCTGAAGCCCATCGTGAAGATGAGCACTATGATGACTATGAGCACAGACTCGAGAAGGTTGACCATAAACGAGGATATGGCGTCACTGACCTTGTCGGGCTGGAAGAAAATCTTTTCGGTCTCCATTCCGGCGGGCACGCTGCGCATGAGCACGGCCATTTCCTTATCCACAGCTTTGCCTACATCGGGGACTATAGCGTCGTTTTCCATTGCTACGCATATGGCGAGCGATGGCTTTCCGTCTACGAAGAATCCGTTGCGCTGCGGAGTCGTGAGCGTTCGTTCTATCCTTGCGAGGTCACCGAGACGCATATGGCGTCCGTCAGGAGTGTTTATTAGAAGGTTGCGCAGATCCTCTTCGTTGTCTATACCTTCGTCTACCTGCATCCTTATTCTGTCTGCTCCGCTTGCATAAGCTCCGGCGTTGGCCGGTTTTCCTGCCGATTGAAGGGCAAGCATCACCTGAGAGGGAATGAGTCCGTTGCGGGCGAGTTCCTCCTTGCTCAGTGTTATGTCGATGGTCTCGTCGCGCCCTCCGGCTATCGTCACTCTCTTCACTCCCGGCACCGCAAGAAGTCCTCGCCTTATATACTTTGCATATTTAAGGAGTTCGGGATAGTCATATCCTTCTCCTGAAAGGGAATAGAATATGCCGTAGACGTCCATCATGTCGTCCATCACCACAGGGTCGTAGCATCCGGCAGGCAGCTGCGACGACATGTCGCTTACTTTCCGCCGCAGCTGGTCGAAATGTTGCTCGAGGTCTTCGGTCAGCACCGTCATCTTGAATTCCACAGTGATCATGGCTATGCCACTCTGGCAGTCCGACTTTATTTTGTAGACGTCGGGAAGGCTGCGCAGCTCGTCTTCCATTTTCTGTGCCACATTCAGCTCCACCTCATGAGCCGATGCCCCGGGATAGGGAACAATGACCATTGCCTGCTTTACGGGCACCGCCGGGTCCTCGAGCTTGGGCATGCTCATGAAAGCGAGCACTCCGGCTATGATGATGCCGACCATGAGCGACCAGAACAATACACGTCGCTCCATGAAAAAGCGTGTTATCCTGTTCATAAGAGTCCTCCGACGTTGGTTTTACTCGGCTTTTCAATCACTCTCACTTTTTCACCTGCTGTGAGCATGGATACTCCCGCTCTCACTACATTGTCAGTTGGGGAGAGTCCTTCCGTCACTTTCACCATTCCTCCGCGCAAACGTCCTTCAGTGACTACCGGCTGTGCCGACACGGTGGAATCGTTCTTCATGATCCATACATATTCTTTCTCATCCTTTGTGAAGAGGGCAGATGAGGGTATGAGCAGTCCGGAGTCCCCATTATCTGCCATTCCGATTGTCACCTCTACGTTCATTCCAGCGGTGACGGATTTCGCCTGATTCCCTGCGAATGTAAGGTTCATGCGGTAGAGTTGGCTACTGTTGGCCTTAGGTATTATGCCGATAAGCCTCAATGGCACCTGTTCGTCGCCCAGATATGGGGAACTGCATGAAAAAGAGGAAAACCGCTCACGCTCTCCGTATGCAGTCGCCGGAATGTCGCATGTTACTTCCATTCCTCCTGCCGTCATAAGGGTAAACACAGGTGTTCCGGCATCCACCATTTCAGCGGCGGAATACCCCACAGACTCCACTATCCCGGATGTCGGGGCATAGAGGCGGGTATAGGCAAGCTTGTTCTTATTTGCTTGTAGCTGCACTCCTAATTGTTTGAGTCCGGCTACCGCCTTGTCATAGTCGTTTTGCGACATGCTCTTGTTTTCGAAAAGCCTGCGGGCACGGTCCACTTCCTGACTTACTTGGTCATACTGGATCTGCAATGCCTCCACGCCAAGCTTATAGTCTTCGGCGTCAAGTTCGGCAAGAAGTTGCCCTGTACGCACATGGTCTCCCTCCTTGACGAATATCCGTTTTATCTGGCCGGCTGTCTTGAAGCCGAGGCTGACGTTTTCGTTCTCTTTTACTACGCCTGGAAAAGTCAGCGACGACGATCCGTCGGTAGCCTCCGGCTTGCAGATATACACACTGTGCGACAATACGCCCGAATCTCCTCCGCTGTTCGAGCAGGCGGCCAATATGCATGAAAGCAATGCCGCCGATATAAAACCACGTATTTTCATCACTTAAAATTTAGCGTGCAAATTTAGTAAAAAATAATAGGGGAGTCGTGTCTTATTTGTATCGGGAATTGTTCAAAACTTCCTCTAAGTGACATTTTTTCTTAAAATTATTGCCGATTATTGTCGAATTTAGTAACTTTGCGGTCTCAATCAGAGACAAGGAGGTATGAAAAAGGTTGAAGAGGAAAAAAGACTCGGGCTTGATGATCTTCCGGTGTCAGACAATACGCTGACACTCGGAAGCCATTTTCTTATTTCAGACACCATCGCTCCCGGAAGCGGATTGAGCGAGATGGATCTTTTGCCTTTATCGGAAAAGTACCTCAATATGCCTTTTAGGATCAGGTTTACGATGATTCTGCTTTGCCAGAAGGGTTGTCTGAGGATCAGGACCCAGATGAAGGAATATGTTCTCACCAGAGGAAGCATGCTGCTTATTATGGAAGGCGCGATAGGGGAGTGTCTGGAGATTTCTGGAGACATCAAGGTTCTTATGATGGCGTTCTCGAGTCGGTTCAAGGTGATGGAGACAGGGTTCAGGCCAAGCATGGAAATTCTTTCAAAAGTCGAGAAGCATCCTTGCCTTATGCTCAGCGAACGGGAGTTTGCTGACATAACGGCGCTCTACACCATAATGCGCCATAGAATGGAGGAACCGGGATTTCAGGCTGTCGAGGAACTCGCCACAAGTTGCCTTACCACGTTGTTCTATTATATTTCTCAGCACATTACGGAAGCCGGAATGTCAAGAACGCAAGCGTCAGGACGGGCGGAGTGCATACACAATGATTTTCTTGAGCTCGTCGAAGGCTTTAGCCTGAAACACCGGGATATCGCCTTCTATGCCGACAGACTCTGCATTACACCTAAATATCTCAGTAGAATGGTACGCGAGGCAAGCGGAAGAAGCCCTAAGGAGTGGATCAATATCCGGGTAATGCTCGAGGCAAAGGTGCTCCTGCGCGATC
>JAIDSM010000144.1 GCA_029061225.1 Muribaculaceae bacterium
CAAATTTTTCTTATAACCCTTTAACCTAATAACCTTATAACCCTCAACTTTCGCTTACGAAAGTTGAATTATTAAGAATTAAGTCATTGGTTAAGTGTTCAACACTCATTGTTCACTGTTCAATACTCATTGTTCAATGTTCAACACTCATTGTTCACTGTTCAATACTCATTGTTCACTGTTCAATACTCAACTCTTAAGACTTAAGACTCAAGACTTAAGACTTCAACGTACGCGTACCGTCTTGGCAACTTCGCCCTGACGCACGATGTAGGTGCCCTGCTTGAGACCTTCCATAGTGTCGCCTACGTAGATGCCGTTCACGTCGAATACCTTCACCGGAGCCTCCGGATCAAGACCGATTGCGGCCACGCCGTTGGTGTCACCAGTCCTTGAGGCAAGCATATATCCATTGGCGTCAGTGTCGGAAGCGATGATGGAAGTTATCGCGATGTCAGAAGCCGATACATAGGAATCAGTTACGATCTCAAATATCGGGGCATCGTTGTCGGCAAACGCATTGTTTCCGAGGTTGAAGATAACCACGCGGATATGATTGTCGGCATGATTCCATGTGATCATTGAATGGCTGCCTGCGATTCTGCTTCCTGCCTTCACGTCAACATTCATTCCTTCAGGGAGGATGATGTCGGCCTGGAGGGCTACGTATTCCTCGGTGTTGTCAAGAGTGACGGGGATTACGCTGCCTTTTGAAGAAGCGGATACGCGTCCGATCACGAGTGCATCCATTGAGTCTGCATCGTAGGCGGCACGGATGCGGTTCTGAGTAGATTCGGAACCGGGTTCTTTTGCCGCCATTACAGCAACTGCAGAAGCGTCTGCGAAGGTGATCATTCCGCTTTCGTCTTCGTTTACGTTGGCACCTCTTAGATAGAATTCAAAGTCCTCGTCAGCTACCGTTTTCTTTTTAACGACATAGTTGGTGATGTCTACTGCGTCTCTGATATCGATAGCATCGTCATGGTTGGCGTCGCCAAGCCTTGGATAAACCTTTACGGTGCAGGAGGCAGAGAATTTGCCTGCTGTTGCGGTTATTTTTGCTTTACCAACACCTACTGTTTTCACCTTGCCGTTTTCGTCAACGGTGACAACATCGTTGTTGTCGGAAGTCCATTCTACAGTCGGTTCTGAAGCGTCAGATGGAGTTACAGTAGCTGAGAACTTGTATTCGGCGTTCTTGCCGGTAAGTTCTATTTCAGCACCTTCGTCGAGAGTCTGACCCTCATTATCCTTGAGAGTGATACCGGTTAC
Organism: Muribaculaceae bacterium; assembly: GCA_029061225.1. GTDB lineage: Bacteria > Bacteroidota > Bacteroidia > Bacteroidales > Muribaculaceae > Lepagella. The sequence continues at coordinate 1,273 of JAIDSM010000144.1, forward strand.
GTCTACATAGAAAGATTCGTAGATGAATTCAAACCATGCTACCACCTCACTACCACCTTCAAAAGTGATGACGAAGGGAGTTCCCCGTTTGTGATTCTCAACGTTGATGACGAGATTGAGGGAGTGATTATCATCAACACCAGCCTTGAATTCACTTGCAGAAGGCAGATATACTGTAGCTCCTTCGCTTGTCACAGAAGCAACTTTACCTGTCACAGAAGGATCTTTGCCATTTTCGCGCATGCAAGCCATCTTTATCTGCTTGATCTGAAGATATGAAGGTGCAATCATCGTAACGGGGTCGCTGCTTCTCATCTTGAACTGTGAACCGTCCCATCCTGCGTTTGATGTGAGTGAGAAGCGGCCATCACTCCAGATTCCTTCTCCACCTTTATCTTTATATTCTGCATTGTACTTGAGGACTTCAGTGTCGTCTTTCTCAGATTCCTGATAGATATGGAATCCGGTAAGAGTGAAGCTATAGTCTTCGGTCTTGTCGCCGGCAACACCCTGGAAAGTGAAGGTGGCAGTAGTTTGGTCGTCAGCTAATGTGCCGGTAGCCTCTACTGTATTGCCATCCTTGAATGATGCTACCACTTTGGGAAGAGTAGTGAAGACGTATCCGTCGATAGTAGGGCCTTTCTTTTCTGATTGGATGGAAGCGACAGTTTCCTCATCTACAACGAGTCCGTCGATATTAATGCCGGTGAGCATTACGCCGTCTACATGGAACAGACGGAGCTTGAATTCAGTCTGCGGAGCAATTGCGCCTTCCTCGAGGTTGAGGGTAAGCTCAGCTTCGGAAGCCTCGTTGGGAGCGGGAACAGGGAGTTTGAATGTGCCGTCTTCGGCTACCTCGATTTCATTTTCTCCAGCCTTCACACTCAATGTTGCATTGAGGAGATCGGCTTTCAACGCTACAGTCTCTCCTTCATAAGTCATCGGGATGTTGAATGTATAGTCATAACCTTCTGTTTCAGCCTTAGTTAGACCCTCAGCTGTAATCGCCTTAAGGGCAGCGTATGTCTCGCCAACCTTTGTGATGGTATGATTTCTATAGTTGACAAGATAGCCGTCTGATTCGCTATGGAATGTATATTTTATGGTCTTCTTGCCTTCTGTGAGAGTTCCTTCAAGAAGTATTTTGGCTTCATGCTTATCCGCTATGTTATAGTACGTGTCAACTTCCTTGTTGCCTGATTCCTCGTCAGTGATTTCGATTTGCATGTCACACGCATTCTTAAACACATAGAAGTCAATGTTCATACTGTATACGCCTGATTCCGTAACATAAAGTTTGCCGGTAGCGCTGTTCTTATTTTTTATATAACCGATATTAGTATCATTGTTTTCAAGTTTAAGACCGCCTTGGTAGTCCCAGCTTGAATGTGTGATGCTAAGCTCACCGGGAATAGCCATATAACCAGTCGGTATAGACAATCCCTTAAGCATTGTGATGGTGATTACTGTAGATCCGTCGGCATCTATTGTCTTGCCTTCCGAATTATCGCCGGAATAGCTGTATTTCGTGCTGAGTCCATTTGCTGTGATTGTGATATCAGCCTTATCCTCATCAGTCAGTGATATGGGAGAGCCGGAATTGCCGACCTTGGTCACTTCCTTGATGGTCTCTTCGCCAGCAACATAACGTAGGGTATATTTCTGCAGCTCAGGGTGAGTTACGGTGATGTAATAGATGTGGCAGCCGTTAGTGTTGTAAATCTGAACATCATTGAGTTCAGCAGCATCTTCCGGAACGAACCATTCCTGCTCTGTATATTTGGTGGGCAAAGCAACGGGGTTACCGTCGAGGCCGTTTAGTTTATTGCCTGAGATGGAAAGCTCCACTCCACGTGGATCTCCGATTTTGTGTGTCTCAACACACATCTTGATAGTTGAGCCCGCAGGAACATTGGGAATTATGAAGTAGTTCTTTTTGTTGCTGCCGAGCCAGAGATAAGAAGGACCATGATAATTGCCTAAAGAAGTTTCGGGATAGTTCAATGCTATTGCTAATGAGCGATCGTTTGTATTGGTGTATACCAAACCTTCGAGTTCTTTTATGACTGCGCCATTGGCCATCACATATTTATTCTCATTAATATCCTTTGCAGAGACCTGCCAGAAGCAGTTGTCTTTAGAAGCTTCAGTAGGCTCTGTAGCGGAAGCACTTTCGATATCAGACCAGTTAGTCTTAGCCTTGAGGTTAGCAATAGTTTCATCGCTCCACTTCGTGAAGTCCCATGAATAAAGAGTATTCACTCTCTTCTCCGTGGCGGTCATGGTGATGGTGACAACAGTCTTGCCATCGGCATTGATTGTCATGCCTTCGGAGTCATCGCTGAAATAGGTGTACGTTGTGGTTACGTTTCCTTCTGTAATGGAGAATTCAGCCTTGTCTTCATCGGTCACTTCAACAGGATCGCCTACAAAACCATTCTTGGTCTTATTTTTCCCTTCAATGACCTTATCGTTTGCCTTATATTGGATGGTATAATCCTGGATTTGGCGCTGGGGAGGAGTGACGGTGATATAATATAGGTGACATCCGTTGGTAATGGAAACCTTTACTTCATTACTTTCTTCTGCGGAAGTCGGTACAACCCATTCCTGTTCTGCATACTCCGTGGGGGCAGCTACGGGTTCACCGTTGGGAGCTAAAAGTTCCTCTCCATTAACGGAAAGTTGCACTCCTCGAGCTTCTGTTAGGTTATGAGACTCAACACCCATCTTGATGGTTGCGCCCGCAGGCACACCAGGAATTGTGAAGTAGTCCTTATTATTACCGTTGCCGAGCCAAAGATATGACTTTCCGTAATATGGGCCTAATCCTTCGTTCGCATTAGGTGACTGATAGTTGACAGCTATAGCGAGAGAGCGGTCGTTGGTGTTGATATATTTCAGACCAGCGAGTTCATCGATTGTCGTACGGTTCGCCTTCACGTATTTGTTGGGGCTCAGACCTTTCGAGGCGGATGCCTGCCAGAAGCAATTATCTTTTGACAGCTCAGTAGGTTCGGTATTGGTAGCATACTCGATATCCGACCAGTTGTTGTCAGCTTTAAGATTAGCTACTGTTGCGTCGCTCCACTTGGTGAAGTCCCAGGATGTCCGAGTGATCGGATCCTCAGGTGCTTCGGTATAATCGGTGTAATATCCTATACCATTCATTGCAATAGTTGTCCCTGATGCCCAAATTGTATATGTTTCACCGGCTTTCATGTTCCATTCTACTGCACAGAATAAGTAATCTGTAGCGGTATTATCAGCATAAGCACCGAATACAAGATTCTGATCTAATTTGGTGTCGATTGCACTATGAGGAGATGCAAATATACCCTTGCCGTCGTTAGGTGACATACCCATGTAATGGGTACGGGTAATTACATTATTAACAACATCATCGTCTTCAGTAGTCATCTCCTCTTGCTCAACGGTTTGTCGGCGAATGAACATCACTACCTTACAATCCACATTGGGGGTAACGATGATAGGACTGTTTTTCGATTCTTCAGTACCAAATGGATTATCTACTGAAGGCGCGTTTTTTACGCGTCCCAATTGGACCGAACCTTTAAAGTTATTTCCAAGGTATTCTTTACCATAAGACGAATAGGTAGCTGAATAGATGGTCTTAATGGTGATATTGTCATCATCAATCAGATTGCCGGCTGCTAAAGTTCCGCTTGTTGCATTGGCTGTATAGAGTTGGGTGAGCGGAATTGATTCAACTTTTTCATACCCAACCTGAGCGTTTACATCCTTGACATTTGTAACAACTTCGATGGTCGTGTTTGCAGTAGTGGTCTTGTATGGAGCGTTTTCTACAGATCCATCATATGTTGCGGAAATCATGGCGGTACCAAGTGCTCCTTCTATCAAAGATATCTTACCGTTTTCATCAACAACGGCTACTTCTTCGTTGGATGAGCTGAAAATGACGGGTAGATTGTTTGGATTGTTGAAAGCAGGTGCCGTAAAAGCGTCACGGATTTTTAGTGATGTGGATGTCTTATTCCAAGAAATATTAGCCTTAGGACGGGGATCACTTAAATCAACTAATTCACCGATAATTTCAACATGGCCAATTGTCCATCCTTTAGTTGTCCCACCAGGCTTCCCATAAAGATCAAATTTAAGGGTATTCTCGCCTTTCAGTTCTATGTCAGATATACTAACGCTTTTGGTTTCTGCGGCTGAGCTACCTCGACCGATTTTATATTTTGAAATAAATGGTGAGTCATTATTGAAATGTACATCTACAAAGTGATCATTACCGGAACCATCGGCTGCACTGAAGAATGAAACATTACTAGGTTTAAATGAATAACCATCCGCTATAGAAATCGTAAATGTTACGGTCCATGATCCATCAGTAAGAGCACTTGTGTAATTACCGGTTGCAGCAGGACTAAAGAGAGTCCCTTTGCCCTCGTTGTAACTTTTACCTATTGATGTAGGAGTTAGCTTACTGCCATAAGTTACCTCCTTTAAGGTTATTTCCGGTTCAGAACTCGATCCGGAAAGGTCAGTCACAAGCCCCCATGTTAGGGTTGCTTGTTGTGCATTCATTAAGCCGATGGAGGCTAAGAACGCAAAAAGAAACGTCAATAATTTCCTCATGTTGTTAAAGTTAAATTGTTTATATTATGTTGTTTTGTTTAGTTTTTTTAGTTTTTGGTAGGGACGCACGAGCCGTGCGTCCATACGACCGGGTCGGTAGAGACCTGAATGCAGACGCGAAAAAGCCCCTCGACCCCTTGGTAGGGGAGGAGTGGCTTTTGGTATAAGTTATTGATTGATATGTGTTTAGTAAATGGGGGGGGGTAGCGCGAAAACGCAGGTTATGCGGCCTGCTTTCCCTAAGCAGGTGGGAAGTGAAAGAGTTTCTCATGTCGGTTACCGTCATGATGGAGGTTTAGCGGTTTTGATAATAGGTTAACGATAGGTATTAGAGTACCCTTAAGCAAAGGGGCGTCATTACGTCTGCAAAGGTAATAAAAATAAATGATATTCAAAATAAAAAGCACATTTTTTTTAGTTTTTGTTTTGAGCTGTCAGCTATCAGTCTTAAGTCTTGAGTCTTAAGTCTTGAGTCTTGAGAGATTAGCTATCAGCGGTCAGCTATTAGCAGTAAATGCTCGGAGGCAAATAGGCAGAGGCGCTCTCGCCTCGCTCTCGGAGCGGGAGCAACTGCGGCAAGGATTAAGTCAAAGAAGGGTGTCGGAAGTCCGGCACCCTTCAAAGGGATATTTGTTTTTAAGTCTTGAACTCAATGTTCACTGTTCAACACTCAATGTTCACTGTTCACTGTTCAAAACTTAACCCTTAACTCTTAAGACTAATGTCACTAAAATAAGGTCATGATGCCTATATAGCCCGACGATAATTCTGGACAGTGATATACTTTC
>JAIDSM010000145.1 GCA_029061225.1 Muribaculaceae bacterium
ACGAGACGGCTGACGGTGAATTTCTCCATGTACTCACTCATGTCGACGCGAATCAAAGCATCGGCAGAGTCGAAGAGGTATTCAGCGAGTTTCTTCGCGAGATGTGTCTTGCCCACACCTGTAGGACCGAGGAACATGAACACGCCGATGGGTTTATCAGGATCCTTGAGTCCGATACGGTTGCGCTGGATGGCCTTCACCACCTTCTTGATGGCATCATCCTGACCAATAACAGAACCGTTGAGCGTAGTGCCCATCTCGAGAAGTCTGTTGCCTTCCGTCTGAGCGATTCGTTGGGTAGGCACGCCGGTCATCATAGCGACTACCTCCGCCACCTTCTCGTCGTCGACTGTCTGGCGTTCCTTGTCGAGTTTCGCCTCCCATTTAGCCTTAATCTTCTCAAGTTCAGCCTTCAGGGAAGTCTCACGGTCGCGGAGTTCCTTAGCTTTCGCGAAGTCCTGCTCGCCAGCCGCCTTAAGTTTCTCCTCAGTAGTCACCGCAATCTCATTTTCGAGAGCGTCCATCTCCTCAGGCACCACAATGTTGCTAATATGCACGCGGCTTCCGGCTTCATCGAGCGCGTCAAGTGCCTTGTCGGGGAAATTACGGTCTGAGACGTAACGTTCTGTCAGTTCCACACAGGCCTTAAGGGCCTCGTCGGTATAGATGACATTATGATGGTCCTCATATTTAGGCTTCACCTTCTTAAGGATTTCAAGAGTCTCCTCAGGGGTAGTAGGCTCCACAATCACTTTCTGGAAGCGGCGTTCGAGAGCGCCATCCTTCTCGATGTTCTTGCGGTATTCATCAAGAGTCGTAGCTCCGATACACTGTATCTCGCCTCGGGCGAGAGCCGGCTTGAGGATGTTGGCTGCATCCATAGTGCCCGGAGCGCCACCGGCACCGACGATCGTATGAATCTCGTCGATGAAGAGGATTATATCGGGGTTCTTGGATAGTTCGTCGAGCACCGCCTTGATACGTTCCTCAAACTGGCCGCGGTATTTAGTCCCGGCCACCATACCGGCCATGTCAAGACCTATCACCCGTCGGTTGAAGAGCACGCGCGGCACCTTTCGCTGGTTGATACGCAGAGCGAGGCCCTCCACGATAGCTGACTTGCCGACACCGGGTTCGCCGATGAGCACAGGATTGTTTTTCTTCCTTCGCGAAAGAATCTGAGCGAGACGTTCGATCTCAACCTCACGACCAACGACGGGGTCAAGTCGTCCCTCGGCTGCGCTCTTCGTCATGTCGTAGCCGAATTTGTCAAGAGCCGGGGTATCGGATTTCTCTTTCCCCTTTGAGCTTCCTGACTTAGAGCCGGAGCGTGCAGTGGTCTCAAACATATCATCCTCATCTTCATCCATATCCGGATCTTCTTCGTTGTTGTCTTTCTGCTGACCGAAGGGGAACGGAGGCATCTGCCCCGGACCTATCGCCTGGATAGAGATGTCGAAATTGAGGTATTTGTCTTTGAATTCCTTAAGGAACTCGCTGTCCATCGAGCGCTGGTCGTGGATAAGCGCCAGAAGTATGTGCTCACCTCCGATCACAGAAGCATGCATTTTGCGGGCCTCTGAAGTAGCAAGCTGAAGATGCCTGACAGCCGGAAGGCTTATACGGTACTGCTGCTCGAAGAGGGTAGTGGATTCTCCTGAGTTTACAAGGTCGGTGATATATTCCTCCACTTCCCGACGCATCTTGTCGATGGGAATGCGGAGTTGATTCAGGATCTTCAGGGCATATCCGTTTTCATCGCGTAGGGCAGCGAGCACGAAATGTTCGCTGACGATCACTTTAGAGTTAAATTCCTGAGCGATGCTGTAGGCTTGCTCCAGAATGGGCCTGAACTGCTTAGAATAGTCGTTCTTCATTTATGTCTTTACCTTTCTTATCAATCTTTTCTAAATGATATAACAAACATCGTGCCAAATTAGTCTTAAGTCTTAAGTCTTGAGTCTTAAGTCTTGAGTCTTAAGTCTTGAGTCTTGAGTCTTGAGTCTTCAGTCTGCTTTTTGACGGCCGGATGAGGGTGGACGCACGAGCCGTGCGTCCCTACTGTAGGCCAATCGTAAAAAATGGTGAGGCAGGTGGACGATGCGTGTCCCCCTGCCTCTAAATGTCTGTTATGTTGAGATTACATCATGCCGGGCATACCGCCTGCGGGCATGGGGGGTACGGGATTGTCTTCCTTCTTGTCGGCGATCACGCATTCAGTGGTAAGGAACATACCTGCGATGCTTGCGGCGTTTTCCAGAGCCACACGAGTCACTTTGGCGGGATCGATCACACCGGTAGCGAAGAAATTCTCATAGCTGTCGGTGCGTGCGTTGTAGCCGAAGTCGCCGGTGCCTTCCTTCACTTTCTGAACGATAACCGCACCTTCAAGACCGGCGTTTGCCACAATCTGACGGAGGGGTTCCTCGATAGCGCGGCGGATGATGGCGATACCTGTGGTCTCATCATTGTTGGCACCCTTAAGTTCATCGAGGGCATTGAGGCAGCGGATGTATGCCACGCCGCCACCAGGAACGATACCTTCGGCGATAGCGGCGCGAGTAGCGCTGAGAGCGTCGTCTACGCGGTCTTTCTTCTCCTTCATCTCAACCTCGGAGGGAGCTCCGATATAGAGCACAGCCACACCGCCTGCGAGTTTGGCAAGACGCTCGTGGAGTTTCTCCTTGTCGTAGTCAGAGGTAGTAGCTTCGATCTGAGCCTTGATCTGAGCGACGCGGGCATCGATGGCTTCCTTGGCGCCGGCGCCGTTGACGATAGTTGTATTATCCTTGTTGACAGTCACCTTCTCGGCTGTACCGAGATCGTTGACTGTAGCCTGCTTGAGCTGCATGCCCTTGATCTCGCTGATAACGTTTCCGCCTGTGAGGACAGCGATATCCTCGAGCATCTCCTTGCGGCGGTCGCCGAAGCCGGGAGCCTTGACAGCGCAGATCTTAAGGGAACCGCGGAGGCGGTTAACAACGAGAGTGGCAAGTGCCTCGTTGTCCACATCCTCAGCGATGATGAGGAGAGGACGGCCTGACTGAGCCACAGCCTCAAGAATAGGAAGAAGTTCCTGAAGGTTAGAAATCTTCTTATCGTAGAGGAGAATGAAAGGAGAATCCATCTCGCACTCCATCTTCTCGGAGTTGGTCACGAAATAGGGGCTGATGTATCCGCGGTCGAACTGCATACCTTCCACTACATCCACAGTAGTCTCAGTGCCTTTAGCCTCTTCAACAGTGATAACGCCTTCCTTCTTCACCTTCTTCATAGCCTCGGCGATAAGACGGCCGATTTCCTCGTCATTGTTTGCAGAGATGCGGGCCACGTTTTCGATCTTAGCCATATCGTCGTCAACTTCCTGGCTCATACCCTTGATGCCTTCAACAACAACGGATACAGCTTTGTCGATACCGCGCTTGAGATCCATCGGATTTGCACCTGCGGCAACATTCTTAAGGCCCTCGGTCACGATAGCCTGAGCGAGGACAGTAGCTGTAGTAGTACCGTCACCGGCCTGATCGCCGGTCTTGGAAGCCACTTCCTTCACGAGCTGGGCGCCCATGTTCTCAAATGCGTTTTCGAGTTCGATTTCCTTAGCTACGGTCACACCGTCCTTTGTGATGTGAGGAGCACCGAATTTCTTCTCGATGATAACGTTGCGGCCTTTAGGGCCGAGTGTCACTTTGACAGCGTCGGCGAGAGCGTCGACACCTTTCTTAAGCTCTTCGCGAGCCTGTATGTTGAATTTAATGATCTTTGCCATTGTTTTTTGCGTTTTACGTTGTACGTTGTACGTTTTACGTTGTGCGTTTTACGTTGTACGTTTGACGTTACGTTTTACGATTTTTTATAAAATTTATGCTATAACAGCGAGGACGTCGCTCTGACGCATGATGAGATATTTCTCACCTTCGAATTCGATTTCGGTGCCGGCATATTTGCCATAAAGCACTTCGTCGCCTGCCTTGAGGAGCATTTCCTCGTCTTTAGAACCGTTGCCTGCTGCGAGCACTTTGCCGCGGAGGGGTTTTTCTTTTGCTGAGTCAGGGATGATGATTCCTGACATAGTCACTTCTTCTGCGGCAGTCGGCTGCACGAGCACGCGGTCGCCAAGTGGTCTGATGTTCATTTCAGTTATTAGTTTTATCGGGTTATACTTTATATTAATAATGTGGTGTGGTCGATAGAGCCATCCGTAATGGAAGTAGCAAATACCGTGCCAAACTTCATAAATAATAACATAGAATTTCACGCCATTGTTTTTGAAAGAAGTTTAAAGAAAGTGAAATGAGGAGAGAGCTGTCAGAAGTCAGCTGTCATTATAAAATAAAAAATGGCGCTCTGTCTCCAACTCGGTTATCGATCGGAGACAAAGCGCCATTAATATATAAGTGGAATGATTCATACTTTTACGATGGAGTCTGCGGCTCCAAATGCCCAGCCACCTATGGCGGGGAGAGTATAAGGCGATGAATGCGGTCATGTCACCGGCCCAAATGTCGATACTCTTTTGGTCAATGCGTTGTACGTATTGCGTTTTACGTTGTACGACTGTGTCTGACAATGGTGCTGTCCGGTTGATTCGAACGTACCTTGACGGTGCTGGGAGGTTGGAAACCTCCCTTCCATTGGGAGGACGGATGCGTTCGGAACAGACGGGTACTGCAGAGGGCGCGTGTGGGCCTCAATGCTGCAGTTCGTACGTTCCGGATGCATTTGTCGGTGCATTGACGGGATGTGGCAGGATGCCATAGATCTCTTTCCAAGGCTCGGGGAGTTGAGTCTTGAGTCTTAAGTCTTAAGAGTTGGGACAAGGCTGCATTCGGCAGGCTGGGAAGCCTGCCGCTCCATAGGGCGGCTCCATAGGCGATGGCACGGGGCGCGCCGTAAGGCATCATGCTCCCGCGAAGAAACTGTCAATTTTGTTTCCGATGGCAAAGGTACAATCAGAAGGTAAGGGAGAAGAAATTTTTAATGTTAAAAAGTGTGTAAGAAAATGGTTTGACTGCACGATTTGGGCAGTATGGGGTAACATTTGCCAGAATTGTCACAATTAGAACAATAGGATTTGGGTAGTTGCTTTGGCGAGGGCGAGCATGCTCAGCAACTATCCCAGACCCTCCGGATGGAATGAACCAAAAAAATATAGTAGCCAACAATGAGACTTACAATTCAATGGTAAAGAGCAAATATAAGAGGAAGGAATGGATGTGGATTTATGACAACAGAAAAAACGTGCAGAATCGGTAGGTAACCTTTCAAACTGTATGGAGATAAGAAGCGTTATTATTTCATATGGAAATAAAGGCTACATATCGGGAATTGAATTCCTACATGCAGGCTCGGTTTGGGAAGCCTGTCAGTCTCTCTTTCGCAGGAGAGAAGGAGATGCGTGTGACATACACCCAGAGAGTTCTTATCAAGGATATCAATGTCAGCGTCAATATTCATATTGACGAGGTGAGAGCTGACACCATACTGATTACTTACGACGGCGCGTTTGGACTGGATATGATAATAAGCGGAGTTTTGAGCTTCTTTAAAAGTCAGTTTCCTGAACTTAGCGCCGGAATCCATCCGGAGGAGGGACATCGTATACGTATCAATCTATCGGAAATCGAGAAGGCTAAGGCCGCAGTTGAGAATATCGAACTTCGCGATATCCGTCCAAGAGAAGAATATATCTGTATTGAGTTCGGGCTGAAAGTGCCCAAGTAGAGAATGAATAAATAACAGATCGGTTTTAGTATGTGAATGTTAAGGCATGGCCGCAATCTGATTGGAAGGAAGAAAAGCGCTTTATATCCCGGTGGAAAGGGAGGATATAAAGCGCTTTTTGTGAATGTAGGTATGGCCCTAAGTGTTAGGAAGGGTCTGATTATTTTACAGTGATTTTGCGGGTGACACCGGATGCATCTTTGACGATGTATACTCCGGGAGCTTCCAATGTATTGACGGGCATACCGGAGACGTTGTAGAACATCGTCGCACCATTGACGGAATCGACAGACTTGACTCCGCTGAATTCAGGAGCTTTCACCAGAATGGTGTGGCTAACGCCGGGAGCTGATACAGTCACTTCAGCATCTTCCTTTATCTCTTCAGTCATGGCTGCGTGGAATGTCACCACGGTCTTGTCATACTGTCCTTCGGCAGACGCAGTGAGCCATCCGGGAAGGTTTTCGAAGGAAAGCTCCTTTCCTTCCACTGAGCTATCAAGAACAGCCGATGCTGTCATGTTGTTCCAGTCGCTTACGGATTCCGGACCTTCAAGCCAAGGGAACTCGGCGTCGAGCATTATATAGAAGGCGAGGTAGTCTTCTACATAGTTTGCTACAGGAGTCAAGCTTTCGCGAGCGTTACCGTCCATGACGATAGTCTTCTGAATCCAGCCGAGAGCCATTTCATCCGGATTGGAGTTTTCCGATAGCCAAGGACTGAAAATCTCCACGTGGTCAGGATCATTGAAACCGCTTATACGAACAAGGTAAGCCATGCATACGTCGGAAGACATGACCACAGGTTCGGAGAAAGTGAAGTTGAGATTCAAGAAGTTGTTGACACCTCCGGTCTCGTAGATATCAAGGTCGTCATATCCGCATTCCGCAACAGCGATAGGATCTTCAGGAACGCCCTTCTCGGAGAGCGGAACGATTTCAGCCTTGAATCGTACGCCATCCTTCACGCGTCCGGAAGCAGGGGCATGTATGCCCCGAATCACCATAGGATATTCAGATGGGAAGAAATAATCCATATAAGCTGTAAGCTTGACATAGTTGTCTTCATCGCCTGAGTCGCCGAATGTGTAGTCGGTCCAAATTCGGTCGACCTCTTCGCTATAACCGAATATAGGCTGTCCGGCATCAGCCACAGTCGTATTACCTTCTGTCGCGGGGTCGATGACAGACAATCCTAAGTTGATAATGGATGTGTTGCCGTTGGCGTCTGCAACAAGGAACTGTCCTTTGCCTCCAGCCTGAAGATACTTACCCCGGGTGAAAGAACCTGCGGAATATCCCGGAGCCTCTCCGGAGAGCTCAGGCATATAATAAAGGTTGTTGACAGTTGAGCTCTCGTTGGTATAGTCGGTGTGATAAGTCACTTCCAGATAATCCTGCGAGTCAGCGGTAAGCCATGTCGATTCCGGTCCGAAGTAATTCCATGTGTAAGTGGCATCGTCGTTGTAGGTCGTGTTCTCAAACAAGATCGGGCGGTATACGGGTCCGGTGAGTATAGAAAAATTGAGATATCTTGATTCGGGGGACATTCCGAAGAAAAGGGATCCAAAAGGATTGGAATAGCTTACCTCAAGAGGTGGATTCCCGATGAAAATGTTGTCGACAACTCCAAGATTGCCGTCGGTGCCAACGTAACGGAAAGCGAGTTTCACGGTCTTTCCGGAATAGTCCGCAAGCGAGACACTAATACTGCTCAATGCATTGGTAGATTCCATGTAAAGCTCTTCAAAGCCTTTATCCATGAAATCCTCGGCCAGAGACTTAAGCAGTTTCCAAGTTTTACCTCCATCCTCACTGATCATCACTTGCTGGTCGTAGGCGATGACTTTGTCACCGATATATTCAAAAGCGTCCCAGTCGATATTTTCCATTGAGAAGTACCATACACCGTCGTTGTAGACATCCATGGTGAGCACCATATTATCGCCGAGGGTCACTTCTGGAAATAGAAGCCACTCATCCAAATACTCAGTATCGTAATTAATCGAGATGCAGTTGCCCGTAAGACCTCCGAGCATCCCCTGAAACGCACCCTCAGGAGTTATTTCCCATACTTGAGCTCCTTCGCGGTCGGAGTCATGCCTGTAAGCGAAACCTTCGGGAAGCCAATTAATGTCAATGCCGTCCCATCCTTCGAAATCTTCTGTCAGGACAGCCTTCGAATTCGCTTTTGGCGCTTTTGCCTTTTTGCAGAAGGGATCTACGGTATTGCTTACTGAGTGAGCCTTAAGCCTCTTCTGATACATGAGGCCTGAACCACCATAATCAAGAACCTTGACATAACGAGAGCCTGCGCACGATTGGGCCTCAAGCTTCCCCTTTGTAACAGTTACGGACTTCTCCGGGATGACATTGTCAAGAACCCTGACGGGAGTCAAGGTCTTTGACGAGGCCATTGCCGATGCAGCAACGGAGGTTGCCATGCATGAAAGTAAGAATTTCGTCATATTATTGAACTTTTGTAAAAATAATCTCCGAACTATATATTTTTGTGTTCGGGAATGCAAAGATAATGATTTAATTTGAATACTGCAAGTTTTTTTGCTCTGCATGCATCGGTGAACGGCGGCTCTTTCTTTAACTCAACTTTCGCGAGTACATAAAAATCTCGCACAGAGGAGGTGTAAGTCTTCCAGAACTTCGTTTTATTATGTTATTTCTACTTGATTTTTGCATTTTTACATTTAAATCATTTGATAATTATAGTAACAAAACAACTGTGATTGTTGGGAAAAAAACATAAAATTTAGTAAAATTATAATAGGAAGAACAATTAAACGACAAATATTTCATTTAGAAGTGAAATATTTGTCGTACCTTTGCGTTATAATAATATAGCAAATAAAACTACTATGAGTGAAGTTGAACTCTATCTTATCGACGAGGGCGAAAACTGTACCCTCTATACCCTACAATTTCTCCGTGACTCGGAGCATGAATTTGAGAAGTTTGTATCAAAATTCATTAATGACTCCGATTACAGTGAGGACTATACACGCATAGCTGCTGTAATCAAACTAATTGTGAGAAATGGTGCTCTCGAACGATATTTCCGCAGAGAGGGACGAGAGTCTGACTCCATAGTTGCATTGCCTGTTCTAAATTCAAAACTGCGTCTTTATTGCCTACGGTTATCCGACAAAATTCTCATACTCGGTAACGGTGGTGTGAAGAACACAAGAACATACGAGGAGGATTCTAAGCTAAAAGCTTATGTACTCACATTGCAAAAATTTGAGAAACTGCTTAAGCAGGGCGTCGAGGATGGTTGCGTAACCATCACTGAATCCAACATAGAAACAGACAACATTTTCGAGCTATGAAACGTACTGCAAAATCAATTGATGAATTACTCGGTCCTATTC